>NZ_JBIWKB010000092.1:0-25904 GCF_044765425.1 Streptomyces sp. NPDC102462 | reverse complement strand
TCAAGATCCGCGGCTACCGTGTCGAACTCGGCGAGGTCCAGAGCGTTCTCACCGGACACCCCGCGGTCCGCGAGGCGTTCGTCACCGTCCACGAGCCGGTGCCCGGCGACCGCCGCCTGGTGGCGTACTGGACGGCGGCGGGCGCGGCGGCCCCGGCGCCCGAGGTCCTGGCCGAGCACTGCGCGGTGCGCCTGCCCGACTACATGGTGCCCGCGGCCTTCGTGGTCCTGGACGTCATGCCGCTGAACGCCAACGGCAAGGTCGACCGGCGCGCCCTGCCGATGCCCGACCGGGGTGCGCTGCGCACCGGCACGGAGCACGTGCCACCGCGCACGCCGACGGAGAAGGCGCTGGCCGCCATCTGGTCCGAGGCCCTCGGCGTCGAGCAGATCGGCATCCACGACCGCTTCTTCGACCTCGGCGGCCACTCCCTGCTGATGATCAAGATCCTGGCCGCGGCCCGCGCCGCCGGCCTGGCGATCTCGATCTACCGTATGTACCAGCACGACACCTTGATCGACCTGGCGGCGGCGGTGGACGCGGACTCGGCCGCCGCGGACGGTGGGCACGGTACGGCCCCGGCCGCGTCCCGGGCCGCGAGCCCGGCGGACGCGGACGCCACCCGGCCGCAAGCCGGGGCCTCAGGCACCGTCGAGGTGCCCGCCGAGTTGCTGGCGCAGTTGCTCCGGCAGGCCGGCGGGGAAGGCGCGGAGCAGACGAGCGAGGCGGTTTCGCAGGCCGCCGCGTTGCTCTCCGCCGCGCCGCGGGACCGGGCCCCCGCCGCGCCGAGCGGACTCGCCGAGGGCATCGACACCGTCATGACCGAGCATCACGTGCCCGGTGTCGCCCTCGCCGTCATCCGGGACGGCGCGGTGGCGGCCGTCGAGGGCCACGGCGTGCTGGCGGCCGGCAGCGACGCGGCGGTGACGGATCGCACGCTGTTCCAGGTCGGCTCCATCAGCAAGCACGTCACCGCGCTGGGCGTGCTGTGCCTGGTGGACCGGGGAATCGTCGACCTGGACGCCGACATCGATGACTACCTCACCTCCTGGCACCTCGATGAGGCACCGGATGCTCCGGGACGCATCAGCCTGCGGATGCTGCTCGGACACCGCGCCGGGCTCGCCCGGCACCGCGGTCCCGGGCGCCGCCCCGGCGAGCCGGTACCGAGCCTGCTCGAACTGCTGGAGGGCAGGCCACCTGCCACCACCCCGCGGGTGCGCCGCGAGCTGCCGCCGGGGGAGGTGTTCCGCAAGAGCAGCACGCACTACTGGGTGGTCCAGCAGGTGCTGGAGGACGTCACGGGCGAGCCGTTCGAGCCACTGATGCGGCGTCTCGTGCTGGACCCGCTCGGTCTCGCCGACAGCAGCTTCGACCAGGATCACCCGCACACCGCAGGCCTGCCCGTGGCCCTCGGCCACGACGTTCACGGCGCCCCGCTCAAGGGCGGCTGGCGCATCCGCGCCCACCTCGCCGCCGCAGGGCTGTGGACGACGGCGGTGGACACGGCCCAGTTCCTGGTCGCGGTGCGGGAGGCCCTTGTCGGTGCCCCGGACGCACTGATCCCTCAGGCTCTGGCCCGGGAGTTGCTGGCGGGCGAGACCGGCACGTTCTACGGGCTCGGGACCATCGTCGACGACAGCGGCGACGACCTGGAGTTCGGGCACGGCGGCGAGCCCTCGGGCTACTGGAACATGGCGATCAGCCATCTGCACGGCGGCACCGGATTCGTCGCCCTGACCAATGCCGACTCCGGCAAGGCCGTCGTCAGACATCTGACAGCCGAACTGGGCCGCACGCACGCCGGTTTCGGCAGCGGCCGCCTGGCCTCCGACTGGCGCACGGCCGAGGGCGGTGACGGGCTCCCGGCGGTCCTCGCCCCTGTCGTCACCGAGGAGGAAGGGGCATGACCCCGCGCTCCCCGCACGGGGAGCGCACAGCCCCGCCCGCCCCCATCGACCGGTCCGCACCCCTGAAGGAAAGAGGAGCATTCCGTGGCACCCGTACGGCACCTGATCTCCATCAACGACCTCGACGACGCGGATCTGCAGGCCCTGGTCGCCCGGGGGGCGGAGTTCTCGGCCGGCACCGCCGGCCGGTCGACTCCGCTCGTCGGGGATGTCGTAGGCGTCTACTTCAGCAAGACCTCCACCCGTACCCGCACCGCCTTCTCCAGCGGCGCACTGCGTCTGGGCGCGCAGATCATCGCCTACGGCCCCGACGACCTTCAGCTCAACACCGGTGAGACAAGCGAGGACACCGGCCGGGTGATGTCCGGCATGCTCGATGTCCTCGTCGCCCGCACCGCGGGCGACCCCGCGGAGATGCGGGCTTGGGCCGCCCAGGACCGGATGGCCGTGATCAATGCGATGAGCGCCGACGAGCACCCCACCCAGGCACTCACCGACCTGACCACGATGCGTCGGCACTTCGGCCGGGTCGAGGGCTTGCATGTGCTCTACGTGGGCGAGGGCAACAACACCGCCTCCGCGCTGTCCCTCGCTCTGACCCGCTTCCCCGGCGTCGAGCTCGAACTGCGCACTCCGCCCGGCTACGGCCTGGCCCCGTCCTGCCGCGAGCGTGCGGCCGAGCAGGCCGCACGGTGCGGTGCGGTGTTCCGCGAGCGCCACCACATGGACCTGCTGCCCGCCGACCTGGACGTCGTCTACACCACGCGCTGGCAGACCACCGGCACCAGCAAACCCGACCCCGACTGGCGCACGGTCTTCGCCCCGTTCCAGGTGACCGAGGCGCTGTGGTGGACCAGCCCCAAGGCCGTGTTCATGCACGACCTGCCCGCGCACCGCGGCGACGAGGTCACCGCCGGGGTCCTCGACGGCCCCGCGAGCGTCGCCTTCGCACAGGCCGAGAACAAGATGCACAGCGCGATGGCGGTCCTGGAGTGGTGCCGGGCATGACACTCGTCGAGGGCGCCGAAACCGGCGGCGGGCCCGCCGCTGGCTCCACGGCGGCCGAGGAGGCGGGCCCGGACCGTCCGCTGCGCCGCAACCGGGACTTCCTGCTGCTGTGGTCGGGGGCGAGCCTGTCCTTCCTCGCCGCCCGTGTCACGGCGGTCGCCTACCCGCTGATCGTGCTGTGGCACACCGGCTCCCCGCTGGCCATGTCCGTGGTGTCCACGGCGGCCCTGCTGCCGCTGCTGCTGGTGCAGTTGCCGGCCGGCGCGCTGGTGGACCGCTGGGACCGGCGGCGGCTGATGCTGGTGTGCGAGGCGGGCCGGCTCATCGTGGTCGGCAGCGTCGCGCTCGCCCTCGCGGCGGGCCGGATGACGGTGGCGCACCTGGCGGCCGCGGCCTTGGTCGAGGCGTCCCTCGCCGTGTTCTACCGGCTCGCTGAACGGGGAGCCGTACGCAACCTCGTGCATCCGGCGCACCTGCCCACCGCTCTCGCGCAGAACGAGGCGCGCGGCCGGGCGGCCGGGCTGCTCGGCCAGCCCGGCGGTGTGCTGCTGCAGGCGGCGGCCCGCTGGCTGCCGTTCGCATTCGGCGTGTTCGGCTATCTGGTCTCGGCCCTCTCCCTGCTGCTGATCCACAAGGACTTCCAGCAGGAATGCGCCGACCGCACGGGTCGGCGCCGGATGACGACGGAGGTCGCGGAGGGGATGCGCTGGGTGTGGCGGCAGCGGTTCCTGCGCGCGGCGCTCGGGTACGTCGCCGGCACCAACGTGCTGTTCCAGATGCTGGCACTCGCCCTGATCCTGCGGATCAAGGAGGCAGGGCTGCCTTCGGCGACGCTCGCCGTCGTGGTGGGCATCGGCGGCGTCGGCGGCCTGTGCGGAGCGCTCGGGGGCGGCCGGATCCAGCGCCGGATGCGCCAGCGCACGCTGCTCATCGGCGGGGCCGTGTCCTGGACGCTGCTGATCGGCGCCATGGGCTTCACCAGCGAGCCGGTGCTGCTGGGCGCGCTGTACGCCGGAACCGGGTTCGTCGGCGCGGTGTTCAACGTCGGCGCGTCCGTCTACCAGGTCAGCACCACCCCCGACGCGCTCCAGGGCCGGGTCGCCGCGATGTCCGGGCTCATCGGGTCCGGGACCAACGCACTCGGCTCGTCAGCGGCAGGCCTGCTCCTCGCGGCCTGGGGCGCCGAGAGCACCGTCCGCGCGATCGCCGCCGCGATGGCGTTACTGGCTCTGTTCGCCGTCCTGGCGCCGGATTTGAAGGGGGAGATCACGAATGACGGGACCGACACGGGCACCGACAGTGCCACGGGTGGCTGACCGGTCCGGGTGGGGGGACCCGTGGCTCAGGACGTACCCGGCCGCGTCCGGCCGAACGCCCCGGATCCGGCTGGTGTGCTTTCCGCACGCGGGTGGAACCGCTCAGCTCTTCCACGGCTGGGCGGCACGGCTGCCCAAGGACGTGGAACTGCTCGCAGTCCGCTACCCGGGCCGTCAGGAGCGGCTGTCCGAGCGGTTCGCCGAGGACATGGCCGATCTCGCCGACGCCGTCACCGCCGCGCTGCTGGCCTGCCTCGATCGCCCGCTGGCCCTGTTCGGGCACAGCATGGGCTCGACCGTCGCGTACGAGACCACCTTGCGGCTGGAGTCCCGGCACGGGGTCGTGCCGCGCCGGCTGATCGTCTCCGCTCGGTCGGCGCCCCACCGGATCCGCCGCACGGGCCTGCACCTGCGCGGCGACGACGAACTGCTCGCCGGGGTACGCCGGCTGGGCTCGCTGGGCTCGGAGGCGTACGACATCCCCGAGCTGCGCGAACTGCTGCTGCCCGCGCTGCGCGCCGACTACCGGCTTGTCGAGAACTACCGCCCCGCGTCACCGCCCGTGCGTTCCGTACTGGCCTGGTCCGAGTTGACCCGGGCCGATCACTTCGCCCTGCGTACCTACCCGGGCGACCACTTCTACCTCGCCCACCAGGAGGCGGAGTTGGTCGCTGACATCACCAAAGATCTGGAGGCATGAGCCGATGACACAGACCGACATCTGGACGCCGCTGGAGATCGAGGCCGAGTTCGGCGGTGACGCCGGTGAACTCGTCGCCCGTCTCAAGGACATGGGGCCGCAGGAGCTGACCCGGCTGCTGACGGAGGAGAAGGGCCTGGTCTTCCGCGGCTTCGGGGTCACCCCCGACCACCTGGACGAGGTGCTGGACCTGCTGCTGCCCAACCGGCTCGCCTATGTGCACGGCAACTCCCCGCGCACCAAGGTCGGCAGCAACGTCTACACATCCACCGAGTACCCGCAGGAGTTCACCATCTCGATGCACAACGAGATGAGCTACGCCCACGCCTGGCCGACTCGCCTCGCTTTCTACTGCCAGATCCAGCCGGGCGGCGGCGGTGCCACCCCGGTGGTGGACGCGGCACTGTGGCTGAACTCCCTGGACGCCGAGGTGCGCGAGGCCTTCGCGGGCGGCGTGCGCTATGTGCAGAACCTGCACGACGGCTACGGCCTGGGCAAGAGCTGGCAGGACACCTTCGAGACGACCAACCGCGCGGACGTGGAGGCGTTCCTCGACCCGACCGGCGCCACTTGGGAGTGGCGGGCCGAGGGCGGGCTGCGCGTCTCCTCGGTGCGCCCGGCCACCACCCGCCATCCGGTCACCGGCACGGATGTGTGGTTCAACCAGTCCGACCAGTGGCACCCGGCCGGCCTCGGCGACGAGACCGCGGCCGCCCTGGCACAGATCATGCCCGAGGACGACCTGCCGCAGAGTGTCACCTTCGCCGACGGCAGCCCCATCCCGGCCGCGTACGTCGAGCAGATCCGCGACCGCGGCCTGGAGCACGCCGTCGACGTCGACTGGCGCACCGGGGACCTGCTGGTGATCGACAACGTCCTGCTGGCCCATGGCCGCCGCCCCTTCACCGGCGAGCGCCGGGTCCTGGTCGCGATGTCGGACTGACTGTCCCGCTCCGCCCCGCGCGACCCACCGATGAACGGACTGAGGCGATGACCACCGCATACGAACGGCTCAGGGACCGCAACGCGGTCCACATCTGGCGGGGCCGGGCCCCCGACGCGCTCGCGCCGGGCGGCACCGACCTGCTGTCGGAGGAAGAACGGCACAAGGCCCGCCGACTGCCGGACCCGGCCGCGGGGCGCTACGCGGCCGCGCACGCGGCGCTGCGCCGGGTGCTCTCCCACTACCTCGCCGTGCCGCCGGGCGAGGTGGTCCTCGGTAGACGTCCATGCCCGCGCTGTGCCCACCCACGGCACGGCCGGCCCCGGATCGAGTGGCCGCCCACCGACCTCGACTTCACCCTCTCGCGCAGCGGACCGCATTGGCTGCTCGCCGTGGTCGCCGGCCATCGGGTCGGCGTCGACCTGGAAGGCGACCGCAGCCTGGACGTCGACGGCGCGTCCGAACTCGTGATGAGCGCCCCGGAGCTGGCACATGTCTGCTCCCGGCCCGACGAGCGCGCGCGCACCCGCGCCTTCTTCCGCTGCTGGACCCGGAAGGAAGCGGTGGTGAAGGCGATCGGCGTCGGCATCGTCACGGACCTGAGGGCAGTCGACGTACAGCCCCGCCAGGACGGCCCGGTGCTGGTCGACCACATCGAACCGAACAGCTCCGGCACGTGGCTGGTGCAGGACCTGCCGATGGCCGACGGGCTCTTCGCGGCGCTGGCCCGGGAGGCGGGCACCGCCGGTCCCGTCGAGATCCACCGGTACGAGGAGCTGGTTCCCAGCATGGAGACAGGAGTGCTGGTCGCATGACCGCGATCGAATTCACCGCAGAGCCGGGCACCCCGGTGCACGAGTACATCGCCGCTCACCGTGAGAAGCTGCGGACCGTCCTCGGCGAGAGCGGGGCGATCCTGCTGCGCGGCTTCGAGGTCGGAGGCGTCGACGGGTTCGACGGCGCGGTGCGCGCCTTCTCCGGCAGCGCCCCGCTGCGCTACGCCGAGCGTTCCTCGCCGCGCTCCACCATCAAGGGACAGGTCTACACGTCGACGGACTACCCGGCCGACGAGGAGATCTTCCTGCACAACGAGAACTCGTACCAGGCGACCTGGCCGAACACCCTGTACTTCTACTGCATCGAGCCCGCGCACACACTGGGCGCCACCCCGCTCGCCGACATCCGCGAGGTCTACCGGCGCATCGACCCCGGGGTACGGGAGGAGTTCGAGCGCAGAGGCTGGCAGGTCGTCCGCAACTTCCACGCCGAGTTCGGCGTGCCGTGGCAGGAGGCGTTCGGAACCCGGGACCGGGCCGCCGTCGAGGAGTACTGCCGCGGCAAGGGCATCGAACCGCACTGGCGGCCGGACGGCGGACTGCGTACCACCGCCGTACGCCGGGCCGTGAACACCCACCCCGCGAGCGGCAGCCGCGTCTGGTTCAACCACGCCACGTTCTTCCACGTCACAACGCTGGCCCCGGAGGTCCAGGAGGGCTTGCGGGAAATCTATGCCGAGGAGGACCTGCCCACCCATACGTACTACGGCGACGGCGGTCGCATCCCCGACGAGGTGATGGACCATCTGCGGGCCGCCTACCGGGCCGCGTCCACCCGCTTCGACTGGCAGCGCGACGACGTGCTCGTCGTCGACAACATGCTGGCCGCGCACGGCCGTGAACCGTTCACCGGCCCCCGCAAGGTGGCCGTCGCCATGGCCGAACCATGGGACGGATGACAGCCGGTGCGCATGAGGTGACAGCGGACGGCCCGGCTCCTCTGCGGCGGAACCGGGACTTCCTGCTGCTGTGGTCCGGTGCCGCCGTGTCCCTCCTGGGCAGCAGGATCACGGGGGTCTCGTATCCGCTGGTCGTGCTCTGGCACACCGACTCGCCGCTTGTCATGTCGGCGGTGTCGTTCGCCGCTCTGCTGCCGCTGCTCCTGGTGCAGCTGCCCGCCGGAGTCCTCGTCGACCGCTGGGACCGGCGACGGCTAATGATGGTCTGCGAGGGCGCACGGGCCGTGGCGCTCGGCAGCGTCGTCGTCACGCTCGCCGCCGGCCGGTTCTCCGCGGTCCAGCTGGCCGCCGTCGCGTTCCTGGAGACCAGCCTCGCCATCCTGTACCGCCTCGCCGAGCGGGGAGCCGTACGCAACGTCGTCCACGCGGGCCAACTGGCGGCCGCCCTCTCGCAGAACGAGGCGCGCGGGCGCGCTGCCGTGCTGCTCGGCCAGCCCGGCGGCGTACTGCTGCAGAGCGCGGCCCGCTGGGCCCCTTTTCTCTTCTCGGCGGCGGCCGGACTCGCTTCGCTCGGCAGTCTGCTGCTGATCCGCAAGAACTTCCAGCAGCAGCGACCCCGTGCGCCCCGTGGAACTCCCCGTCGAAGACCTCTCCCGGATCCTCGGCACGGAACGGGAGACAGCGGTACGGGAGCGTATCGCGCGGGCATCCGAGCGGCCCATGGACCTGGAGCGCGATTGGCCGGTCCGCGGACAACTCCTGCGCCTCGCGGCCGACGAACACATACTGATCGTGGTCGTGCACCACATCGCCTGCGACGCCTGGTCGGCGCACCTCTTCGCGGAAGACGTCAGCGCGTTGTACGCGGCCGGGCCGGGGGAGGGCCCGGAGCCGCTCCGCTTCCAGTACGCGGACTACGCGGCATGGGAGCGCGAGCAGCTCGCGGGCGACATCGGACAGCGCAATCTCGACTACTGGCGACGGCAACTGGCCGGCCTGACCCAGCTCGACCTCCCGACGGACCGGCCACGTCCCGCCGTGCGCGACCACCGGGGCGACTCGGTCGTCCACGCCCTGCCGGCCGAACTCGCCGACGCCGTGCGCGACCTGGCCAAGCGGCACGACACGACACCTTTCACCGTGTTGCTCACCGCTTTCCAGGTACTTCTGGCGCGGTACACAGGCAAGGACGACATCGCCGTCGGCACCCTGCTGTCGGCACGGAACCGCCCGGAGTGGCAGCGCCTCTTCGGCTACGGCATCACCAGCCTCGTCCTGCGCGGCCGCCTCAACGGCGATCCGGCCTTCTACGATCTGCTGTCCGCCACCCGCACCACTGTGCTCGACGCCTTCGAGTATCAGGACGTGTCGTTCCTCCAGTTGGTCACGGAACTCGAACCTGAACGCGACAGGTCGCGCACCCCACTCGTCCAAGTACTGTTCACCCTGCGTGAGGAGACGGTCGACGACTACCGACTGCCGGGCGTCTCCATGACGGCCGTCCCGCCCGCCGCTCCTCCGGCGCGGTTCGACCTCTCCCTGGTGATGAACGAGGGACGGGACGGAGCACTGTCCGCACGGCTGGAGTTCGCGACGGCGCTGTTCGACCGCTCGACGGCGGAGCGGATGCTGAGCCATTTCGTACGCCTCCTCGCTGCCGCGGTAGCCCGGCCGGGGACCCGGCTTTCGCGTCTGGACATGCTCGGCGAGGAGGAACGGACGGCGCTGCTGGAGGTCGCGGGACCGCAGGGCGCGAGTTCCGTCACGCGCCGGGTGCACGAGCTGTTCGAGGAGCAGGTGCGGCGTACGCCGGATGCCGCGGCGGTCTCGTTCGGCGGGGAAACGCTGTCGTACGGGGAGCTCAATGCCCGTGCCAACCGTGTCGCTCATCTGCTGCGTGCGAAGGGCGTCGGCCCGGAGGACCTGGTCGGTCTGTGCCTGGAGCGGGGCATCGAGCTGATGCCCGCGCTGCTCGGTGTGCTGAAGTCCGGCGCTGCCTATGTTCCGCTGGATCCCGCGAACCCGCCCGACCGTCTGGCGTACCTGGTGCGCGACACGGCGGCTCCGGTGGTGCTGACCACGTCGGCGCAGTCCGGCGTCCTGGAGGGCCTGTACGAGGGCGAACCCGTCCTTCTGGACCGGGACGCGGAACTCGTCGCCGCTCAACCGGACACCGATCCGGCCGTGGACGGCAGCCCGCAGAACTTGATCTACACGATCTACACCTCCGGCTCGACGGGGAAGCCCAAGGGCGTCGCGGTCACCCACGCCAATGTGGTGCGGTTGATGGAGCAGGCGCGGCGCCATCTCGCGTACGGCGAGAGCGATGTGTGGTCGCTGTTCCACTCGTACGCGTTCGATGTGTCGGTCTTCGAGATGTGGGGTGCGCTGCTGCACGGCGGACGGCTGGTCGTGGTGCCATTCACGGTCGCCCGCTCGCCGGAGGAGTTCCTGGACCTGCTGGTGGAGGAGGAGGTGACCGTTCTCAGCCAGACGCCGTCCGCCTTCCGCGGTCTGGTCGCCACCGCGGGAGAGCGTCGACTCCGCGTACGGGCCGTGGTGTTCGCCGGAGAGAAACTGGACGTCCACGAGCTGAAGCCGTGGACCGAACGGCTGGGCCCGGACCGCGTCGCCCTAGTGAACATGTACGGGATCACCGAGACCACCGTACACACCACCTACCACCGGCTGACCGAGCAGGACCTGTCGGCCGGAGCAGGCAGTGTCATAGGCAGCCCACTGGATGATCTGTCCCTCCATCTGCTGGACCGGCACGGCCAGTTGGTGCCGGTCGGGGTGCCGGGGGAGATCCATGTCGGCGGCCCGGGTGTGGCCCGCGGCTATCTGAACTGCCGCGAGCTGACCGCCGAGCGTTTCGTGCCGGACCCGTTCGGTCCCGCGGGCTCCCGTCTGTACCGGAGCGGTGACCTGGCCCGCCGGCTCGCGGACGGCCAGCTGGAGTTCCTCGGCCGGATCGACGACCAGGTGAAGATTCGCGGCTTCCGCGTCGAGCTCGGTGAGATCGAAAGCGCGCTGGGCGCCCATCCCGCGCTGGGCGACGCTGTCATCGTCGTCCGCGACGAACAGCTGGTGGCGTACGTCCTGCCGGTGGATCACGCGCCCAGGCCGGCCGAGCTGCGGGCATATCTGGCAGTCTCGCTGCCCGAGTACATGGTCCCCGCGGCCTTCGTCGTCCTGGACCGGCTCCCGCTGACCACCAACGGCAAGCTCGACAAGCGGGCCCTGCCCGCACCCGGCCAGGACGCCCGGGGCAGCGACCGGGCGTACGCCGCTCCGCGCACCGTCGCCGAGGAGCGCATCGCCGAGGTCTGGCAGGAGGTGCTAGGCCTGGACCAAGTGAGCGTCGAAGACAGCTTCTTCGACCTCGGCGGCGACTCCATCCGGGCGGTCGCGCTCGTCGGCGCCCTGCGGGCGGCCGAATTCGACGTCGCCGTCCGGGACGTCTTCGATCACCGCACGATCACCGGGCTGGCCGGACTCGTGGCGGGTCGGGGACCGGCCGTCGTACGGGCGGCGGTGGAGCCGTTCGAACTGCTGGCAGACGGGGACCGTGAGCGGCTGCCGGCCGGGCTGGCCGACGCGTACCCGATGTCGCAGACGCAGATCGGCATGGTCGTCGACATGCTGGCGCACGACCGGCACAGCAACTACCAGAACGTCGCCTCCACCAGGATGCGCGACGAGGTCTCGTTCGACTTCGACGCGCTGCGCGCAGCCGCTGCCGTGCTCGTCGAACGGCATGACGTCCTGCGTACCTCCTTCGACCTCGCATCCTGCTCGGTACCCGTCCAGTTGGTGCATCCGACAGCGGAGATCCCGGTGGTGGTGCGTGACCTGCGCGGCCTCGGCGCCGTGGAGGTGGAGCGCGGCTTCGATGCCTTCCACGCCGAGGAGAAGGCCCGCCTCTTCGACCTCGCCGAACCCCCGCTGTTCCGGCTCACGGCACACCTGGTGAACGGCGGATGGTGGCTGTCGGTGACCGAGTTCCACGGCATCGTGGAGGGGTGGAGCTACCACTCCCTGGTCCAGGAATTGCTCACCTGCTACCGGGAGATGCGCGAGGGCCGGGAACCGGCTCCGTACACGCCGCCCAGTGTCAGGTTCGCCGACTCCATCGCTGGGGAACTGCGCGCCCTGGCCTCCGACGAGGACCGCACCTACTGGGCGCGGACGATCGCAGGTCCGCAGAAGTTCTCCCTCCCCGAGAGCTGGGGCGAGCCCGACCGGCCCGCCGAGCACTTCTGGGTGTCCGTGCCCTTCGACGATCTGGAGGACGGGCTGCGCACCCTGGCTGCCGAGGCCGGCGCCTCGCTCAAGAGCGTGTTGGTCGCCGCGCATGGCAAGGTGCTGAGCACGCTCACCGAGCAACCGGAGTTCACCAGCGGCGTCGTGGTGCACACCAGGCCGGAGGCGGTGGACGCCGACCGTATCTACGGCATGCACCTCAACACCGTTCCGTTCGCCTTCGGACGGACGGCCCGCACCTGGCGCGAACTGGTGGCGCAGGCCTTCGCCCAGGAAGCCGAACTCTGGCCGCACCGGCGGTTTCCCATGCCGGAGATGCAACGCATGGCGGGCGGGCGGCGACTGGTGGATGTACTGCTCAACCATGTGGACTTCGACCGCCTGGAGAGCGACGCGGTCGACCTGGACAGCGTGCTGGCGCCCGGGACGACGGAATTCGACCTCGCCGTCACTACGATCTCCCGGCGCATCGGACTGAAGACCAACACGCATGCCCTGAGCCGGCCGAACGCGGCCCGGGTGGCGGCGTTGTACAGATCGGTGCTGGAGGCGATGGCGGCGGATCCGGAAGGGTCGGCGCAGGAGTCCCATCTGCCGGAGCAGGAGCGTCGGCGTCAGCTGGTGGAGTGGAACGACACGGCGGCAGAGGCGGAGTCGGCGTCGGTGCTGGAGTTGTTCGAGGCACAGGCGGCGAAGTCTCCGCAGGAGGTGGCGGTACGCAGCGGGGACGTGACGGTCTCGTACGGGGAACTGGATGCCGAGGCGAACCGGATCGCGCACTGTCTGCGCAGCCGTGGAGTGGTCGCGGAGTCGCGGGTCGCGGTGATGCTGGACCGGGGTCCGGCGCTGGTCGCCTCGTTCCTCGGGGTGTGGAAGGCGGGGGCGGCGTATGTGCCGGTGGACCCGTCGTATCCGGCCGAGCGGGTGGCCGCGATCGTCGAGACCGCCGGCGCCAAGGTGCTCCTGGATGAGGCTGCCCTGTCCGTGGCGGATTTCCCTGCCACGGCACCCTCACGGGCCGACGACGATCTGGACCGGCTGGCGTATGTGATCTTCACGTCCGGCTCGACCGGTACGCCGAAGGGTGTGGAAGTCACTCACCGGGGTCTGGCCAACCATGTCGCCTGGGCGGCCCGTGTTTTGGCCTCGCGGGGAACCGGTGGCGCTCCCTTGTTCTCGTCGGTGGCGTTCGACCTGGTGGTGCCCAACCTGTGGGCGCCGCTGGTCTCGGGGCAGACGGTGCACGCGGTGTCCCAGCGTGCGGACATGGCCGACCTGGGCAGCCACCTGTCCGCCGGGGCGCCGTACAGCTTCATCAAACTCACCCCCCGTCACCTGGATGTGCTCGCGTACCAGCTCACGCCGTCCGATGCCGCCGCACTCGCCCCGGTCCTCGTCGTCGCGGGCGAGGCGTTCTCGCGGGCGACGCTGGAGCGGTGGCGTGCTCTGGCCCCGAAGACGCGGCTGGTCAATGAGTACGGCCCGACCGAGGCGTCCGTCGGCACCAGCGTCTTCGAGGTGCCGGCCGAGACCGACGCGGAGGTTCTGCCGATCGGCAGGCCGCTGCCCAATTTGACGATGTACGTCCTGGACAGTCTGCTGCAGCCGGTTCCGGTGGGTGTGCCGGGTGAGTTGTATGTCGGCGGCACGGGCGTGGCCCGCGGCTATGCGAACCGCCCCGACCTGACGGCCGAGCGGTTCCTGCCCGACCCGTACGCCGCCGAACCGGGCGCTCGCCTCTACCGCACCGGTGACCTGGTGCGGCGGCGCGAGGACGGGAACGTGGAGTTCCTGGGCCGGCTCGACGACCAGGTCAAGATCCGTGGCTTCCGGGTCGAGCTCGGCGAGGTCCAGGCCGTGCTGGCCGAACACCCCGCCGTCCGCGAGGCCTTCGTCACCCTCCACCAGCCGGAGAGCGGCGATCCGCAGCTCGCCGCCTACTACGTCTCCGACGAGCAGGACGTGCACGACTTCGCCGAACACTGCGGCCGCCGACTGCCCGACTACATGATCCCCGCCACCTTCACCGCCCTGGAGGCCATGCCCCTCAACGCCAACGGCAAGATCGACCGCAGGGCCCTGCCCTGGAGCGCCGCGCCGTCTACATGATGAGTCCGCGTACCCGGGGGACTCTACGGGTGCCGCCGACGGTCCAGTCGCTGCTCACTGCGGCCCTCATACCCGGCCACTGACACACGACGCGGGCCCGGTGCTCAACGGAGCGCCGGGCCCGCGGTGTCCGCGGACGGCATCCAGGCCGGCGCCGTGCTGCTGCGCTGTACCCTCCGCAGGGCCGGACGGGTCAGGCGGTATCGGCGGCTCCGCCACTTCGACCGGCAGCGCGTTGACGTCGTCCTCGTCCTCGTCCTCGACAGCATGCTCACCGCGCACGGCCGCGCAGACCGGCAAAGCAGCCGGACCGACACACCCCCGGACGACAACGCCGGATCCCCGCCACCGCGGTGGCGGCGGGCCACGCGCCGGTCCAACGGCCTCAGACCACCGCCACCCGCACAGGCCCCCCGCGCCACCTCACCCGGACAAGGCCGACGGCGGGGACGCCTGCCTAGGTGTATTGCCATGTGAGGTTGGGGACGCGGCTGGCGGGTGGTTGGCCTTTCAGCGCGGTGTGTCCGCGGTGGTGATTGTAGGTGTGCAGCCAGGCGGGGTAGGCGTCGCGTCGCTCGGCTTCGCTCCGGTAGGGCTGTGCGTAGGCCCATTCGTCGAGGAGGGTCCGGTTGAACCTCTCGACTTTCCCGTTGGTCTGGGGCCGGTAGGGGCGGGTCCGCTTGTGTGAAATCCCTTGTTCCGTAAGGGAGTTGCGCCAGAGGTGGGATTTGTAGCAGGAGCCGTTGTCGGTCAGGACGCGTTCGACGGTGATCCCGGCCTGGACGAAGAAGGCGTGGGCACGCTGCCAGAACCCGACGGCGGTCTCCTTCTTCTCGTCGGTGAGGATCTCGCTGTAGGCGAGGCGGGAGTGGTCGTCGACGGCGTTGTGGAGGTAGCTGTAGCCGGCGCCGGAGCGGGTCTTGCGGCCTGCCTGGCGTCCGAGGGTCTTGTGGCCGCCACCGTCGGGGATGTTGCCGAGCTTCTTGATGTCGACGTGGACCAGCTCGCCGGGCCGCTCGCGCTCGTAGCGGCGGATCACCCGGCCGGTGGCCCGGTCCAGGTGCGTGAGCCGGGCCAGGCCGAAGCGGGTCAGGACGCGGTGGACCGTGGCCGGGTTCAGCCGCAGCAGGCCCGCGATGCGGGCCGGTCCCCACCGGCGCAGCACCCGGACCTTGATGATCCGGCGTTCGGTGCGGGTCGGGGTGCGGCGCGGGCTGCGGTGCGGGCGTGAGGGCCGGTCGGCCATGCCCGCCTCGCCGAGTTCGCGGTAGCGGTCGGCCCATCGCTGAGCCGTCGTGGGCGAGACCTGGAAGCGTTCGGCGGCCCGGCGCAGGGGCCAGCCGTCCTCGACGACGCAGCGGGCCAGGCGCAGGCGTCCGGTCTCGGTCAGGGGTGCATTACGGTGGGGCATGAGGGCCTTCTGACCGTTCGATGTCGATGTCGCAATCCACACCGAACCCGGAAGGCCCTCACTCGTTCAAGATCACCCCACCGTGAAACCTGTCACCAACCTCCGTGGACAGAACACCTAGGGCGTCCCCGCCGTCGTTCGTCCGCGCCGCGGCCACGAGGGTGTCGCGCGACGCGGAGGCGGCGCCGGACGGAACGGGGGAATAACCGCCCGGCGCCGGGTCATAAGGTCACTCCGGGGTACCTGCCAGCTCCACCGCCCTGCGGCGCAGGGAGAGGCCGGCCGGAGCGACCGCCGAGATCACGGCGAGCACCGCGCAGGCGCCCAGGGCCGCCGCGAGCGTTGCCCACGGGATCTCGATGGGCGTCCACACCGAGAGCAGGCCCAGCGCGCTCCACATGCCCACCAGGTTGAGCCCGGCGACCAGCGCTCCCAGCAGTCCGCCGACCATGACCACCATCAGCGCCTCGGCGCCCACCAGCCGCAGCACCTGCCACCTGGTGGCGCCGGCCAGCCGCAACACAGCCAGCTCGCGGGCCCGGTCGGAGGTCGCCATGACCATCGTGTTGGCCAGCGAGATGCCGGTGTAGAGGAGGGCGATCCCGAGGACCAGGAAGAAGCCCATCCGGGTCGTCCGGTTGGTCTCGGGGTACGTCGCCCGCACCCAGGCGTCCCTGGTGAGCACCTCCCCGCCCGACGCCCGCACCGCCTGACGCAGCCCGGCGGCCACGGTGCCCGCGTCGGCACCGTCCGCGAGGCGTACGTCGACCTGGTCGACGGGTGCCGCGGGGGCGTTGCGCGGGGTGACGTAGACGCCGTTGTTGCCGGTGCCGATGGTCATGACCGCGGCGATCTTCAGGGACTTCCTCGTGCCGTCGCCGAGCCACACGTCCACCCGCTCGCCCACGGTGTGCTGCTCCCACTCCTCGTTGACGATGATCGAGTCGTCGTCCAGATCGCCCACCTTCCCCGCGGTGATCGGCAGATGGGCCGTTGCCGCGAGCGGTTCCGGCTCGACGGCCCTGGCATCGGACCTGATGAGCGCCACGCCGTCCTCCAGGACGTACACGGCGCTCGACGAGCTCGCCGAGACCTCGGCACCGGACACGGCCTGAAGCCGCTGCACCGTCGCCTCGTCGAAGCCGGCGTCGCCCGCCGGAGTGACCACGAAGTCGGCGGCCGTCTGCTCGCGTACCTCGGTGGCCTTCGCCTCGTTGAGGGTCGCGGTGGCTCCCAGCAGCGAGCCCGCCAGCGCGACCGTGACCAGCACGGGCGCCGCGACGGCGGCGGTGCGGCGCACCCCGGCGGCGGCGTTCTCCCGCACCAGCATCCCGCCGGCGCCCGGCAATTGGGCCGGCAGCCAGGCGATCAGCCGGGCCAGTGGCCGCACCAGCACGGGCGCGAGCAGCGCGACCGCGGTGATCAGCAGCATCGGTCGGCTCACATAGGTCTTGCGCTGCAGCAGGTCGCCTGGGTTCGTCGTCAGGGCCATGGCCAGCGTCACCGCGGCGGTGATCAGCAGGGCCGCGCCGAACAGCCAGCGGCCCCATGTCATCGGCCGGGTGTCCACGGACGCCTCGCGCAGCGCGTCGGTGGGACCGGTGCGCCCCGCCCGCCAGGAGGCGGCCAGCACGCCGCAGAGGGCCACGAACAGGCCCGTCCAGAACGCCATGTGGTAGGGCCAGGTGTAGTCGCCGATGGTGAACCAGCGCGGCGCGAGACTCTCGTCGACCGCCCACGTGGCGAGCTTCGGAGCCCCGTAGGAACCGAGCACACAGCCGGCGGCCGAGGCGAGCACACCGACCCCGAGCGCCTCGCAGACGACCATGCGGCGGATCTGCCCCGGGGTCGCCCCGGCGGTGCGCAGCAGCCCGAACTCGCGGCGCCGCTGGGCCACCGCGAACGCGAAGGTCGAGGCCACCACGAACACCGACACGAACCCGGTGACGCCGCCGGCCGTGCCGAACATGGCGTTCATCGCGGTGAGGGCCTCGCTGTCCCGGTCGGGGTCGGCGTCGGCGTACCGGCGCGCGTCCCCGGTGAGGACCTGGACGCCCTCGCTGCCGCGCACCGCCTCGCGCACGGCCGCCGCGTCGGCGTCGACCACGAGCTGGAGGCTGCGCGGCGACAGTTCGGCGGCGCGGGTGTCGGTGTAGAACACGGCGTTCTCGAAGCCGAGCCCGGCCACGGTGCCGACGACGCGCACCGTGCCGCCGTCGGTCCGCACCCGGGTGCCCGGACGGGCCCAGGCACCGCTGACGACGACCTCGTCCGAGGCCTCGGGCGCGCGCCCCGCGTCAAGCTCGTACGGCGCGAAGGCCGCGGTGGACCAGGGGTGGCCCACCAGATCGGCGGGCCCGCCCTCGGCCCGCACGGCGAACGACCGGTCCTCGACGACGGTCCCGAGGTCGCGCAGCTTCGCGACCGCGTCGTCGGGCACGGCACGCGGCTGCGCGAGCTTCTGGGTGCGGTCGCCGATCGAGGTGGGCACCTCAAGGGTGTCCTGGCCCTTGACGACGACCGGCGCGGCGGCGAACCGCTCCGGCCCCCGGTCGGGTGCGTCCAGCGAGGTCGCCAGGGCCAGCCCCATGACGGCGATCAGCGCCACGCCCAGGGAGAGGGCGACGAAACTGCCGACGAAGGTGACCCAGCGGGTGCGCAGGGTGCGCAGCGTGGTGCTCAGCACGGCGCCGCCTCGAGCTTGGTCATGCGCGCCGCGATGTCCTCGGCGGAGGCGCCGATCAGCTCGCCGTTGACACGGCCGTCGACGAGGAGGACGACGCGGTCGGCGTAGGAGGCGGCGACGGGGTCGTGGGTGACCATGATGATCGTCTGGCCGTCCCGGTCGACCATGCCGCGCAGCAGGGTCAGCACCTCGCGGCTGGTCTGCGAGTCGAGCGCGCCGGTCGGCTCATCGCCGAACAGCACTTCGGGACGGGTGATCAGGGCGCGGGCCAGGGCAACCCGCTGCTGCTGGCCGCCGGACATCTCCGTCGGCCGGTGCCGCGCCCGGTCGCCGAGTCCGACCTGTTCGAGCACCTCGCGCACCTGGGCCTTCTTCGGTCGGCGGCCGGCCAGCCGCAGTGGCAGGGCCACGTTCTGCTCGGCGGTCAGCGAGGGCAGCAGGTTGAACGCCTGGAACACAAAGCCGATGCGCTCGCGGCGCAGCAGGGTCAGTTTGGTCTCGCTCAGCCTGGTCAGCTCCGTGTCGCCCACGGTGACCGAGCCCGACGTGGGCCGGTCCAGGCCCGCGGCGCACTGCAGCAGGGTCGACTTGCCGGAGCCGGAGGGACCCATCACGGCGGTGAAGGTCCCCCTCGGGAAGGCGAGCGATACCTCGTCGAGGGCGGTGACGGACGTACCGCCCGAGCCGTACCGCCGGGTTACGGAGCGCAATCGGATCGCGTCGTTGCTCATGTGTTCCAACTCGTGTCGGTGTCGGTCCTCCCGCACACCTCGGCGGGACGGAAACTTCGGTGAACGGCGCAGTACCGGCCGTTCTCGGGGCGGCCCGGTCACCCGGGCCCGGCCGGGCCCATGACGTAACCGATGAGGACGAAGGCAGGTGCCCAGACCGCGCTGCTGAGCACGGACCAGAGCAGATAGCGACGCAGCGGCATCCTGGTCGCCCCGCACAGGGTCGGTACGAGGGTGCGCAGGACGGCGGTGAAACGGCCCACGAACACCGCGCCGCCGCCCTGACGCTCGATCAGCCCCAGGGCACGCTCCGTGAACCGGCGTTGCCGGGAGCGGCCCGTCAGCTGGGTCATCAGCCGCTCCTTCCAGTGGCTTCCGATGGCGTACCCGGCCAGGTTGCCCATCACCGCGCCGACGAGCGCGGTCAGCAGCGCCGCCTCGACCGTGACGTGCCCGTGCCAGGCAAGCATCCCGCTCAGCACCACCGCGGTCTGACCGGGCATCAACGCACCGACGACCGGGAGCGCCGCCTCCAGAGCGGGGAGCAGCAGCACTGCGGCGAGGATGCCGAAGCTGCCATGCACCAGCATCTGCTCAGCCAGCCATGCCATCATTGGGCGCCGCCTTCCTCGTCTCCGTGCTGCCTCCACAAAACCGCGGGGAACCCTCGCGACGCACTGCGGCAGGGACGAGACTTGGGGTAGTGCCAGACCTACCCCCGGCGTCGGGCCCGGCTCACCCCGGCCGCGGCCACCGGGGCAGTTCCCTCGGGGGAGGCGGCGCCGCTCAGCCTGCCCGCAGCAACTCGCCCTCCGCAGGGAAGTCCTCCAGGCTCGCCGCGGTGAGACGGAGCAAGGGGTGGAAGCAGTAACAAGGCGTGCCGGTGGCGTCGATGCCACGTGCCTCCAGAAGCGACGCCTCGACCAGCCGTTCCAGGAACTCCTCGGCCGCGTTCTCAGGCAGCCTGAGCAGCACGGCAGCCGCCACCGCGGTGAACTCGCCTCCCGAGCGCATGGCGAGTCGGCTAATCAACGTCCGTTCGGGCAGCGGATGTTGCCGTAACGCCGTGGAAAGCATCCGCCGCACGTCGAGCGTGCCCACCCGTAACTCCTCGATGCGGGAGGCGGGATCCGCCAGGCGCCGCGCGAGCCGTGTCATCTGCCAGTGCGGCCGGGCGGCGAGCCGGGCGGCGGCGGCCCGCAGTGCCAGCGGCAGCCGTCCGCAGGCCTCGACGACGGCGTGGGCCGCCTCGGGCTCCGCGGCGATCCGGTCGCCCCCGGCGATCACGGAGAGCAGGTCCAGCGACTCACCGGTCTCCATGGGGTCCAGCGCCACGGTCCATGAACCGGGCACCGCGGAGAGCCGGTTGCGGCTCGTCACCAGGACGGCGGCGTCGGTCGTGGCCGGCAGCAGCGGGTCCAGTTGCAGCTCGTTCGCCGCGTTGTCTAACACGATCAGCAGTTTCCGGCCCGCCGTACGGGTCCGGTACCTATGGATCAACTCCTCCGTCCGGGCGGGCTCGCCGTTCGGGGCCAGCACGTTCTCGGAGGTCTCGCCGAGCGCCCGCAGCAGCGTGACCAGCACCTCGCCGCAGTCCGCGACGGTGCCGTCGTCGGCGCGCAGCCGGGCATACAGCAAGCCGTCCGGGAACTGGTCGGCCACGGCGTGAGCGACCCGTACGGCGAGCGCGGTCTTGCCTACCCCTGGCATCCCGGTGATCAGCAGTCGGCTCGGCTGGAACGCGGCACGCCCGTTCGCCACCGTCGGCGTCAACCGCCTGCACAGCACGTCGAACTCCCGCTCCCGGCCTGTGAAGTCGGTCGGCGCCGACGGAATCATGACAGGCGGCGCGGTCACCGTCCGCATACCGGACGTCAAGCTCGGCGCGGGCTGCGGGAGAGTGTCCAGCTCTCCGCTCAGCAAGGACTGATAGGCGGCGGCGAGATCGGGCCCGGGGTCCACGCCCAGTTCCTCGGTGAGCACCTCGCGCCCCTCGTGATAGGCGCGCAGTGCCTCGGCCTGCCGCCCGCACCGGTACAGCGCGGCCATCAGCTGCGCACGCAGCCGCTCCCGCACCGGGAATTCGCCGACGAGCCGGGTGAGTTCGGAGGTGAGCCGCCCGTGCCTGCCGAGCGCGAGGTCCGCCTCTATCCGGTGCTCCAGTGCGCTCATCCGGGCCTCCTCCAACTGCGGCAACTCCGCCTCCGCGAGGTGCGTCGTGACATTGGCCAGTGCCGGTCCCTGCCACAGGTCGAGCGCCTGCCGAAGCGTTTCGGCAGCCTGTGTGAACCGCCGCTCCTCCATCGCCCGTCGCCCGAGCCGCTCCAGCCGCCCGAACTCGATGAGGTCGACCGCCCCGTCAGCGACCATCTGGTAGCCGGGTTGGCGGCGGACCAGGTCGACCTCAGGGCCGAGCAGTTTTCGCAGTCTCGATATGTAGGTGTAGATCTGAGCGTGCCACGTGGAAGGCGGATCCCACCCCCACAGCAGTTCGCTCAGCCTCCCGTCACTCACCACGCGACCAGGGGCGAGCAGCAGCACGGCCAGAACCGTGTGCATCTTGGTGCCCGACAGCGCGATGCGACGCGCCCCGTCTCTCGCCTCGACCGGACCGAGAAGCTGGAATTCCACGTAAAATCCCCCCATTGCCTGACGGCGGCCGAACGAAGGCGGCCACAGCCGGATCAGAACGTCAGAACGTCGGTCAACGAACCTTGTTTGCGTCACAAGTCGGCGGAACTACGCCTTCCTGACGGCAGCAGCCTGCGGTGGCGAGCCCCTGCACTCCCCGCCCCGTGGCCTCCGGGTCCGGTACGGGGGTGGGGCTGGCCCTACCCCCGATACGCGCCCTGGACCGATGGCACCGAACGGGTTGGCCCACCTACCGTGATCCCCATGCACCCTCGGAATGTGTGGCAGGCCATGTCCCGGCCGGGCTTCCTGCTGTCGGCCTGGCCCTGGCGCTCCGTCGCGTATCTGCTCACCGGAGCGGTGACCGGCGTCGCCGCCCTGGTGGCGATCGTGACGGTGGCGGCTGTCTGCGGGTCGCTCGCCATCGTCCTGGTGGGGCTGCCCCTGCTCGTCTTGGTCGCTCTCAGCGGGATCCCGGTGGCCTGGGTGGAGCGGCGCAGGCTGCGTCTGATCGACCGCGATCCGGCGGCCGGCCAGCACCAGGAGCCGGTCGCACCGGGGTTGTGGACCTGGCTGACTACCCGGCTGCGCGAGCAGGCGACCTGGCGGGAGCTCGGACACGCGCTGCTGTTCGCCGGGCTGCTGTGGCCGGTCGACGCGCTGGTGGTCACGGTCGCCCTGCTCTTCCCGATGTCCATGGTCGCCGCCCCGTTGATGATGGCCACGGTCGGCGACGGCCACGAGACGAAGGTGCTCAAGCAATGGACGATCACCACATGGCCGACCGCGTTCGGCGTCGCCGTACTCGGCCTGCTCCTCATGGGCCTGTGCTGCTATGTGCTCGGCATCGCGGCGGGCGCCCGCGCCGAGCTGACCCGGCTGCTGATCGCCTCCCGCGAGGGCGAGCTCGACGCCAAGGTGGTCGAACTGGCCCGCTCCCGCTTCCGTTTGGTGGACGCCTTCGAGGCGGAGCGGCGCCGCATCGAGCGCGATCTGCACGACGGTGCGCAACAGCGGCTCGTGGCCCTGACGATGACCCTCGGTCTGGCCCGGCTGGACGCACCGCCCGGCCCGCTCGTCGACCAACTCGCCAAGGCCCACGAGGAAGCGGGCAAGGCTCTCGCGGAGCTGCGCGAGCTCATCCACGGCATTCACCCCAAGATCCTCACGGACTACGGCCTGGAGGCTGCTGTCGCCGATGCCGCGGACCGCTCCGTGGTTCCCGTCGACGTCGACCTCGAACTGCCGGGCCGACCTCCCCAGGCGGTCGAGTCCGCGGCGTACTTCGTGGTCTGCGAGGCGCTCGCCAACGTCGCCAAGCACAGCGGGGCCGACCGCGCGCAGGTGAGCGGCGGTCACCGCGACGGCCGCCTGTTCCTCCAGGTGCGTGACGACGGCCGGGGCGGCGCGGACCCCTCGGCGGGCAGCGGACTCACCGGTCTCGCGGATCGGGTATCGGTTCTCGATGGCAGACTTGCCGTGTCCAGTCCACCGGGTGGACCGACCCTGTTACTTGTGGAGTTTCCTTGCGAGTTGACCAAAGCGGCCGACCGCTCCGCGTAGTGCTGGCCGAGGACAGCGTGCTGCTGCGGGAAGGACTCATCGGCCTGCTCAGCCGCTGTGGAAACGAGGTGGTGGCGGCAGTGGGGGACGCGGAGGCGCTGGTCGCTGCGGTCGGGGAGCACGCCCCCGACATTGTGGTGACGGACGTGCGCATGCCGCCCGGTTTCCAGGACGAAGGGCTGCACGCGGCGGTGCAGCTGCGCGAGAACCGGCCCACTCTGCCGGTCCTGGTCCTCAGCCAGTACGTGCAGCGGACCTACGCCTCCGAGCTCTTGGACTCCGGCGACGGCTCGGGGGTCGGCTACCTGCTGAAGGACCGCGTCGGCCAGGTCGAGGAGTTCGTCGACGCACTGCACGAGGTCGCGGACGGCGGGACGGTGGTCGACTCCGAGGTGGTGCGCCAACTGCTGCGCCGCCGCCGCGATCCGCTGGAGCGGCTCACGCCGCGCGAGCGCGAGGTGCTGGCGCTGATTGCGGAGGGCAAGTCCAACGGCGCCATCGCAAAGCAGCTGGTGGTCTCCGAGGCAGCGATCGGCAAGCACATCAGCAGCATCCTCACCAAGCTGGACCTGCCTCAGACGGATGAGACCCACCGCAGGGTGCTGGCCGTCCTCACCTATCTGCGGGCCTGACCGGTGGCTTGGGCGTGGCCCTTGAGAGCAGCCCGAAGCTCTCGCTGCAATCAGGCCCGATCTCGTGTCCGACCTTTCGATCTGCAAATGCGACACCCCCGTTGACTGAGCTGTACTGACGTTTGTGGAGCCCTGATGCGGTCCTGGCCGTGGTTGAGGCGACCCGTGCTGGTGATGTCTCTCGCCCATAGCTGCGCTTGGGCGGCAGCGCCGACGCTGTCGCCGCAACCTTTGGTGGCCAGGGCCGACCCGCTTCCCCGCAGGAAACGGGTTGCTCTACAGTGAGCAAATTCGGCAGTTGAGCCGCAGGCCAGCCGCCCGCCAATCGCTAAAAGGTGAAACTATCGCCTTCGAGTGATCCGATCAAGTAGCCAGAGCGCTTACGCGAACCCTATGGAGTACCTGTATGCCCGACCGCGTCTTCGACGGCAGCAAGCTGCGCGATCGCCGCGTGGCCAAGCGCCTGTCGCAGGCCGACCTGGCCGCAGGTTTGAACGTCAAGACGAACGCCGTCTACCGCTGGGAGAACCAGTTGGCCACGCCGCCGCAGGAACGCCTGCCGGCGATCGCCGCGATGGTCGGGGCCGACCTCGACGAGCTCTTTCCACGGACGGGGCCGCCCAACCTCGCCGATCTGCGCTGCGACGCCGGCATGAGGCAGTCGGACACCACGCGCTACACCAATACTGCGTCCCCGATGCCGATCCGCGCAGCCGAGCAGGGAAGGCGAGCACTGTCCGATGAGGCGGTGACGGCGCTGGCCGCCGCCTACAACGTCACCCGTGCGGAACTGCTGGCCGCACAGAGGCGATCGTTCGGTCACGACGTGCCGGCCGTAAAGCCTGAGAAGACGACATCGTCGCCACAGGTCGTCAACACTGTTGCCGGGAAGATCAAGTACTTGCAGACGGAGGTCTACGACGGGGCTGTGCCCTCCGACGCGGACCTCGCCTCGTCCGGCAACCGTAAGAGTGGCCGGTCCCTCCTGACGGAAGAACTGGTCAGGGACTTGCGCGTGGGCAGTCTGCCCACCGCCCCGGACGACGTTCTCGAGGCCCTGGCTCTGGCTTTCGATGTCCCTCCGGTGTTCTTCCACAGCAGCGATCCGGAGATCGGCCGCTTGGTCGTCTCAGCGCGCGCCGTGCGCAGCCGGTTCACGATCATGGCCGCGCGTGGCGGAGAGCAGAAGGTTTCGCAGGAAGTGCGGGATCAGCTCCGGGACTTCATCAGCGACACCATGGCGGAGATCCTCGACTCCGATGCGGACGACGTGCCGGAGTAGCAGTCGCCCCCACCTAGCCCACGATCTCCAGGTGGACAGTATTACCGTCCGTGAGCGCGCCGAGCGCCGCGTCCCACAGAGGCCTGCGTGATGGCGGGATCTCGTCCGGGGAGATCGCACCAGGTGCGCTGAAGCGGAAGCCTGTGAGCTCGCTTTCCTGCAGCACGATCGCCTGCTGCTGCTCAGTGGTGAGCGTTCCGCCGTCAAACACCCAGTAGATGTGCGCACCGTCCGCGGTGTGCACGTAGGCGGACAGCAGGAGGCGCCCAGGTATCTGGTCGATGCCAAGTTCCTCCTTGAGCTCACGCCGACATGCCTGTCTGGGCGTTTCGCCCTCGTCGACTCCGCCGCCTGGAAGATTCCAGCCGTCCTTGTATCCGGGCTTGACGATGAGGTACTCACCATCGCCATTGGCCAGGACGGCCGCAGCCGACATGGTCGGTCGAGCGGGGCGGGCGTTCATCAGTTGCTCCCTCTGAAGATCAGGCGTAGTTGGCAGTGGTCCTCGCCAGCAGGGCGCGGGCTTCGGCGTTGCGGATACGGCTGTAGGCGGCGGCCACAGCCTGCAAATGCGGCACTTCGTGCTGTGGGTCGGTACCCGGATCGAAAGGGTACGGCGCCAGAGCGGCGGACTTGCCGGGAAGCGCAGGCCCTTCGTACAGCAGAGCAGAGCGGATCCACAGTGCCTCGGCCCGGATCTCGATGCCGTGGAGGTCATCCGGCACATTCTGCGCATGACCGCGGACCCACTCCACAAGGTCTGCCGGGGCTCGTCGCCGCAGTTCGAAGATCACGTCGCGGATGTCGACCGTGTAGCGGTTGAGGCGCACGAGCAAGGAAGCGTCGGGGCTCGCGAACACGTCACGGAAAGTATCGAGGGCCTGGCCCTGCGTTCCGCGCAATTCGGGGGTTCTGGAGTCCCTACCGGGCTGAAGGTGCAGGTCAGTGAGCTGGAGGCTGGTGACGCGGGCAGATTCACCT
>NZ_JBIWKB010000091.1:0-27682 GCF_044765425.1 Streptomyces sp. NPDC102462 | reverse complement strand
GGCCTTCCTGGCCTCGGAACAGAGCAGCTACGTCGTCGGCTCGAACGTCTACGTCGACGGCGGCGAGAACCAGACCTGAGACACCACACGACGGAGTGCTGTACGGCGCGACCCGTACCCCCGCGGGACCCGCAGCGCAGAGCGCGTGGGTCCCAAGGGGGTGCTGGCGCTGCCGTCGTAGCCGGAGCGGCCCCGATCGCGGACGCCACCGCCGCCGGTTCGATCCGCGTCCCCGCCGTCTGCAACGGCCTCTTCACCGGACAGGGCAGGGGCGGGCCTTGGCGGATGTCACGGCAACTCCTGAGCGCAGGTGGTTCGTTCGTCCTGTGTGACCTATTGTTCGTGACACACGACCGCGTCGGTTCGGTCGTGAGGCGGAACCCGCCGCCCTGGGGACGGCCGCACGTACGAAACTCTCCTCGCCGCTGAAGGGCTGCCTGAGGTTCTGCCCATGCTCCGTGTGCCCCACCGTCCCGCCGTCGGGCCCAGCGTCATGACGGGCCTGTGCGTACTGTCTTTCCTGCTCGACGCGTCTGTCGTGAGCAGGAGTCATATAGGGCTGGCGGTCCTGGCGAGCGGAGCCCTGGCCCTGGGAGCCGCAGCGGCGCAGACATGGCTGTACGGCACAGGCCGGCATGCCGTCGCGTGCGGGCTCAGCCTTTGCGTGGCGGCCTGTTCGTTGCTCACCACGTCATGGGTGCAGGGCGCGGTGTTGCAGCGCACCCCCGGCTGGGCCGAGCTGTGCGGCCTTCTGGCCCTGCTGTGTCTGACCGGTCGCTATGCACGGCCGTCACTGGCCATGGTGTGCTCGGTTCCCCTGTTCGTCGCGGCGATGCGGACGCAGGAGCGTGCTCCGGTGGTATCGGACCTGCCGGTGTTCAGGGACATCGACGGCTTGTTCGTCCTCCTCCCCATGGCCTTCGTGCTGCTGGGCGGCTATCTGCGCAACGAGGACGGCAGGCGCCGGGCGGCCGCACGCGACGTCCGGCGGGCCGAGCGGCTGGACCTCGCCCGGGATCTGCACGATCACGTGGCTCATTACGTCACCGCCATCGTTGTTCAGGCCCAGGCCGGCGAGCACATCGTGGAGAAGGACCCCGCGACGGCACGGAGGCTGTTCAGCAACATCGAGCAGAGCGGCCAGGACGGTCTGGTGGCGATGCAACGCATGGTCAGGCTCCTGCGCACCTCTGAAACCGCGACGGCGCAGGCCGCGGTGACACCCGTGCTGACGAGCATCAAGGAACTCGTCAGGCGGGCCGACTCGGCAGGACAGCGTGTCTCGCTGGAGATCGTCGAGGGGGTGAAAGCCGACGACTGGCCACCGCAGCTCGCCAAGACCGCAGAGCGCCTGGTTCAGGAAGGTCTGACCAACGTGCGCAAGCACGCCCGTACCGCGTCCGCCGTACACGTGAGGATGGAGGTCGCGGCAGGCCGGCTGGTCATCCATGTTCGGGACGACGGGGCCGGCCAGCACCACGGACGGCCCCGGTTCCTGCCCAGTGGGTTCGGCATGATCGGTCTGAGGGAGCGAGTCGACGAACTCGGCGGTGAACTCAGCAGCGGGCCGATGCCGGAAGGCGGCTGGGAACTATCCGCATCGATACCCCTGAACTGGGCAGACAGGAAACCTCGGTGAGCATCTCAGTAGTGATCGCTGACGACCAGGAGATGGTGAGGACGGGCTTCCGCCTCATCCTGGAGGCACAGGACGAGATATCCGTGATCGGTGAGGCGTCCGACGGTGTGGAGGCTGTCGAGGTGGTGCGTCGGCTACGCCCCGACGTGTGTCTCATGGACATCCGGATGCCGAAGCTGGACGGGCTTGAGGCCACCCGGCGGCTCCGGCGGACGCCGGGGAACGCGACGGACGACACAAAGATCGTCATCGTGACCACTTTCGACCTCGACGAGTACGTGTACCGCGCGCTGCGCGCCGGCGCGAACGGCTTCGTGGTCAAGAACTCCGGTCCCCGGCTGCTGATCGAGGCGGTGCATGCCGCGGCCGGAGGGGACTCCCTCATCTCCCCGTCCGTCACGGTGCGGCTGCTGGAGCACCTGAGCCCACCGCAGCACACCGAGAACTCGGCCGCCGCACAGCGACTGAGCCCGCAGGAGCACAAGATCGTCCGCTTCGTGGCGCGAGGGCGCACGAACAACGAGATCGCGGAGGAGCTGACTCTCTCCCTGAGCACGGTGAAGAGCCACTTGAGCCGGATCCAGGACAAACTGCGGGCCCGCAACCGTGTGGAGATCGCAGCGTGGGCGTGGGAGCACGGCGTCGTCAACTGACGCGGAGAGAAGGCGCAGGTGTGCGGCCCAGTGGTTGACATGTAAACTAACTGGCGACCGGATGCACGCGAAGGAAAGGGAGAGACGTGTGACCGATGCCTCCCTCGCACACCACCGCCGTATGACGTTTGTCATGCCGGCTGGTGACAGGGCGCACTGGGTGCCCCGCGCTTCTGCGGAGAGGGTTGAAACATGAGAACAGACGGACACGAACATGTGATTGAGGTCATGGACCTGCGGCGGGTGTACGGGGGCGGGTTCGAGGCCGTGCGCGGGATCGACTTCTCCGTGCGCCGCGGCGAGGTCTTCGCGCTGCTGGGCACGAACGGCGCCGGCAAGACATCGACGGTCGAACTACTGGAGGGCCTCGCGGCTCCGACCGGCGGGCGAGTGCGTGTCCTCGGGCACGACCCGTACACCGAGCGGGCCGCCGTACGCCCCCGCACCGGGGTCATGCTCCAGGAGGGCGGCTTCCCCTCCGAACTGACAGTCGCCGAGACGGTACGGATGTGGGCGGGGTGCGTGAGCGGGGCCCGCCCGCCGGCCGAGATCCTGGAGCTGGTCGGACTGACGTCGAAGACCGGCACCCGTGTGAAGCAGCTCTCCGGGGGCCAGCGGCGCCGGCTGGACCTGGCGCTCGCGCTCCTCGGCGACCCGGAGGTGCTGTTCCTCGATGAGCCGACCACCGGCCTGGACGCCGAAGGCCGCCACGACACCTGGGAGCTGGTGAGCGCGCTGCGTGACGCCGGTACGACGGTGCTGCTGACCACGCACTACCTGGAGGAGGCCGAGTACCTCGCCGACCGGCTCGCGATCATGCACGCGGGACGGATCGCCGTCACCGGGACCCCGGCCGAGGTGACCGCGGCTCAGCCGTCCCATATCTCCTTCGAACTCCCCACGGACTACTTCGTGGGCGACCTGCCACCGCTCGCCTCACTGGGCGTGAGCGACCATGTGGTCGACGGCCGGATGGTGTTGCTGCGCACCCGCGAGCTGCAGCGTGCGGCGACCGGTCTGCTGGTGTGGGCCGGGCGGGCCGGAGTGGAACTGCGCCGCCTGGACGTCCGCTCGGCGTCCCTGGAGGAAGCCTTCCTGAGCATCGCCAAAGAAGTCGCCTCACGGACGAGCGACGGAACGGCACCTGACACGACGAAGGCGTACGTCGTATGAGCACCACCACGGCCACCCCGGGTGCCTCGGCGCGGCGTGGCGCGATCAGCACGCCGAGGTCGCGCATGGCCGCACTGGCCCGCGCGGAACTGACTCTCATGGGACGGAACAAGGGGGCCCTGTTCGCTGCCCTGTTCGTGCCGCTGGTGCTGCCGTTCAGTGTGAAGTCGGCGGCCAAGGAGATGGATCTCGCCGAGGCCGGACTGACCGCCGGCACGCTCATCCTGCCCGCCGCGGTCGGTTTCTCCCTGCTGTTCGCCGTCTACTCGGCCCTCGTCGGCGTCTTCGTCGTCCGGCGCGAGGAACTTGTCCTCAAGCGGCTGCGCACCGGCGAACTGCGCGACGTGGAGATCCTCACCGGATCCGCGACGCCGGCCCTGCTCAGCGGGCTCGTACAGTCCCTGCTGCTCGCCGTGGGCTGCGCCGTGCTGCTCGACCTGTCCGCGCCGTCCGCGATCCACCTGTCCGTCCTCGGACTGCTGCTCGGCCTGGTGATGTGCGCCGCGCTCGCGGCGGTCACCGCAAGCCTCACCAGGACTGGTGAGAGCGCGCAGATCACACCGCTGCCCTTCATGTTCGTCTCCATGCTCGGTTCCGGCATGTTCGTCCCGCTGGAACTGCTCCCCGACCGGCTGGCCTCCGTCTGCGAACTGCTGCCGATGACGCCCGTGATCACCCTCGTCCGGGGCGGCTGGACCGGTGACCTGTCCGGAGCCGAGACGCTTGGTGCCACGGCGACGGCGGTGGCCTGGACCGTGCTGGCGGTGTTCGCTGTACGGCGGCGGTTCCGGTGGGAACCGCGGCACTGACGTACGGACCGAGTGGGAACGGCGGATTCATGCCCAGACCATGGGGATGGTGGCGACGCAAGAGCACCCCGGAGAAGGTGGAGGCGTACACCCGGGGGTCGTTCGTCTTCTTCGGGGTCTGCGAGATCGTCGGTATCGGTCTGTCCACGTACACGCACGTGGGACCGCGCCTGGCGACCATGCTGTCGCTGATGGTCGGCATCCATGCCGTGGCATCCATGGCGACCGTCGCACGGGTGCTGGACTGGACCCTCGGGCGTCGTGCACTGCCGGTGCGGGGGCTGTGGGGGCTCGGCGTCCTGACCGAGGCCCTTGCGGTCGTCGCCGTCGTCATCGGGGAGCACGGCCCCGAGAACGTCGAGAGTACGGCCCGCAGCGTGTTCGTGGGGGTGCAGGGCTTCGGCGTCGGCGTGATAGCGCTCGCCGTGCATCACGACCGGCGGCGGGTCATCGGGCTGGTGAGCGGTTTCGCGGCGGCCGCGGGGATCGTGGCGTTCGCGGCGGGCCTGCCGTGGCCTGCCACACTGATCACGGCGTGCGTCCTGCTGGTGGTCGGGGCCTTCCTCGCCGCCACCGCGGTCTTCTCCGTCTGGCTGCTCAACGTGGTCTTCACCCTCGACGACGCCAAGGAGACCCGGGCCAGGCTCGCCGTCGCCGAGGAGCGGCTGCGGTTCGGCCGGGACCTGCACGACGTGCTGGGCCGCAATCTGTCGGTGATCGCGCTCAAGAGCGAGCTGGCCGTCCAGCTGTCCCGGCGCGGGAGGCCCGAGGCGGTGGAGCAGATGATCGAGGTGCAGCGCATCGCCCAGGAGTCGCAGCGCGAGGTCCGGGACGTCGTGCGCGGCTACCGGGAGGCCGCCCTGGAGGTCGAACTGGCCGGCGCCCGGGGGGTGCTCTCGGCGGCGGGCATCGTCTCGGAGGTCACCGGTGAGACCGCCGGCCTGCCCTCCGAGGTGCAGTCGGCGCTCGGCTGGGTGGTGCGGGAGGCGACCACGAACGTGCTGCGGCACGGGGACGCGAAGAAGGTCGCCGTGATGGTGCGGATGTCGGAAGGGCGGGTAGTGCTGACGGTGGAGAACGACGGGGTGGCGGCGCCGACGGACGGTCCCTCGGCGGGCTCGGGCGGCTCCGGGCTCGCGGGGCTGCGGGAGCGGCTTTCCGCGGTGGACGGGACGCTGGAGGCGGGGCCCGTCGGCAAGGGTGTGTTCCGCCTGACGGCCCAGGTGCCGCTGCCGTCCGCCGCGGCGGGGGCCGCGCTGGAGGTCGCCCCGTGACGACCGTGCGCGTCCTGCTCGCCGACGACGAACACCTCATCCGCGGGGCCCTGGCGGCCCTGCTGTCCCTGGAGGACGACCTGGTCGTCGTCGCCGAGGCGGCCACCGGCCCCGAGGCACTGGCGATGGCACGGGCACATGCTCCGGACGTCGCCGTACTGGATCTCCAGATGCCCGGTGCCGACGGGGTGAAGGTCGCCGCATCGCTGCGGGCTGAGCTGCCCGCCTGCCAGGTACTGATCGTGACCGGTCACGGGCGCCCGGGGCATCTGAAGCGGGCGCTCGCGGCGGGTGTGCGCGGGTTCGTCCCCAAGACGGTCAGCGCCCAGCGGCTCGCCGAGCTGATCCGCACGGTGCACGCCGGAAACCGTTACGTCGACCCGGAGTTGGCCGCCGACGCGATCTCCGCCGGGGACTCGCCGCTGACCGCGCGGGAGGCCGAGGTGCTGGAACTCGCCGCCGACGGGGCGCCCCTCGCGGAGATCGCCGAGCGTGCCGCGCTCGCCGAGGGGACCGTACGGAACTACCTGTCGTCGGCCGCGAGCAAGCTCGGTGCGGAGAACCGGCACGCGGCGGTGCGTCTCGCACGGGAGCGGGGTTGGGTATAGGGCCGTGTCGTGCGGCGGTGAGGCGGACGAGTCGCCTTGGAGCAGCAGAGGGCGGCGGGGCCGGGAACGGCCGGGCATCGCGGGTCACATACCCGATCGACTGCCGGCACGCAGGTGTGCGCTGTCCGGGAAACGAAGGATTGGTTTAGTGCGAACCGGAAAAAACACTCATCCACCGGGCGTTGACGAAGCGAACGCCACTGCGGGCCCAGGCCGGCGGCGAAGGTTCACTCGATCTCCCAGATACTGGGTACCCCTCCTTCCCCTGACCGCCATCGCGGCCGTGCTCGCATGGCTCAACCGGAGCCCGTGGTGGGGTTGGGCAGTCGTGGGCGCGCTGCTCGCGGCCCTCGGTGTGACCGCACACTGGTGGCTGCGAGGGCGGGCCCTGCTCCAGGTGGGGGCATGGCTGCTTGCCGGAGCACTCGTGAGTGCCACTGCCGTCCTGGCCTACCCACCCGCGCAGAACCGCATCGCGGGCGGGACCGATCCCAGGGCTTCGGCGCTCGTCCCCACGCGGGAGGGGCCCGTGCGAGGCGTCCTCAACGACGAGCGCACGGTTGAGATATTCGCGGGCATCCCCTACGCCCAGCCTCCCGTGGGGGACTTGCGCTGGAGTCCGCCTCAGCCTCCCGAGCAGCGCTCCGAGGTGTTCACCGCCGACAGGTTCTCGGACGTTCCCGTCCAAGGCACGTCGACCTTCTTCACGCGGGCGCTTTCCCAGGTCGTCGACATACCTCTGGAGGACACGTTCCTCAACCCGTACCCGGTCAGCGAGGACAGTCTCACCCTCAACATCTGGCACAGCACGAAGCCCGCCTCGGCGAGGCTTCCCGTGCTCGTCTACGTTCCGGGCGGGGGGTTCACGACCGGTTCGGGAGCCCTGCCGCTCTACGACGGCGAGGCACTCGCCTCCAGGGGTGAGGTGATCGTCGTCACGCTCAACTACCGACTGGGCGTGCTCGGCTTCCTTTCCCATCCGGAACTCGCGAAAGAATCCAAGGAAAACACTTCAGGAAACTACGGGGTCCTCGATCAGATCGCCGCGCTGAAATGGATCCGGCAGAACATCGCGGCGTTCGGCGGAGACCCGGACCGAGTGACGGTCGCGGGGGAGTCCGCCGGCGGCGCGAGCGTATGCATTCTGGGCGCGACGCCGCTCGCCGAAGGGCTGGTGGACGGCATCATCGCCGGGAGCGGGGCCTGCATGGGCACGGCCGGAAACACCGAGAAGGACGATCAGGCCGACACCAGGGCGGCGGCTGAGGACGCCGGCAGACGTCTGAGCGAGAAGCTGGGGGGCGCCTCCGTGGAGGAGATGCGCAGGATGCCCGTCAAGCGCGTCCTGGACGCTGCCAAGTCGCTCGACGCTCACTGGCGTCCCTCCATCGACGGTCACCTCCTGGACCGGCCACCGGCGGAGATCTACGCATCCGGGGACCAGCTGGACGTGCCGGTCCTTCTCGGCAGTAACGCGGACGAGGCCTCGCTCGCCCTGGCCAGCCCACCGGACACCGACGTGGACAAGTACCAGGAGTCGGTCCGCACGACGTACGGCGCGGACGCGGAGCGCTTTTTGCGTCTGTACCCCGGTGAGAACGAGGAACAGGTGCTGACGTCCCGTCTGCAGGCCGAAACCGACAAGATCATGACTCGCGCCATGCACCGCTGGGCGCGCCTGCAGACTCGAACGGGCGAGTCAGCCGCGTACCTCTACTACTTCACTCGCGTCCCGCCGGAAAAGGGCCTTGAGAAGTTCGGCGCCTACCACGGTGCGGAGGTGATGTACGCCTACGACAACCTCGGGAAGGACGGTGACGCCGAATACGAAGAGGTCGATTACAGATTGCGCGACCAGATGAGCGCGTACTGGGTCAATTTCGTACGTACGGGCGACCCGAACGGATCGGGCCTGCCGGTCTGGCCCACGGTGGAGCAAGCACCCGAGCAGGTCATGGAGTTTGGTGAAGGCAGCGCGCCTGCACCCCGGCCGCGGTCGGACGCCATCGACTTCTGGACGGACTACGACGGACCGATCGCGTAGCAAGGATGCGCCCCGGCAGCCTGGTGGCCAGGCTGCCGACAGTTGCCCGGCGGCCGGGCTTTGATTGCCTCAGGCGAATCAGGTCATCCACCAGTACTGACACCTGACCCGCTGTCACGCGCCAACTCGTAAGCGAGGCGCCCCAGTTGCGCGTGGCCTGCCTGACGGGTTCGCCTGGAGGCCCAAGGACATCACTAGTTGACGCATCATCGATCGACATCTAGGGTCGGTGACGCGTCAACCAAATGGTGTGAGGTCGCCGGCCCGGCCAACCGGAATCTCTTCACGTCGGGGTACCGAGAGGTCGGTGCACTGCCGGAGATCCGCGGACGCAAAGTTCCAGAAGGGGAATCTCGTGGGTACTGAGAACAAGGCCGGACTCGGCGCGCTGCTGACGCCCGAGGAGAGCGTGCTCGCCCTCATCGACCACCAGCCGTTCCAGGTCGCCAACCTGCACAGCCACGAACCGACGATGGTCATCAACAATGCCGTCGGGCTCGCCAAGGCCGCCAAGGTGTTCGACGTTCCGACCATTCTGACCACCGTCCTGGAGGAGCGCGGTGGCCTTCTCCTTCAGGGGCTGCAGGATGTGTTCCCGGAGCAGAAGCCGATCAACAGGACCTTCATCAACACCTGGCAGGACGAGCGTGTCGTGAACGCCGTCAAGGCGACGGGACGCAAGAAGCTGATCATCGCAGGTCTCTGGACGGAGATCTGTGTGGCCATGCCGGCGATACAGGCGGCGGGCGAGGGCTTCGAGGTCTACGTCGTCACCGACGCGTCGGGCGGTGTCTCGAAGGAAGCCCACGACACCGCGGTGCAGCGCATGATCCAGGCGGGCATCACCCCGATCACCTGGATGGCCGTGCTGGCCGAGTGGCAGCGCGACTGGGCCCGCGAGAAGACCGTGCCGGGCGTCGCCGAGGTCCAGGCGCAGCACGGCGGTGCCAGCGGTGTGGCCTTCACCTGGGAGATGCAGCTCCTGAACACGCCCACCGGTGACGAGGCATGACATCGCCGCTGCCCCGGCGCTGATCCGTGTCGGGTACTGGCTGTCGTCCGTACTCCGGCCGGTAGTTCAGGATCCAGCCGGTTGAGTCCGCATCACAGCATCCTCCCTTCAGCACCGATCGGCGCTGAAGGGAGGATGCTGTGGTTGCGGCACCGATCGGTGCTCGGGAGATCTGCGGCGGTGTCCTTCCCGAGCAGACCCCTTGCTCGTCCAGTGCCCTGCGCCGCCTTCCTATGCGCGCCACTCCGGTGGCTGCTTGACGATCCCGAGATCACTTTCAGCGTCGAAGCCGACCAGCTCGTGGGGAAGGGCGACTGGGCGTGCGATGTCGGCCCCCAGGTCGAAAGTGGCACTGGCGATCGAATCGGCTATGTCCGCTTCCTGATGCTGCTGCTTCGCCCGTTCATGATGTGCGCTCAGACGATCGACGATTCTCCGGATCGGACCGTGACCGAGATCAGGAGCCGGCGTTTCCTCGCTCATGGGCGGTGATTCCCTTCCGTGGACCCCGCGCGGGGGGTGGTCGGTGGCGTGCGGGCGTCGGGCCGTCGATATGAGGTGCCGTCAGGTATGACGACCGGTGAACGGACACTGGTGTGGTGGGTGCCGCCGGGTCAGGCATCCGTTGCGTTGACGGACCCCGAGGGGCGTATGTGGCGCCTCAGCATCGGCTCGGAGTCACATACGCCCCTCGTCGACGGCGATGACGCGGTTCCGCGTCATGAGAAGCCGTCAGGGCAAGCGCAAGTCATCCACCGTCACTTCGCGAGGAAGTCGCGGAGCGCGGTGTTGACCTCGTCGGCGTGGGTCCAGAGCAGGCCGTGCGGCGCTCCTTCGACCTCGACGTAGTCGGCCTCGGGGAGCGCCTTGTGGAAGCGGCGCCCGGTGGCGTCGATCGGCAGGATGTTGTCCTTCGTACCGTGCAGGATCAGCGCGGGCTTGCCGCTCGCGCGGACCGCCTCGACGTCGGCGCGGAAGTCCTCGATCCATGCCGGCACCACGGCGTACGCGGCCACCGGAGCGCTGAGGATCGCGACGTTCCAGCTACCGGTCACGACCTCCTCGCTGATACGCGTGCCGAGGTTCTCGTCGAGGTTGTAGAAGTCCGAGTAGAACTGCTTGTACCAGGCGTACCGATCCGCCTTCGCGGTCGCGGCGATGTTGTCGAAGACCTCCTGCGGCACCCCGTCGGGGTTGTCGTCGCGGGCGACGAGGAACGGTTCGAGCGAGGCGAGGAAGGCGAGCTTCGCGACACGCTCATGACCGTAGCGGCTCACGTAGCGGGCGAGTTCCCCGGTGCCCATCGAGAAGCCGACGAGGACGACATCCCGCAGGTCGAGGGTCTCAAGGACCGTGTTCAGGTCGGCGGCGAAGGTGTCGTAGTCGTAACCGGAGTTCACCTTCGACGACTGGCCGAAGCCCCGACGGTCATAGGTGATGACCCGGTAGCCCTGGGCCAGCAGCTCGCGCGTCTGGCGTTCCCAGCTGTGCCCGTTCAGGGGGTAGCCGTGGATCAGGACGACCGGCTGACCGGAACCCTGATCCTCGTAGTAGAGCTCGACCGGCGTACTGTTCTCCGTGCCGACGGTGATGTAACCCATGGTTTCTTCCCCTTCTGGCCGGCGAAACGAACGCCGGCCGACATCATGCGTGTGAAAACTGTGTGTTATCGGAGGGCGGGGCAGAGATGTCGCGGCTCCGCATCGGCCTGCGGTGGGGCGCGAATCCCACCGTGCGCGTTCAACCGATCTGACCTCCTCCCGCGGTCGCAGTGTGCAGGTCGGCGTGTCCCACGTTGTCGACGACCGTGACTCGGCCACCATCGCCGGGATCGGGATCGGGAATGATCGATTCTGGATCGACGAGGTAGACCTCATGACCATCCAGCGTCAGCCGGCGTACGACCTCCAGCAACATGCGCCGTGCCACGTCGTCGATCGAATGGACCCTTGTCAGATCCAAGGCCACCCTGACATCCGAAGGTGAAATTCCCTCGGCTTCCTGCACAATTCTCTCGGCTCCGGCAAAGCCGATGCCACCTTGCAGTTGCAGGACCCGGAGCGCGCCCGGTCCGCTGCCGACGACATGGTTGGACCGCACGACGGCACGCGCAGCGGCGGGGACCTCCATCACATGCAGACCCATGTCCGAGGAGAATCGCTCGAACAGCGACACCCCGCGAACGCTGTTCCCGTGCCTGTCCAGTCGTGGTGAGAAGGTGGCGATTCCGATCTGCCCGGGGAGCGCGCCGATCAGGCCCCCGGCCACCCCGCTCTTCGCCGGAATACCGACCTGCGTCGCCCAGTCACCAGCGGCGTCATACATTCCACAGCTGAACATGACGCTCAGCACCTGACGTACCACCGCTTCCGGAACCACCTGCTCACCCGAGAGAGGGTTCACACCGCGGTTGGCCAACGTCGCGGCCATCATGGCCAGATCTCGCGTGGTGACGAGCACGGAACACTGGCGGGTGTAGCCGTCCACGATGGGCCTGGGATCCTCGGTGAGGATGCCGTGACTGCGGAGCATGTGCGCGATGGCGAGGTTGCGGTGCGCGTTCTCCATCTCTGACGCACATACCGCCTCGTCCATCCTCAGCCGACGGCCGGCGAAAGCCGAGAGGCCGTGGAGCACGCGTTCCACACGCTCTGCCGGATTCAGGTCCTCCGCGCCGGTCAGTGAGTGCACGGTGATCGCGCCGGCGTTGATCATGGGATTGCGAGGGCGCCCGGTGTCGCTTTCGAGGGAGATCTCGTTGAACGCCTCTCCGGACGGCTCGACACCGACTTTGGCGAGCACGGAGTCGAATCCGCGATCAGACAGGGCCAACGCATACGCGAACGGTTTGGAGATCGATTGGATGGTGAACTCGATATCGAAGTCACCGGCACCATAGACTTCTCCGCCAATCATGGCAAAGGCCGCACCGAGGCGCTCGGGATCCGCTGCTGCCAGCTCAGGAATGTATCCCGCCGGCTCTCCGGACGTGTCCGACGCCACATCTCCCAGCACCTCGGCCAAATAGTCGGGAATGATGGGCCGCATTCGTCCTCCATGCATAATTGCAATCTTCACGCTGTGCGAACCGCGTTGTGTGCCCTGGTATCGGGCTGCACCTGACAGTGCTTCATGGCGTCAAATGGTCGATGCCGCCCGGGAGATGACTTCGCGCTTCGCCGAGCGTGGCGCGCGTGACACTCCTGAAAATCTGACGAGATCGAGCCGGGACCGGTCACGGATGCACCGGTGTTTCTGTTACGAGGGTTCCATGAGTTTTGTCGGAGCAGGGGTGGCGGTGAGCACGCGAAGCTGGTCGGCGTCGACATTGGCTCCGAAGGCGGGGGTTCCCGGCTCAAGCCTGATGCCCGCTGCGAGGTCGCCGATGGTGACGGGGTCGAATCCGAGCGTGTCGATCAGCGCGGACACCACGCTGAGATCCTCGGGCGAGTCACCGGCGAGCGCGATGGCCTTGCGTCCGAGGCCGCCGGCGGAACGAGCCTCGTCTTCGAGGTCGTGGTAGCCCATGTGGTTGAAGGCTTTCACGACATGTGCGCCCGTCAGGAACCGCTGAACGACTTCGCTCGAAGAGGTGTCGGGCGGGAGGATCCCGTCGCGGGGACCATCGACCTCCCACCAGTGGTTCATCGCGTCGATGACCAGCTTGCCCTCCAACTCCGCAACGGGGAGGTCGCGGTGTTTGCCGAGCGGGAGAGCCAGGACCACCACGTCGGCGGCATCCGCGGCCTGGGCCGGCCACACGGCGGTCGCTCCGGGGGTGAGGATCTTGATGGTGAGCGCGATCTTGGAGGGGTCACCGGACCCTGAGATCAGGACTCGATAGCCGGCGGCGACCGCCAGGCGCGCCAGGACGGTGCCGACTTTCCCGGCTCCCAGGATCCCGATAGTGGTGACGGGGTTGGTCATCGCGTCGCTCCCGCCGTGGTGGCGGGCTGCTCGGCCAGAAGCTCGCGGACCCGAGGGATGACCTGGGTGCCGTACAGCTCGACGGAACGGAGACGTGCGGAGGCGGAAACGGTGCCGGCGGCGGAGTAGATCAAGTCGAACCGGCCCGCGTTCAGTACCCGGATGGCACGAGCGATCTTGGTCGCGACCGTCTCGACCGAGCCGACATACAGAGAACCGCGGCCCACTTCGGCGTCGAATTCCTCCCGGCGGAGCGGCGGCCAGCCGCGCTGCCCCCCGATCCGGTCGCGGATCTCCTTGTACCCGGGGTAGAAGAGCTCCTTGGCCTCTTCGTCGGTGGAGGCGACGAAGCCGGGCGAATGCATCCCGACCGGCTGTGCGGTCGTGCCGAACTCGTCACTGGCACGCTGGTACAGATCCACGTAGGGAGCGAACCGGTCAGGGGCGCCGCCGATGATGGCCAGCATGAGCCGGAACCCGTACTGAGCGGTGCGGAGCACGGACTGCGGCGTCCCGCCGACCCCTACCCAGGTCTTGAGACGTCCCGAATCCGTCTTCGGGTACACGTCCGCATCGTGCAGGGCGGCGCGCGTGGTGCCTTCCCAGGTGACCGGCTTCTCGTCCAGGAGTCGATGGAAAAGGTCGATCTTCTCCTCGAACAGCACCTCGTAGTCCTTGAGGTCGTACCCGAACAGGGGGAACGACTCGGTGAAGGAACCGCGTCCGAGGATGACCTCGGCGCGACCGTTGGAGAGCGCATCGACCGTGGCGAACCGCTGGAAAACCCGCACCGGGTCGTCCGAGGACAGCACTGTCACGCCCGAGGCGAGCCGGATGCGTTTCGTGGTCGTCGCGATGCCGGCCAGTACTGTCTCAGGGCTGGAGATCGCGTACTCAGGCCGGTGGTGCTCGCCCAACGCGACAACGTCGATACCGACCTGGTCGGCGAGGACCGCTTCGGCCACCGCCGCGCGGATCGCCTGCGCATGCGAGACGATCACGCCCTGGTCGTCTCGGGGCCGGTCTCCGAAGCTGTCGATACCGAACTCGATCTGCGAAGCATCCGTCGTGTTCACTTTGTTCAACGCTTTCGTTGTGTCGGGGTGTGGTGGTGCGTGGTTCGTGACGACCGGGCGGGACGTCCGTCCCGGGCGACCTGCGCGGGTCCGCCGCCCGTCAGGTCACGCGTGTCGTCATCGCCGGCCAGCAGTGTGCGCGCAGACGGGGGCGGGGATCCTGTTCGCCGGACGTCGGATGCCCTGCTCCGCGGTCCGCTCGGTCACCCGCACCACCTCCGCCGATCTAGTTGACATGTAAACCATGACATCCATGTGGTTTACATGTCAACTAGAGTGGTATGGTCAGGGCAACTGCACGGCAGTGAACTGCTGTTCAGTGGCGTCCGGTGGGGGCGACAACAAACGGGGCCCCGGGCGGTCCGTGCGCGACGCCTCGACGGGCGTTCGCAACAGCCGCCGTGATGAACAGCCCGGGATTGGCCACACACCCGATACTGGGAGCGTGATCTATTGGATGGACTTCCTCCCCTCTGCCGTATTGATATCCATAATCCCCGGAGCGAACCAGTTATTGGGTCTGAGTAACGCCATCCGATCCGGCGCTTCCTGGGCTCTTATCGGCATCCTCGCGCGCCTCGCTGCTTTCACTCTGCTGATCGGTATCGTCGTAGTGGGTCTCGGTGCCGCCCTTGCGCAGGCTCCTGATGTGCTGACCGCAATAAAATGGGGTGGAATAGCATATTTGGTATGGATTGGTCTGGCGGCACTGAGGAGCAAGCCACAGACCGCTTCTGCAGCCGAGGACGAAGGGGTTCGCGCCGATCGATGGCGGATCCCCCGTCAGGAATTCATGGTCGCCATAACCAACCCGAAGGCGCTTCTGCTTTTCGCGGCACTCCTCCCTCAATTCACGAGCGGCGGCCGGGGTGCAGAACTGCACATTGCCCTTCTAGGTCTGGCCTACATGGGCGTTGAAGCCGTCATCGGTGGCCTCTATGTTGGAGCCGGGAGAATTCTTCGATGGAGGTTTCGATCGTATAAGGGATCGATCGCTCATCGGGTCGACCAGCTTTCGGGAGTCTGTATCCTCGTGCTGGCGGGGGCGTTGGCTGTGAGCAGTGTTTGACGTGGATCGTCCACGCGAAAATGTTGCTGTGCTGTGAGATGTGGGCGGACCACTGGTCGTACTCCGTGTGGCTGGTGTGCCAACTCCAAAGGCCAGGCAGTCGTGTCTCCTCGCCGGGTCAGTCCGGCTGTTTCTCCATGTGGTCCAGGATGCGCTGGGAGATCCGGGCGAGTGTGCTGAGCTGGTTGGGTGTGAGGGCGTCGATGAACAGGCGGCGGACGTGTTCGACGTGCGGGGGTGCGGCTTCTTCGATCGCCTTGTAGCCGGCCGGGGTGGCGACGATGAATGCTCCGCGTCCGTCGTCGGGGCATTCCTCCTTGGCCACGAGCCCGCGTTTCGCCATCCGCGTGACCTGGTGGGACACTCGGCTCTTCTCCCACTCCATGCCTTTGACCAGGTCCGAGAAGCGCATCCGTCCGTCGCCTCTTTCGGTGAGGTTGACGAGCACGAGGTAGTCGGAGGCTGACATACCGGAGTCGGCCTGGATATGTCGGGACAGTCGTCCGACGAGTGTCTCCTGCATGCGGATGAAGCTTTCCCAGGCGGCCTTCTGCTCCGGGTCGAGCCAGCGTGGCGGTGCGTCCATGGGGGCATTCTAACGAAATCGTTGACAGCTCATCTACTGGCGATGGCGGCGATGCAACCTTCGGCGAGGCCGCGTCTGTCGTGACCAAGATGCTTCGGCACACCCGGCCCCCGGTGCGCGAGCCGGAACGTGCCGGGACCGGTGCCGGTCGGACGGGTGAGGAACGTCGCCGAGGGATAAGTTGATACATCAACCTGGTGGGGCTAGGCTGAGGTCCTGGCGGACGGGGTTCCGCCGAGTTGAGCGGGATCAGACCCCGCAGAGGAGGACACATGGCGGTCGAAGTGAGTGACGTGCCCGAGGCGAAGCGCTACGAGGCCCGTGTCGATGGAGAGTCCAAGGTGGCGGGCGTCGCGGAGTACATTCGCACCAAGGAACTCGTCGCGTTCGTGCACACCGAGGTGGAGGCGGAGTACGAGGGCAGGGGAGTCGGGTCAGCGCTGGCCCGTACAGCCCTTGACGAGGCACGTGCCGCGAACCTGCGGGTGCTGGCCACCTGTCCCTTCTTCGCGGGCTGGATCAGCCGGCACCCCGAGTACCAGGACCTGCTGTACCAGTCCCGCAGCAGGGTCAGTGACTGAAAGCCGAGCACGGCAGTACTGGAGGCAGGTATGAGCGGCGAATCCGAGCGGAAGGCATACCGGACGGAGTCGATCACGGTGACCTTCGAGGCCAGGCGTTGTCTGCACGCCGCCGAATGCGTCCGTGGCCTGCCCGAGGTGTTCGACCCGGCGAAGCGACCGTGGATCCAGCCGGACAGGACTACGGCCGAGCGCCTGGCGGAGGTGGTGCGGCGCTGCCCCTCGGGCGCGCTCCAGTACGAACTCGTGGAGGGCGGGACGGAATCCCCCGACCGGCCCACCACGATCACCCGCAGTGCCACCGGGCAGTTGACCGTACGCGGTGAGCTGAGTGTGGACACGCCGCAAGGCGCGCGCGCCGAGACCAGGGTCGTGCTGTGCGGCTGCGGGCAGAGCCGCCTCCAGCCGTACTGCGACCACGCGGGGCCCTGCGGTCGATGACGCGGTGGCCGTGTCCGCTTCCCCGCAGTTGACACCCAAGATCCTGGAGTTGAGCAAATGTCCCTCGCAGTGCGGTTCTCCGAGTACGGCACCCCTGATGTGCTGCGTGTCGTCGATGTTCCGCCGCTCACCGCGGGCCCCGGGCAGGTACGGCTCGCGGTGCGCGCCGCAGGCGTCAATCCGATCGACTGGAAGATCCTGAACGGCTCTATGCGCCAGGTGATGCCCGTCGATTTCCCGGCCGGTCTCGGCTCCGACGTGGCCGGCGTGGTCGACCAGGTCGGCGAGGGCGTGACCGCCTTCAGTGTCGGTGACGAGGTGCTGGGGGCCTCCCTTACCCCCTCCTACGCGCAGTCGGCGCTCGCCGACCCCGCCGCACTGGTCGCCAAGCCGGCCTCCGTCCCGTGGGAAGTCGCCGCGGCCCTGGCCGGTTCCGGAATCACCGCCTGGCAGGTTCTCAACAAGCTGAAGCTCTCCGCGGGTGAGACGCTGCTGGTCCATGGCGCGGCCGGTGGCGTGGGCACGTTCGCGGTACAGCTGGCCGTTGCTCGCGGTGCGCGTGTCATCGGCACCGCGAGCGAACGCAACCATGAACAGCTCCGCTCTTTCGGCGCGGAACCGGTCACCTATGGCACGGGCCTGGTCGACCGCGTACGAGCGATTGCCCCCCGGGGAGTCGACGCGGTCCTCGACGCCTCCGGTCGCGGTGAGATCCCCGACTCCATCGAACTCGCCGGCGGCCCGACACGCGTCCTCTCACTCGTGGCCTTCGACGCCGCGAGCACCGGGATCCAGGTGCACATGACCGAGCCGGGAGCGGACGGTCCCGAAGCGCTCCGGGGCATCCTCGCCCTCATCGAGGCGGGGCGGCTGCAGGTGCCTGTCGCGGGTACCTATCCCCTCGACGAGGTTGCGACGGCACTGGCAGTGAGCCAGTCCGGGCACCCGGGCGGCAAGCTCGTAGTACTCCCGGCGTAGAGCCTGGGCCTGCGTAGCCGGACCTCCGCCCCGTCGGCCGAAGGTTCGGCACGCCTGAGCGTGCACGCTGCCACAGACACCGCGTCCCGCCTGGTGAACTCCTCTGGCTCGGGTGAAGCCGGTGCTCAAGTCCCTGGACGGCCTCCTCGCGGGTGTGGCGGCCCTGAACGCCGCCCGCGCGTGGGCCGAACCAGGCGTCCGGCCGCTCGCGTTGTGCCACTCGGGAGACTTTCGCGGCGAGCACGGCTGAATCACGCGCCACATGTTGATTAATCAACCAGAATGCGCTTCAGTTGATCTATCAACAATGTCTCCTCGGGTAGGGGTAGTGGCATGAGTGAGAAGAAAGTCGTCGCGGTCGCCGGAGCCACGGGTGCACAGGGAGGCGGTACCGCGCGGGCGATCCTCGCCGATCCGGACTCGGGGTTCACCGTGCGCGCGCTGACCCGGAACCCCGACTCACCCGCGGCCAAGGAACTCGCCCAGCTCGGTGCGGAGGTCGTGCAGGCGGACTTCTATGACGAGCCGACCGTGCACGAAGCGTTCGAGGGTGCCTACGGCGCCTTCCTCGTCACCAACTTCTGGGCGCACGGTTCGGCGGCCCAGGAGAGGGAGGAGATCGAGGTTCTGGTGCGGGCCTCGAAGAATGCCGGGCTGCGGCACGTGGTGTGGTCGACGCTGGAGGACACCCGCGAACTGCTGCCCCTGGAGGACGAGCGGATGCCCGTCCTCCAGGGGAAGTACAACGTCCCGCACTTCGACGTCAAGGGCGAGGGCAACGAGCTGTTCCGGCAGGCCGGGGTGCCGACCACCTTCCTGAACACGACCTTCTACTTCCAGGGCTTCCTGTCGGCGATGGGTCCCAAGCGTGCCGAGGACGGCGTACTGACGCTGACCCTGCCGCTCGCGGACGGCAAGCTGCTGGCCGGCGTGGACGTGAACGACATCGGCCGCACGGCGCTCGCCATCCTCAAGGACGGCGAGCGGTTCATCGGCCGGACCGTCGGCCTGGCCGGCGACCACCTGACCGGCGCCCAGTACGCGCAGAAGCTGGGAGCCGCGATCGGCGAGCCGGTGCGCTTCCAGTCGGTGCCCTACGACGTCTTCCGCTCCCTGGGCGTCCCGGCGGGGGAGGAGATCGCCAACATGTTCCAGTACTACGGCGACTTCGACCAGGAGTTCACCGGCGCCCGCGACCTGAACCTTCTGCGGGAGATCAACCCGGCGCTCAAGAGCTTCGACGACTGGCTCGCCGAGAACGCCGCGAACATCCAGGTGGGCTGACCCGCTACCGTCGGCGGGCCATGCCCCGAGGGTGGCGCTTTCCGGCGGACACCCTCGGAATGCCGAATGAGGGGAACGCGTCTTCAGCGGCGCGACGTCGTGCCGCTGAAGCGGCAGGAGCAGGGGCACTGGGAGCTTCCCGCTCGGCGGGGCTCCTTCGGCTGGGGCGGCATCGCTGGTCGGTCGACCGAGCCAACCGTTGTGAACTGAGGGCCGGACCGTCGACGAGCGGCCGCGGCCTCTTCATGGAAGAGCCGGTGCGTAGGTTGACGGCAGAGGAGCAGCGTGCGTGGCGGAGCTTTGTCCGCATGCATGAGAAGCTCATGGGCCGGTTGTCTCGCTTGTTGCAGACGGAGGCCAACGTTTCGCCCGCAGACTTCGCCGTACTGGTCGAGCTGACGGACGTACCGGAGGGACGGCGGCGGTTTCTGGACATCGCCAGGGCGTTGGAGTGGGAGAAGAGCCGGATGTCCCATCAGATCGCCCGGATGGTGAAGCGTGGTCTGGTGGTGCGGGACAGGAGTCCCGAAGACGGCCGTGGCACGTTCGTGGTCATCACGGACGAGGGGCGAGCGGTGATCGAAGCCGCCGTCCCACGTCATGTGGAGGCGGTGCGCAAGCTCTTCCTTGACAACGTCACGCCGTCGGAGCTGCGGCTCCTGGCTCGGATTTCCGAGCGTGTCGCGGAGAAGCTGGACGAGGAACCACCCTCTCCGGAGCGGGTGGCCCGGCCCGTGTCACGCGGTTGGCGTGAGCGTCGCCGCGGTGGCGGCTGAGAGCGGACCGAGCCTCACGAGGACCCGCGCGACACGTCCGCTGCACCGGCCACGTCCAAGGCCGGCGGTGTGGCGGGCCACCCGCCTCTACTTGTCGGGACGCGGCGGTACGGGGTGCTTGCTCATGATCGACACGCGATTGAACGCGTTGATGGTGACCGCCACCCAGATCGCGGCTGAGATCTGGTCTTCGGAGAGGACCTGCCGGGCGGTCTCGTAGGCGGAGGCCTGGGTCGTGGCGTCGGCCGGATCGGTTGTACTCTCGGCCAGCGCCAGGGCGGCGCGCTCCGCGGGAGTGAACAGGTCGGTGTCCCGCCATGCGCTCAGGATTCCGAGTCTCTGCGGTGACTCACCGGCGCGCAGAGCCGCTCTGTTGTGGATGTCGAGGCAGTAGGCGCAGCCGTTGAGTTGCGACACGCGGACGTTGATCAGTTCCACGGTGGTGCGGTCGAGTCCGGCCTCGGAGGCCGTTGCTCGGACCGCCTCGGAGACCTGCAGCAGGGCATGGAAGGCCTTGGGGCTCTGTTTGTCGATGAAGATCCTGCGGGGCGGGGAGCTGTGGGTGTGGTTGCTCACGTCGGGGGCTCCTTCGGGCCACGCTGGGAGTGGCCTGTGTTCGGGCGGGTGCTGTGGCCATTGGTCTGCCTCCATGGCACCATAGTTGATGTAGCAACCAGATCGGGTAGGGGGTACTTTCGGTGAGCAACACGGAAACCGATGCCGCGGCGCTGCTCTGCGGTGCGCTCGTCGAAGACGACCGGCCGACCGGAGCCCCCAGGGTCGATGTCCTGTCGGCGCGAGAGGTTCCCCTCGGCGGTCCACGTGCGATGCGCGTGCGGCGGACGCTGCCCCAGCGAAAGCGCACACTCATCGGCGCCTGGTGCTTCGCCGATCACTTCGGCCCGCACCAGGTCGCCGCGTTGGGCGGCATGAACATGCCCCCGCATCCGCACACCGGACTGCAGACGGTGAGCTGGCTGTTCAGCGGCGAGGTCGAGCACCGCGACACCCTCGGCACCCACGCCCTGATCCGGCCCGGCCAGATGAACCTCATGACCGGCGGCTATGGCATCGCCCACTCGGAGGTCTCCACCCCGAACACCACCGTCATCCACGGCGTCCAGTTGTGGGTCGCGCTGCCCGAGGAACACCGCAACGCCGACCGGGACTTCCAGCACTACGTGCCCGAACTCGCGCGGGTCGACGGGGCCGAGATCAGGGTCTTCCTGGGCTCGCTCGCCGGAAGCACCTCCCCGGTCCGGACCTTCACGCCGCTGCTCGGCGCCGAGATCGTCATCGAACCGCATGTGACGCTCACTCTCGCCGTTGACGAGGCTTTCGAGCACGGTCTTCTCGTGGACAGTGGGGACATCCGTTTGATCGACACTGTGCTGCGGCCTGCCGAACTCGGATACGTCCCTCGCGGCGCGAACACCCTGACGATGGTGAACGAGACCGACGCGCCGGCGCGGACCATCCTCCTCGGAGGACCTCCCTTCGGGGAGGAGATCGTCATGTGGTGGAACTTCATCGGCCGCAGCCACGAGGACATGGTGAAAGCCCGCGAGGACTGGGAGGCATCCTCCGACCGCTTCGGCGTCATCGAGGACTTTCCCGGCGGCCGCCTTCCCGCACCGGCCCTGCCGAACGCCGTCATCACACCGCGCCGGAACCCGCCGGCCCGCTGACCTCCCTTACGAAAGGCACACCATGAGCGAGTCCTCCACCACCACGGTCGTCGAGCGTGCGGACGCCGATCACCGGTACGAGATCCTGGTCGACGGCCGACGCGCCGGTCTGACCGCCTACCGTGACCTGGGCATGCAACGTGTCTTCTACCACACGGAGATCGACGAGGCCTTCGCCGGCCAGGGGCTGGGCCTGCAGCTGGTCCAGCAGGCACTCGCCGACGTGCGCGCATCCGGGATGCGGATCGTCCCGGTCTGCCCCTACGTCGCCAAGTTCCTCAAGCGGCACAAGGAGTTCGCGGACATCACCGACCCGGTCACACCTGATGTCCTGCGATGGCTGAAGGCGCAGCTTGGCTGAGTGTCTTCGCGGCCTGGCCGGCGAAGTCGTGCGTCCTTCGCGCCCGGCGTTTTTGTAGTCGCCGTACAGCTCGTTCGTCCTGGTGTCCACGCCGGTCACCGGGGCACCAGGGGCCGGGCCCATGCTCGTTGAGGCACCCGCTGCGGTTCCAGCCGGGAGGCAGCGCCACGAAGATCCGCATACCGTTGACTTGGCATGACGCAGGCATGGGAGGTTCAGGATGGGTGCGTTCGCGGTCGGTGACACCGTCACCGTCACGGGGAAGACGATGACGGGCAACGTGGGCATCGTCATCCACATCGACGAAGCCAAGAACAGGTATCTCGTGCGCATCAGCGCCGTGACTCAGAACTGGTTCACCGCCGATGAGCTGAAGCCGTACGAAGCGGGCTCCGGTGGACGCATCAAGGCGGCGGCCAATCGTCTCCTGCGCCGTGCACCGCGCGCCTGAACGGTAGAACCTGAAAGGCTGTCCGGGAACCAGTGGTGCGATCGGTGCGCTGGCTGGGCATGGGCGGGTGTGGCAGGCCGAGCCGTTCGCGGCCGGGCCAGGCGAGTTCGGCGACCGCCACCTTGGATGCGCACTGAGGTGCCCGGAGCAGCACCTGAGAACGAGGGGATCCTCTTCCGCCGAGTCCGGCCGGCATCCGGTCGAGGGCCGGTGAACGTGTGGCTCGGCCGGCAGTCTGATCGCGAACCGGGAGCTGAGCGGCTACAGGTGTTCAGCCGGCGGGTCGGGTGGTGGGGTGCGGGCTCAGGTGCGGACGAAGACCGACCAGACCATGCGGATCGGCCGCAGCCGGGAGATGAAGCGCAGTCCGTGCCGTGCGGCGGCCGGTTCGGTGGTGAGCGCGAGGTCGTAGCGGCGTTCGGCCACGGCCTGGGCTGCCTGGCTGGTGGAGTCCGCGGTGGCCACTTCGGACAACTGGTGGGTGTTGGCTAACAGTTGGTCCAGCAATGGTCGAGGCGAGGGATGCGTCACCAGACTCGGGCGGTCGGACAGCGGACCGCCGTCGGCGCGCCGGGCGATGCCGTACAGCGGGGTGTCCATGACGAAGATACTGGCCAGCGCGATGTCGTCGGCCATGTAGAAGTGGTGGACGTCCCGATAGGCGTTGGCGACGACCACATGGCTGACGGTGCCGGCCGTCAGGGCTTCCAGAGCCTGTTCGTAGGTCGTCTTGAGCACGATCCGCGGCCTGCCGGGGAGGCGGGAGCCCAGCAGCCGCGCGGCCTGCTCGCTGCTCGTGCCCTCGGGACCGAGCGTTCCGATGGTCGGCGGCCCGGCCGGTGCGGGTCGGACGTCGATCCAGCCCAGTTCGACGGTCATGTGTTACTCCTCGATGTCGGCGACGACCCAGGTGCTGATGGCGCTCCACAGCGCCGCGGATTCCTGGTGGAAGGGGTGGTCCTGGTAGTTGCGCAGGGAGACTTGGTCGGGCAGCAGCCCGATCGCGGCGAAGTCGTAGGCGATCGGACGGTCGGCGATGTTGCGGCCCACCTGCCAGTGCAGTAGGCCGGGCACCCGCTCGCCGACGAGCCGCGAGGACCGCTCGGCGGCGAGGGCCGCGGGATCCTGCCAGCCGAAGCCTGGCTTGAACTTGAACAGCACAATGTGTCTGATCATTGGCATCCTTTTCGGACTGAATGGTCACCAAATCACTGGCGCCACGGCGCGCGGGCAGGCCGATGGAGATATCACCGACACAGCGGCGTGCTTTCCGCACAGACGTAGGGCTGACTTCGCACCCGCCGAGCCCCTTATCGCGTCAATCCGTCGGACATGTCTCGTGCGCATACGGGCGGCTGCTTGCCATGGTGGTGTTCCGACCGCAGAGAGGCGGGCGATCAGGCGGAATGGCCGAAGGCCTGGGCCTCGGCTGTCACAAAGGCGGTCAACCGGTCGAGTCCTTCGTCGATCGACGCGTCGTCGAGCAGGCTGAAGGACAGCCGAATCTGGTGTGAGGAGGTCATGCCAGTGTGAAAATGGTGCATGGGGGTCCAGATGACCCCGTGATCGCGCGCCGATCTGCGCAGCGAACGGTCGTTCACGGTGAACGGCACCGTGAGAACGACGAAGAACCCGCCGGCCGGGGTGTTCCACGTCACCGAGCCAGTGGCGCCGAAACGCGCGGTGAGACCGGCCAGCATGCGCCGCAGGTTGGCGCGGTATACCTCGATCTCGCGCTTGTTCGCGGCAAGCATGCTGCACCCGTGGCGCAGAAGCTTGCCGCCGATGACGGCCTGGGCGACGGGTGAGGTGTTGAGAGTGACGTTGCTCTTGATCAGTGACAACTGGTCCGCGAGCGTACCCGCCGTGCGGCCGTCCCCGACGACGGGCTGATCGGCCACGACGAAGCCGACGCGGGCGCCGGGCAGGCCGGTCTTGGCGAAGGAGCCGACGTACACGACCTGGTGGCGTGTGTCGAGCGCCTTGAGGGTCGGCGGCCGGCTGCCGGGGTCGGCATGGAAGAGGCCGTACGGGTTGTCCTCGATGATCAGCAGATCGAGATCGGCCGCCAGGTCGAGCAGGGCGGTCCGGGTGGCCAGGTCCAGGCTCACCCCGGTGGGGTTGGAGAAGTCGGGCACGAGGTACAGGGCGCGCGGCCGTTGGCCGCGGGCGCGGGCCGCTGCCACCTGATGCTCCAGGTCGACGAGGTCGACGCCGCCGTCTCCGTCCCCGACGTCCAGCACGGGCATGTCCAGCAAGCGCGCGGCGCCGGTCAGTCCGAAATAGGTGGGCGCGACGGCGAGGACGACGTCCTGAGGGGAGACGCGCAGGGACCGCAGCGTCAGGAACATCGCCTCCTGGCTGCCGACGGTCACCACCACCGCGTCGGGGTCGACGGTGATGCCCTCGTCGATCTCAAGGTAGCGGGCGACCAGGTCGTGGATGACGCCCTTCGTCCGCCCGTACTGGAACACGGTTCTGCGGGCCTCCTCGTCCGTCAGCCCCACCACCTCGGTGAGGTGTGTGACGAAGGTGCCCAGGTAGTCGTGGAGTTGTTCGACCCGGAAGAACTCCTCGTAGGGTCGGCCGGCGGCGAAGGACACCGCCTGCGGGTGGTCCGAGGCGATGTCGTTCAGCAGGTTCATCGAGAGCAGGACGGGGTCGTCCAGCGAGGGATGCAGTTGCGCGAGGGATAATTCGACCACTTCTCGACTCTCCGTCGTTCCTGAGGCAGGCCGGCCAACTGTCACTCTGCATCGGTCGCTCGCTCGACGAACCAGTGCGACCCCCCGTGTGTAGAGATGGTCTCCGGCATCAGTGAGGACCCGGCCCGTCAAGTAGTTGATGCTTCAGCTACATTAGCATTGGAAATTGATACGTCAACTAGATATGTGTGGCTCGGAGGTTGGCGACGCGCTCATGCCTGCGCGTATTCACCGTCGGCGAAGAACTCGGCACCGTTGACGTAGCTCGACGCGTCCGAAGCGAGGAACGTCGTCACGGCGGCGATCTCCTCGGGCTCGGCAAGCCGGCCGAGGGGAACAGCGCCTTCGGCCTGCTTGAGCATCTCGGGTGTGACCAGCTCAAGCAGACCAGGGGTGCGCGTACCGCCCGGGGATACGACGTTGACCCGGAAGCCGTGTGTGCGCGCGCTGAGAGCCCAGCCGCGGGCGAGCGTGCGGACCGCGGCCTTCGATGCTGCGTAGACCTCAAGTCCCAGGTCGGGCCGTGTCGCAGCGGTCGAACCCGTCAGGATTACCGAAGCGTTTGTGCTGAGCAGCGGCAGCGCCTGCTGGAGAGTGAAGATCGTTCCCTTGACGTTGGTGGCGAACACCGAGTCGACCAGATCTTCCGTCACCTCGCCGAACGGCGCCGCGGTGCCGATGCCGGCGTTGGCGACCAGCACGTCGATGCGTCCGGCCCGGTTGCGCACGGTGCTGTAGAACGCATCGAGTTCCGAGGGCACCGAAGCATCGCAGACCACGCCGGTCACGCCAGGTCCGAGCTCGGCGACCGCGGCGTCGAGCGCGTCTTTGCGGCGACTGGTGATGAACAGCATGGCGCCCTCGTCGCGGAATGCGCGCGCGGTCGCGAACCCGATGCCGGTGCTGGCCCCGGTGACCACGGCGACCTTGTCTTCCAAGACGGCCATGCCGCCCTCCTTCAAGTTATGGACTGTTGCGTCCACAACTTTCCCCGATATGGACCGATCAGTCAAGATTGCTTGCTTCGGTATCGGGGCTTCCCGGCACGGCCCCGTAGACGGGCTGCGCAGGCTGCGGGCACTTGTCCCGCACCCGCGACCTCTGGTCGGACGACTGCGGGGCCACACCACCGGCAGGGCCGACCGCCGCGACCGGTACAGGTCGGCCGGTGCGTTGCAGCTACTGCGCCGGAGTGGGCAGCAGCCGTGCCAGGGCGGACTGGGCTGTCACGGTGAGCGCTTCGATGTCCATGCCGGTGCGCCCGAGAGCGATGAGGCCGAGTTGCGCGACGAGGGCCGCGCGGGCGGTCTCAGAAGGGTCGATGTCGGGGTCGAGGTCGCCTTCGCTCTGGGCGCGCTCCAGCGCCGCGGTGAGGACGGTGGCGATCGCGTCGTAGCTGCGGCGAGCCTCAGCTGCGACGTCCGGAGTGCTGGCGGCAAGCTCGGCGTTGCTGTTGGCCAGCAGGCAACCCCGACGCGCAACTGCCCCGGTCGGATCGCCGGTCGGGCCGAGTACGAACTCGCGCACCACGTCGATCCCCCGCGCCGCGGAAACCAGACGCTCGCGCAGCATCAGCAGGTTCGCGTTGTCGTAGTCGCGCAGCACCCGCAGGAACAGGCTGCGCTTATCCCCGAACGCCCCGTAGAGGCTGCCTTTGCCCAGCCCGCTCACGCGCAGCAGGTCGTCCATCGATGTCGCCGCGTAGCCCTTGTCCCAGAACTCGTCACGGATGGCGAGAAGCACACGATGTTCATCGAACTCACGAGGTCGAGGCATACCCGCACAATACAAGTTCTGGACCGCATGGGCCACAATGGACTCCGGGCCGCCATGTAAGCCGGCTTGGCTCGGGGAAGTCCAGCCGAAAACCGGTGCTGGAGCGCCAGGCACGCATCACGTCGTGATCAATCTGCGGGGTTTGCCTTCGCGGGAGGCCTCAGACCGGTAGGCGTTCTTGGCTGACGCAAGTACAACAGTGGCGTAACGCCAGGGCCTTCGAGGCCCTGCTGGAGGGCATCGTGCCGAGGCTGTATCCCCGACCGTCAATCGCCGGGCCGCCCATAGAAGGGCGTGGGTATGCAGGAGCTGGAGCGGATCACGGGTCGCTGGAGTGAACCGGACATGCTGGCGGGGGAGTTGGCCGAGCAGGACACGGCCGCGGCGGAGGCCGCCGCGGCCGTTGCCCCGACTCCCGCCCGGGTGGCGGGGCGGGCGGTCCTGCTGATCCCGCACCGCAGTGAGAATCCCGACGAGGCCGCGCCGCCCGCTGACTGCCGCAGGATCCTGGCGATCGTGCGGGCCGCCGACGGCCCCGTCCAAGTAAGGCCGGTGGGCGAGGAACCGGGCCTTCAGGTGACGGCGCGCGGCAAGCTGGAACCGCTGCGAGGCGACGGGCGGTTCAGCGCGCTCCTGGAGCAGTAGCGGCATGGAAGTGGGGGTGCTTCAGGTGCCGTCCGTCGTGTGGTGTCTCAGGTCTGGTTCTCGCCGCCGTCGACGTAGACGTTCGAGCCGACGACGTAGCTGCTCTGTTCCGAGGCCAGGAAGGCC
>NZ_JBIWKB010000090.1:0-29943 GCF_044765425.1 Streptomyces sp. NPDC102462 | reverse complement strand
CATCCCGCCTCGACCAGCTCGCCCGGCCCACCGCCGCCGACGGCCTCAGCGCCCTCCTCGAAGACCGCACCGCCTACGAGGACTTCGACGTCGAGACCGCCGCCGCCCGCGGCATGGCCTTCGAACACCTCGACCAACTCGCCATGGACCACCTCCTCGGCGTCCGCTGAGTCCCCGCCGCGGGCCGGCCGGTGCCCGCGGACCACTCCCCCAACCCCCGTGCGACACAGTGGTCGTGCGGGCGGGCCGGCACCCCCTCGCACCCAAGGGCACCCACCGTGACAGCACATCCTCCCGCCGCCGCGCGCGGCGGGCGCGGACGCTCACGCCGAGTCGTCGCGCCGCTCGCCGCAGTCTCCGTCCTGGTCTCCGCGGCGGCGTTGACCGGCTGCGGACAGCAGCGCGACGCCCGCGTGTACACCGTGATGAACTCCTCGACCGACGAGTCGTACCACCGCTGGGACGCCGAGGCCATGGGCCGCTGCGGCAAGCAGCTGGGCGTCACCATCGAGCAGCAGAGCGTTCCGGCCGCACAGGTGATGACGAAGGCGCTGCGCATGGCCTCCTCCAAGTCCCTGCCTGACATCGTGCAGTTCGACGCCTCCGAGATGCCGACCTTCGCCGAGGCCGGCGGTCTGGTCGACCTCAGAACGCTCGGGCTGAGCACCCGGGACATCCCGAAGGGCATCGTCAACTTCGGCTCATACAAGGGCACGTACTACGGCGCGGCCCGTTCCGTGAACACCCTCGCGCTCTTCTACAACAAGGACATCCTCGACGAGGCCGGGCTGCCGGTCCCCACCACCTGGGCCGAGCTGCGGGCGACCGCGCAGAAGCTCACCCAGGGCAAGCGCTACGGCGTGGCGCTCAGCGCGGGCGGCGCCGAGGACGGCGTCTTCCAGTTCACCCCGTTCATGTGGTCCAACGGCGGCGACGAGACCCGGCTGGACAGCCCGCAGGTGGTGGCCGCCCTCGACTACTGGAAAAGCCTGCTGAAGGACGGCTCGCTGTCGAAGTCCACGGTCAGCTGGACGCAGGCGGACGTCAACGACCAGTTCATGGCGGGCAACGCGGCCATGATGATCAACGGGCCCTGGCAGGTCGAGACCCTCAACACCAAGAAGTCCCTGCACTGGGGCATCGCCCAGATCCCGGTGCCCAAGGCCGGTGACGCGTCGGTCGGCCCGCTCGGCGGCGCCGTGCTCACCGTGCCCAACACCGGGGACCGGCAGCGGGAGCGGACGGCCGCCCGGATCGTGGCGTGTCTGTCCGGCGAGAAGGAGCAGCTGACCTACGCGCTCAACAGCTGGATGGTCCCCGCCAACGAGAAGGCGGCCGCCGTCTGGCGCAAGCGGGTGCCCGAACTGGACGCCCTCGCCGACCAGGTCGCCGCCGCGCGGTCCCGTACGGCCAAACTCGGCGCCGGCTGGTCGAGCGTCTCGCTCGCCCTGCAGAGCGCCTTCCAGTCCGCCCTGACCGGCCAGTCCAGCCAGGCCGCCCTCACGCGGGCCCAGCAGCGGGCCACGAGCGGGAACTGAGGTACGCGCACATGACCACGTCCACCGTCACCGCTCCGGCCGCCGCCCGGGCGTCCCGCACGGCCACCGCACCGGACCCGGCCCGGCAGCGGCGCCGGCGCCGGCTCACCCAGTGGGGGTTCGTCGCCCCCGCGGTCGTCTTCATGCTCCTGTTCTTCGGCTACCCGCTCGTCCGGAACGTCGTGATGAGCTTCCAGCACTACACGCCGAAGACGTTCTTCACCGGCGACGCCCCCTTCAACGGCGCCGACAACTGGTCCCATGTGTTCCAGGACGCCCTGTTCGGCAAGGCGCTGTGGCACACCCTCGTCTTCACCGCGGGCTCGCTGCTCGGACAGTTCTGCATCGGCCTCGCGCTCGCCGTGTTCTTCAACCGCCGCTTCCCGCTGAACGGGGTGCTGCGCTCGCTGATCCTGCTGCCGTGGCTGGTGCCGATGGTGGTGTCGGGCATCGTGTGGCGGCGCATCCTCGACCAGGACACCGGGGTGCTCAACTCCTTCCTCGACACCCTGGGCCTGGGCGGCCACACCCCCTGGCTGACCAGCCCGGGCATGGCGCTGCTGTCGGTGATCCTGGTCAACATCTGGATCGGCATCCCGTTCAACATGGTCATCCTGTACGGCGGTCTGCAGGAGATCCCCAGGGAGCTGTACGAGGCGGCCGCCCTGGACGGCGCCTCGGCCTGGCGGACGTTCCGCTCCATCACCCTGCCGATGCTGCGACCGGTGATCACGGTGGTCCTCGTGCTCGGCTTCATGTCGACCGTGAAGATCCTGGACCTGATCCTGGCGCTGACCGACGGCGGCCCCGCCGACGCCACCCAGACCCTGGGCACGCTCACCTACCAGAACTCGTTCGTCCAGCTGGACTTCGGCGCGGGCGCGGTCGTCGGCAACATACTCATCCTGATCTCCGCCGTGTTCGCGGTGTTCTATCTGCGGGCCAACCGCACCGAGGGGAAGTGATCCACGATGGCCGCTGACACACCGGTCGCCGCCAAGCCGCGGGGCCCCAGGCGGCGCCTGGGCTCCACCGTGGCGGGCGTGCTCATCCTGTGCGTGATGCTCTTCCCGCTGTACTGGATGCTGAACACCGCGCTCCAGCCCGAGTCCGGCCTGCTCCAGGTCGACCCGGTGCCGGGCAGCCTGGACCTGTCCGGCTTCTCCAAGGCTCTGACCGACCAGGGCGGGCACCTGCTGACCTCGCTGGTGGTCTCGCTCGGCGCCGTCGTCATCTGTCTGGCCGTCGCGGCACCGGCGGCGTACGGGCTGGCCCGGTTCGGCCTGCGCGGCTCGCGCACCATCGTGTTCGGCACGCTGATCACCCAGATGGTGCCGGGCATCGTCATCGCCAACGCGCTCTACAACTCGTACGTCGACCTGGGCCTGGTCAACTCCTACTTCGGCCTGATGCTCGCGGACGCCTCACTGGGCATCCCGTTCTCGATCGTGCTGATGCGCTCCTTCATGGTGTCGATCCCGGGCGAGGTGATCGAGGCCGCCCAGGTCGACGGCGCGGGCCCGGTGCGCACGTTCGTGCGGGTCGTGCTGCCGATGAGCCGCAACTCCCTGATCACCTCGGGGCTGTTCGCGTTCCTGTTCTCCTGGAGCGACTTCATGTTCGCGCTCACCCTGAACACCACCGACGACGTCAAACCGGTGACGCTGGGCATCTACCAGTACATCGGCGCCCACGTCGGGGACTGGGGCTCGGTGATGGCCGCGTCCGTGCTGTCCGCGATCCCGGCGGCGATCCTGCTCGTCCTCGCCCAGAAGTACATCGCCGCCGGCATCACCGGCGGTTCCGTCAAGTGACCACCGTCCGCATCGAGATGGGCTTTCCCGTATGACTGAGTTCCCCGCCTTCCCGCCCGGCTTCGTGTTCGGCGCCGCGACCGCCTCGTACCAGATCGAGGGCGCGGCCCGGGAGGACGGCCGCGGCCCGTCGATCTGGGACACCTACAGCCACACACCCGGCCTGGTGGCGGGCGGCGACACCGGTGACGTGGCCTGCGACCACTACCACCGCTATCCGCAGGACGTCGCCCTGCTGCGCGACCTGGGCGTCGGCTCCTACCGCTTCTCGATCGCCTGGCCGCGCATCGTGCCCGACGGAAGCGGCCCGGTGAACCCCAAGGGCCTGGACTTCTACTCCCGGCTGGTCGACGAACTGCTGGCGGCGGGCATCGAACCGGCCGCCACCCTCTACCACTGGGACCTGCCGCAGGCGCTGGAGGACCAGGGCGGCTGGCGGGTGCGCGCGACGGCGGAGCGGTTCGCCGAGTACACGGCCGCCGTCGCCGCCCGCCTGGGCGACCGGGTGCCGCGCTGGATCACCCTCAACGAGCCGTGGTGCAGCGCGTTCCTCGGCTACTCCATCGGCCGGCACGCCCCGGGCGCCCGCGAGGGCCGCGGCGCCCTGGCCGCCGCCCACCATCTGCTGGTCGGTCACGGCCTGGCCGTGCGGGAGCTGCGGGCGGCGGGGGTACGTGAGGTGGGCATCACCCTCAACCTCGACCGCAACCTGCCGGCCTCCGGCTCCGCAGCGGACCTGGCGGCGGTCGTCCGGGCCGACACCCAGCACAACCTCGTCTGGACCGAGCCGCTGCTGGCCGGCCGCTACCCGGACACGGAGGAGGACACCTGGGGCGAGCTGATCACCGGTCAGGACTTCCGGCGGGACGGCGACCTCGAACTGATCTCCCAGCCGCTGGACTTCCTCGGCGTCAACTACTACCGGCCCATCGTGGTCGCCGACGCGCCGCTGCGGGAGGCCGATCCCGCCGCGCGCACCGCGACGGACAACCGCTATGCGGAGGTGCGCCTGCCGGGCGTGCGGCACACGGCGATGGACTGGCCGGTCGCCCCGGACACCTTCACGGACCTGCTGGTGTCGCTGAAGCAGCGGTACGGCCGGGCGCTGCCGCCGGTCCACATCACGGAGAACGGCTCGGCCGAGGACGACACGGTGGGCGCCGACGGCGGCGTGCACGACGGCGACCGGGTCACCTATCTGCGCGACCACCTGTCCGCGCTGCGGGCGGCCATGGACGCCGGCGTCGATGTGCGCGGCTACTACGTGTGGTCCCTGCTCGACAACTTCGAGTGGGCCTTCGGCTACGCCAAGCGCTTCGGCATCGTCCGGGTCGACTACGACACCCAGCGGCGCACCCCGAAGGACAGTTACCACTGGTACCGGGCGATGATCGCCGCCCAGCCGGGACAGAGCTGACGGCGCGGGGCCGCCGGCCGGACCCGGCGGCCCCGTCCGCTCCCGCATCCGGCCGGTTCCCGCTGCCCCCGGTGATCGGCTCAGTCCTCGTCGCGCTCGGCGTACGCCGCCGGATCGGCCAGCACCTCGCGTACGATCACGCCGGCCGCGCCGCGCGCCGCGTCGCCCAGCGGGGACGACGCCCGCAGCCGGGTACGGTCCTTGTGCCACAGGCCCGACACCACCCGGCGGGCGAGTTCCGCCTCCACGGCCGGCGCGAGCCAGTCCATCAGCTCCCGGTAGATGCCGCCGAGCATCACCGCGTCCGGGTCGAACAGGTTGACCGCGCCCGACACCACGACCCCGAGCTGCCGTCCGGCACCCTCGATCGCGGACAGCACGGCCGGATCCGCCCGCCCGGCCCGCCGCCGCAGCTCGGCCACGCCCAGCAGGCCCGCGTCGGTGCCGATGCCCGCGGCCTTCAGCAGCGCGGCCTGCCCGGCGTACTGCTCCAGGCAGCCCCGGGCCCCGCAGCGGCACAGCGGACCGTCCGGGTCGACCACCATGTGCCCGATCTCCCCGGCGAAGCCGTGCGCGCCGCGCAGCAGTTCGCCGCCGAGCACCAGCGCGCCGCCGATGCCGATCTCCCCGGTCAGATACAGGAAGCTGCGCACGCCCTCGGTGCCGGCGCCGTACCACAGCTCGGCGAGCGCGGCGGCGTTCGCCTCGTTGTCGGAGCTGACCGGCAGCGGGCGGTGGGCGGGCCGCAGCGCGAGCAGCGCCTGGGCGAACAGCCCTTCGATCGCGACCCGCGTCCAGCCCAGGTTGGGTGCCTGGCGCACGGTGCCGCCGGTCACCAGGCCCGGCACGGCGACATGCGCGCCGGCCGCGACGAGGCCCTGCTCGGCGGCCGACCCGAGGGCACGCGCGGCCAGCTGGGCGGCGCGGGCCAGCACCTCGGACGGCTCCACGACGCGGTTGTCGACGTGTTCCACGAGCCGGACGCGGTCCGTGCCGGCGAGATCGACGACGCACACGGCGATGTAGTCGACATTGATCTCCGCGCCGAGACCCGCGGGTCCGGTCCTGGCCACCTTGAGCACGGTGCCGGGGCGCCCCACCTGGCCGCTGCTCGTCTTGCCCCACTCGGTGACGAAGCCGTACTCCAGCAGCTGCTCGACCAGCGAGGACACGGCGGCCCTGGTCAGACCGACGCGCGTCGCGATCCCGGCCCGGGTCGCCTCGCCCGCGTCGTGCACGGCCCGCAGCACCAGGCTGAGGTTGTGCCGTCTGACCGTCGCCTTGTCGGCCTTCGGTCCCAGGGGGGTCAGATTGTTGTTCATCGTGCTGTCGAGCGTAGCGATGCCGCAGGTGAAGCCGCGTTCGCCCCGGCGCGCTACGCGCCGGGCGGCCGGTCCGCACGGCGCCGGACGGCCGCTCGGTGCGCCCGCGCGCGGCCAGGCACCGACCTAGCATTTGCTTGGTCGGCGGCGCTAGGGTGGCGCCATGCCGCTCCAGTTGGACATGACGGACCGGGTCGTCCTGGTCACCGGAGGCACCAGGGGCGTCGGCGCCGGAATCGCGGCGGTGTTCCTGCGGGCGGGGGCCCGCGTCGAGATCTGCGGCCGCACCGCACCGCTGGAGCGCCCCGGGGCCGGCGGCGGGGCGGCCCGCTTCAGCCGGGTCGACGTCCGCGACCCGGACGCCGTGGCCCGCTGGGTGGCGGACGCCGCCGCGCGGCACGGCCGGATCGACGTCGCCGTGAACAACGCGGGCGGCGCGCCCTTCGCCGACTTCGCCACCGCCTCGCCCCGCTTCCACCGCAGGGTCACCGACCTCAACTTCCTCGCCCCGGTCTTCGTGTGCCGGGAGGTCTTCCCGGTCATGAACGGCCAGGACGACGGCGGCGTCGTCGTGAACATCACCTCCATCGGTGCCCGGCGGCCCAGTCCGGGAACGGCCGTCTACGGGGCGGCCAAGGCGGCCCTGGAGAGCCTGACCGCGAGCCTGGCCGTGGAGTGGGCGCCGCGGGTGCGGGTCAACGCGGTCAGCTGCGGTCTGGTGGCCACGCCCGGGGCGGCCGGCCACTACGGCGACGCCGAGCAGACGGCCCGGGTGGCGGCCACGATCCCGCGCGGGGTCTTCGCCCGGCCCGAGGACATCGGAGCGGCCTGTGTGATGCTCGCCTCGCCGCTCGCCGCGCACATCACGGGTGCCGTCCTCAACGTCGACGGGGGCGGCGAGTGGCCGGCCTTCCTGCGGCACACACCGAACGCCGGGGCGCGGGCCGCACGCACGCGCGAACGGTGAACGCGCGCCGGGGCGCGGTGGCCGGTGTCCCGGTGCGGGCCGCCGGAGCCGGTCCGGGCCCGCGGTGGCCCGGGAGCCCTGTGGCACGATGGAGCGCTCACTGGCCGGCCGGGGCCGAACCCGGCGGGAGGGACGACGACATGGCGGTACGGCGCCCGGTGCGCACGGCGGCCCGCAACGGCGCGCGGGCGGGCAGCGGCGGTTCGGACCGCCGGGCGGAGCTGCTGCAGATCGCGGCCGGCCTGTTCGCCGGCCGCGGCTACGCCCAGACCACCGTCCGGGACATCGCCGATGAGGCGGGCATCCTGTCGGGCAGTCTCTACCACCACTTCAGTTCCAAGGAGGAGATGCTGCACGAGATCCTGCACGACTTCCTCGGGCGGCTGCTGGAGCGCTTCACCGCGATCGAGCGGGAGGCGCAGGACCCCCGGCAGGTGCTGGACCAGCTCGTCCAGCACTCGTTCACGGTCATCCACGAGACACCGCAGGCCGTCGCCCTGTACCAGAACGAGTCGGCCGCGCTGAGCGGCCAGCCCGGATTCGAGTACGTCGACCGGATGGGCCGGAAGATCGAGAAGATCTGGCTGCGCGCCCTGACCGCCGGTCAGCGGTCGGGGGTGTTCCGCGCCGACGTCGACGCGAGCCTGACCTACCGGTTCATCCGGGACACCGTGTGGTGCGCCGTGCGCTGGTACCGGCCGCGCGGCAGGTTCCGGCACGAGGCCGTCGCCGAGCAGTATCTCCGCGTCCTGTACGGCGGGCTCACCGCCCCGTGAGGCCGGGCCCGGCGGCGGGCACCTCGCGGTCGCGCAGGTTCTCCGGGTCGATCACCTCGCGGATGAGCCGCAGTTCCGCGGCGTCCGGCAGCCGGGTCTCGGTGGCACCGGCCGCCGCCAGGTCGAAGCCCGTGTTCCGGCGGACGTCCGCGACCGTGACGCCGGGGTGCACCGAGCGGATGCGCAGCCGTCCGTCGTCCCCGTAGTCGAGCACCGCCAGGTCGGTGATGACCACGCCGAGGTCGTGGAACCGGAGCCCGCCGACCGACCTGGCGCGGTCGTTGCCCACCCCGCACACCACGTCGACCTTCTCCACGAACACCTTGGGCGAGTGCCGGGCCACCCAGTAGTCGGTGCGGTGGTTGACCGTGTTGCCGGGTGCTCCGCGCACCCCGATGAGCTGCCGGGTGGGGTGCCGCCAGTCACCGATGAGGGCGATGTTCTGGTTGCCGTACGCGTCGAGCTGCGCGGCGCCCATCATGCTGCGCCGCCGGCCGGCGGCGACGATGTCGAAGACCCGGCCGAACGGCACCCAGCCCTCGATGACGCCGCCGTGCGCGGCGGTCCTGCCGAGCGGCGGCGGTTCGCTCATGAAGTACGCCTCGCCGTCGGTGAGGACCAGGTCCGGATTGGTCGTCAGCCGCGCGAGCCGCGCCCCGATGCCCGGCAGGACGCCGACCGCGTGGGCCAGCACCTCCCCGGCGTCCCGCCAGGCGTCGGCGCAGGCCGCGGCACACACCTCGGCCCGGGTGACCCCGGTCATCGCCGCCCCCTCGCCGTGCCGTCCGGTGTGCCGCGTCCGGCGTGGAAGCCGGCCACGGCCTTGTGGTAGTCCGCCTCATCCCCGTCGAGGAACGTCCGCCTGAACAGCCGCCACGCTGCGGGGTCACGGGCGGCCGCGGCGTAGTGCGCCTGGAACGCCTCGTCCCGCCGGTGGTCGGGCTCGCACGAGGTGAAGTGGGCGCCGCCCGGCGTCTCGATCACCGCGGTCACGAAGATGCGGCTGATCAGCAGGGACTGGGCGGGCCCCGCGGCCGGCAGCTCCCGCGGCGGCACGACCCGCTCGGCGCTCACATAGCAGCGGTCCGCGGCCATCGCGAAGAGGTCGTCGAAGTACGGGTCCGGGCCCAGGTACTGGGCGTTGCCCGCCGCGTCGGCCCGGTTGACGTGCACGAGGGCCGCGTCGAGCGGGAGCGCCTTCATCGCGACGTATTCCTCGCCGGTGTACGGGGAGGCGATCGTCACCAGGTCGGGGTTCATGGTCAGCACGTCGGAGCCGAGTCCGGCCCGGGTGGGCAGGAACGACAGCCGCCACGCGGCGGCCCGCAGGCCGGTGACGAGCATCCCCTCGTCGTACTCCGCGGTCTCGACGGCGCCCCGCTCCCGCACGGCCCGGAAGTGCGGGTCGAGCGCGATGCTGTCGAGCGAGACGAAGCCGTGGACGAGCCTGCGCACCTTGCCCGCGGCGCACAGCAGGCCGACGTCGGGCCCGCCGAACGAGACCACGGTCAGGTCGCGTACGTCGCTGCACAGGAGCGCGCGCACCAGCGCCATGGGCTTGCGCCGGGACCCCCAGCCGCCGATCCCTACGGTCATGCCCGACTCGATCGTCGCAGCGAAGTCGTCCAGGGGCATCGACTTGTCACCCATGACGTCCTCCTCTCGCACGGGGTCCCGCGCCGGGATCCGGGAAGCCGGGGCGCGCTACAACCTAGCGCTTGCTTGGCTGCGTCACCAGACCCAACCGCACTTCCCGTGCGGCGACTTCGGCCGACTGTGCCGCGGCACGGGCATTGACCAAACAAATGCTTGGTGGGGTACGGTGACCACCGTGGACCCGAACTGGAGCGGAGGCGGGCCGCCCGTGCCGGACTACGTGCCCGGGCACGGCCTGCTCACGGGCAAGACCGTGGTGGTCACCGCCGCGGCGGGCGCGGGCATCGGATCCGCGATGGTGCGCCGCTGTCTGGAGGAGGACGCGGGCGCCGTCGTACTGGGCGACGTGCACGAGCGCCGGCTCGCCGCGGCGCTGAGCCTGCTGGGCGAGGAGTTCGGCGGGGACCGGGTGGCCGCGGTGGTCTGCGACGTCACCGACGAGCGCCAGGTCGGCAGTCTGCTGGACGCGGCGGACGCGTTCGGCGGGGTCGACATCATGGTCAACAACGCCGGGTTGGGGGGCACCGGAAGCGTCCTCGACCTGAGCGACGCCGAGTGGTCACGGGTCCTGGACATCACCCTCACCGGTACCTTCCGGTGCGTCCGCGCGGCCGGCAACCGGATGGTCCGCGCGGGCCGGCGCGGTGTCATCGTCAACAACGCCTCGGTGGTGGGCTGGCGGGCCCAGGAGGGGCAGGCGCACTACGCGGCGGCCAAGGCCGGGGTGATGGCGCTCACCCGCTGCGCCGCGCTGGATCTGGCCGGGCACGGGATCCGGGTCAACGCGGTGTCCCCGAGCCTGGCCCTGCATCCGTTCCTGGCGAAGGTCACGACCGAGGAACTGCTCGACACGCTCACGGGCCGGGAGGCGTTCGGCCGGCCCGCCGAGCCCTGGGAGGTGGCCAACGTCATGGTGTTCCTGGCCAGCGACTACTCCTCGTACATGACCGGCGAGGTCGTGTCGGTCAGCAGCCGGCACCCCTGAACCGGTCCGCACACAAGGCCGGAACGCACAAGGCACACACGCACAAGGCAGGCACGCACAAGGCACGCGCACACACCGGTACGCGCCGGCCGGCGCGCACGAGCGGCACACCCGAACCGGCACGTCCGAGAAGGAGGCAACCGTGGCCGACGCCTATGTGGTCGACGCCGTCCGCACTCCCGTGGGACGCCGCGGCGGTGCCCTCGCCGGGCTGCACTCGGCGGACCTCGCGGCCCATGTCATCGGCGCGCTGCTGCGCCGCACGGGCGTCGACCCCGGCGCCGTCGACGACGTGATCCTGGGCTGCTGCGACACCGTCGGTTCCCAGGCCGGCGACATCGCGCGCACGGCGTGGCTGGTGGCCGGGCTGCCCGAGCACGTCCCGGGTGTGACGGTCGACCGGCAGTGCGGCTCCGGCCAGCAGGCGGTGCACTTCGCGGCGCAGGCGGTGATGTCGCTGACCTCCGACCTGATCGTGGCGGGCGGAGTGCAGAACATGTCCGCCATCCCGATATCGGCCGCCATGACGCTGGGCCGGCGCTACGGCTTCAGCACCCCGTTCGCCGAGTCGCCCGGCTGGCGCGCCCGCTACGGCGACCAGGAGGTGTCGCAGTTCCGTGCCGCCGAGCTGATCGCCGCACGATGGCGGCTGAGCCGCGAGGACATGGAGCGCTACGCCTGGCGCAGCCACCGGCGGGCGGTGCGCGCGATCGACGCGGGCCGGTTCAAGGCCGAGATCGAGCCGGTCGGCGACTTCGACACCGACGCATGCCCGCGGCGCGACACCTCGCCAAAGCTGATGGCCGCGCTGCCCCCGCTCGTCGAGGGCGGCCGGATCACCGCGGCGCTCGCCTCCCCGGTCTGCGACGCCGCATCGGTCCTGCTCATCGCCTCCGAACGGGCCCTCGCCGAACACGGGTTGACGCCGCGGGCGCGGATAAGGCACCTCTCGGTCCGCGGCGACGACCCGGTCCTGATGCTCACCGGCCCCATCCCGGCGACCCGGCACGCCCTGCGCAGGGCGGGGATGTCCATCGACGACATCGACCTGTTCGAGGTGAACGAGGCCTTCGCCCCGGTCGTCGCGGCCTGGATCGCCGAGACCGGCGCCGACCCGGACAAGGTGAACGTCAACGGCGGCGGTATCGCCCTCGGCCACCCCATCGGCGCCACCGGCGCCCGGCTCATGACCACGCTGCTGGGCGAACTGGAGCGCACCGGCGGGCGTTACGGCCTGCAGACCATGTGCGAGGGCGGCGGCCAGGCCAACGTGACCATCCTCGAACGGCTGTGACGACAGGTGACAAGGAGGCCGGTATGACCGCCGCCGTCCATCCCGCCCTGCACACCGCGCTGTGCGACCTCGTCGGCGTCCGCCACCCCATCGTGCAGACCGGCATGGGATATGTCTCCGGTCCGGAGCTGACGGCCGCCACGGCGGCGGCGGGCGGCCTCGGCATCCTGGCGGGTGCCACGCTCACCCTGGAGGAGACCCGCGCCGCCGTCCGCGCCGTGCGCGAACGCACCGACGCCCCGTTCGGCGTCAACTTCCGCGGTGACGCCGCCGACGTCGTCGAACGCGGCGAACTCCTGGTGCGCGAGGGCGTCAGGGTCGCCTCGTTCGCCCTCGCCCCCGACGAACGCGTCATCCGCCGGCTCAAGGAGGCTGGGCTGGTGGTCATCCCGACGGTCGGAGCCCGCCGGCACGCCGAGAAGGTGCAGGCGTGGGGCGTGGACGCGGTGGTCGTCCAGGGCCACGAAGGAGGCGGCCACACCGGGGCGGTGCCCACCTCGATCCTGCTCCCGCAGGTGGTGGACGCCGTCGGCATCCCGGTGATCGCCGCCGGCGGCTTCCGGGACGGCCGGGGCCTGGTCGCCGCGCTCGCCCAGGGCGCAGTCGGCATCGCGATGGGCACCCGCTTCCTGCTGACCAGCGACAGCACCGTCCGGGACACGGTGAAGGCCGAGTATCTGCGCCGCGGGGTCACCGACACCGTGGTCACCTCGGCGCTGGACGGCGTCCCGCAGCGCGTGCTGCGCACCGAGCCGGTGGAGCGGCTGCTCGACGAGGGGGCGGTGTCCCGGCTGGCGCGGTCCGTGCGGCACGCCGTCGCCTTCCGCCGGATGTCCGGGCTGACCTGGACCGCCCTGGTGCGCGAGGGCCTGGCGATGCGGCGCCGCCACCATGACCTCGGCTGGTCGCAGGTCCTGATGGCGGCGAACACGCCCATGTTGCTGCGCGCGAGCATGGTCGACGGGCGCACCGACGTCGGCACCCTCGCCTCGGGACAGGTCGCGGGCGTCATCGAGGACCTGCCGAGCTGTGCGGAGCTGATCGAGGGGATCGTCGCCGAGGCGGACGCCGTCCTCACCCGGCTCACCGCCGCCCCGGCACGCCGGTGAGCTGGCCCGCCGGGCCGGCCCGGCCGACCGCCGTCACATCGGGAGGACGCATGGGCACGGACATCGTCAGGGCCGTCGTCGACGGCCGCGGCATCGCCGAGCTGGTCGTCGACCGGCCGCCGGTCAACGCCCTGCCGGTGGCGGGCTGGTACCGGCTGGCCCGGGAGCTGGACCGGCTCGGCGACGACCCTGAGGTGCGGGTCGTGGTGCTGCGCGCCGAGGGCCGCGGCTTCAACGCCGGGGTCGACATCAGACAGCTCCAGGCCGACCCCGGCGAGACCGCGCTGATCGGGGTCAACCGGGGCTGCTTCGCCGCGTTCGCCGCGGTCTACGACTGCCCGGTCCCGGTCGTCACGGCGGTGCACGGCTTCTGCCTGGGCGGCGGCGTCGGCCTGGTGGGCAACGCGGACGTCGTGGTGGCCGCGCAGGACGCCTACTTCGGGCTGCCCGAGGTGGACCGGGGGGCGCTCGGCGCCGCCACCCATCTGTCCCGGCTGGTGCCGGCGCACCGGGCCAGGGCCATGATGTACACCTGCGCCACCGCGACGGCCGCCGAACTGCACGCGTTCGGTTCGGTGCTGGACGTCGTACCGAAGGCGCGGCTGCGGGAGCGGGCGCTGGAGGTCGCGGCCGAGATCGCCGCGAAGGACCCGGTGGTGATCCGCGCCGCGAAGCAGGCCCTGAACGGCATCGACCTGTGGGACGTCCGGCGCAGCTACCGCTACGAGCAGGGTTTCACCTTCGAGTTGGGGCTCGGCGGCGCCGCCCGCCGGGTCCGTGACACCTTCGGCCGCGGCCGGGACGGGCAGGCGTGAGCATGGACCTGACCTGGAGTGCCGAGGAGGAGGCGTTCCGCGCCGAGGCGCGCGCCTGGCTCGCCGCGCACGTGCCGCGGAAGCCGCTGTCCTCCGGTGACACCCGTGAGGGGTTCGCCGCCCATCTGGAGTGGGAACGCGCGCTGTTCGAGGCCCGCTGGGCGGTGGTGTCCTGGCCCGCGCAGTACGGCGGCCGGGACGCCTCGGTGTGGCAGTGGCTGATCTTCGAGGAGGAGTACTACCGGGCCGGGGCGCCCTCCCGGGTCACCCAGAACGGCATCTTCCTGCTCGCCCCGGCCCTGTTCGAGTTCGGCACGCCCGAGCAGCAGCGGCGGATCCTGCCGCGGATGGCCGCCGCCCGTGACCTGTGGGCGCAGGGGTGGTCGGAGCCGGACGCCGGCAGCGATCTGGCCGGGCTGCGCAGCCGGGCGGTCCGCGACGCCGCGGCGGGCGGGTGGCGGCTCACGGGCCAGAAGACATGGACCACCCGAGGGGCGTTCTGCACCCATCTGTTCGGTCTGTTCCGCACCGATCCCCGGGCCGAGCGGCATCGTGGGCTGACCTACTTCCTCGTCCCTTTGGACGCGCCCGGTGTCACCGTGCGGGGCTTTGAACGCCTCGACGGCGACGAGGGCTTCGCCGAGGTGTTCCTGGACGACGTCTTCGTCCCCGACGCCGATGTGCTCGGCGGCGTCGGGCAGGGCTGGTCGGTCGCCATGGCCACCACCGGTGCCGAGCGCGGGCTGACGCTGCGCTCCCCCGGCCGCTATCTCGACGCGGCCCGGCGGCTGCTGGAGCTGGCCCGGGCCCGGCCCGGCGGCCCGGGCCCGCACCGGGACCGGGTGGCGCAGTCCTGGATGGAGGCGGAGGCGTACCGGCTGTTCACGCTGGAGCAGGTCACCTCGGCCGTCGAGGGGCGGCAGGCGGGCGCGGAGTCGAGCCTGAACAAGCTGTACTGGTCGGAACTGGACATCCGGCTGCACGAGACGGCCATGGACCTGCTGGGTCCGGAGGCCGAGGCGGACGGCGCCTGGAGCCGGGGCTTCCTGTTCGCGCTGGCCGGTCCGATCTACGCCGGGACCAACGAGATCCAGCGCACCATCGTCGCCGAGCGGCTGCTCGGCCTGCCCAGGAGGTGACCGGAGCCGATGCGCTTCGCCGTGGCGGAACGGGACGCGGTACTGGCCGCGGCGGTCGGCGAGGTGCTGGCCAAGCGGTGCGGGCCCGAGCTGATCAGGGCCGGCTGGCCCGGTGGCCGCGTCGCACAGGTGGACGCCCTGTGGCGGACCCTCGCGGAGGTCGGCGTGCCGGCCGCTCTGGTCCCCGAGGCGGCGGGCGGTCTCGGCCTCGACGAGAACGCGCTTGCGCCGCTGATGGAAACGCTCGGCCGGGCCGGGCCGCCGGTGCCCGCGGCCGAGACCGTGGCCGTCGGCGCCCCGCTGCTCGCCGCCGCGGGCGCGCCGCAGCTCGCCGCCGTGCTGGCCGGCTCGTCCCTGGTCGCCGTGGCCCGTCAGGAGGGCGCCCCGGTGCCGTTCGCCGCCCGCGCCGCGTTGATCGTGGTGCCCGTGGGTGACGGGCTGCGGCTGTACGAGCGCGGCGAGGTGCGCGCCGAGCCGGTCGCCTCGGTGGACGGCTCGCGCGCGGCGGCCCGGGTGTCGGCGCCGGCCGGCGGCGGGCTGCTGCTGGCCGAGGGGCCGAAGGCGCGGGCCGCGGCGTGCAGGCGCGGGGTGCTGGCCACCTCCGCGCTGCTGGTCGGGCTCGGTGCGCGGATGCTCGAACTGACCGTGGCCCATGTCCGCGAGCGCCGTCAGTTCGGCGTGCCGGTGGGCTCGTTCCAGGCGGTCAAGCACGCGCTGGCGGACGCGGAGGTCGCGCTGCGCTTCGCCCGTCCCGCGGTGCTCGCGGCCGGCTGGGCGCAGGCGGCCGGCGACGCCGAGGCCGCGGTGCGCACCTCGATGGCCAAGGTCCTCGCCTCGGACGCGGCACGGCTTGCGGCCCGTACGGCGCTCCAGTGCCACGGGGCCATCGGCTACACCACGCAGTACCCGCTCCATCTGTACACGAAGCGGGCCTGGGCGCTGGCCGCCGACTGGGGCGGCCCGGCGTACCACCGCGAACTCGTCGCCCGCCGGCTGGGGTTGGCCGGGCCGGGCGGGCACGGGAGCGGGACGGATCTCGGCGAAGGGATGCTCGCGTGACCGGAATCTGTCAGGACCGGGTGGTCGTCGTCACCGGAGCGGGTCGGGGTCTGGGCCGCGAGCACGCGCTGGCGCTGGCCGCCGAGGGCGCCCTGGTCGTGGTCAACGACCTCGGCGAGGCGGCGCACGGGGTGGCCGAGGAGATCGTGGCGGGCGGCGGAACGGCCGTCGCCGACCTGGGCGACGTCAGCGACTGGGCCTATGCGAGGTCGCTGGTGGAGCGGGCCGTCGCCGCCTTCGGCACGCTCGACGCGCTGGTGAACAACGCGGGCGTCAACCGTGACCGGATGCTGGTGTCCATGTCCGAGGCGGACTGGGACGTGGTGCTGAAGGTGGACCTCAAGGGTCATGCGGCACCGCTGAGGCATGCGGTGGCGTACTGGCGCGAGCGCAGCAAGCAGGGCCGGCCGGTCGCCGCGCGGATCGTCAACACCAGTTCCGGCGCGGGTCTGATGGGCAGCGTCGGCCAGGGCAACTACGGTGCCGCGAAGGCGGGCATCGCCGCGCTCACCGTGATCGCGGCCGCCGAGACGGCCCGGTACGGGGTGACCGTCAACGCCATCGCGCCGTCGGCCCGTACCCCGATGACCGAGGCGGTCGCGGCCTTCGCGGACCGGATGCGCGCGCCGGACTCCGGCTTCGACGCCATGCACCCCGGCAATGTCTCCCCTCTTGTGGTGTGGCTGGCGTCGGCGGACTCGGGCGATGTGACGGGGCGTGTCTTCGAGGCCGAGGGCGGGACGATCGGGGTCGCCGACGGCTGGCGGCACGGCCCACGGGCGGTCCGGGAGCGGCGGTGGCGCCCGGCGGAGGTCGGTGCCGCGGTGCGCGACCTGCTCGCCGACGCGCCCGCTCCGGCCCCGGTGTACGGCGCCTGACCGCCGCGCCGCCGTACCCGGCGCACGGCCCGCGACCGGTATGAACGGCCCGTTTCGGTACGAACGTGTCGCGGAGGCGAAGCGGAGGGCACTCACGTTACGTCCGGTGAACGGTTGGGGAAACGCTCGATACTTGAGCCGCGCAACACCTTGTTACCGGCTATCTACGCGCGTATCTTTCCAGCCGACGCACAAGCCTTCTGCCACCTCCCACGGTTCAGTCGCGTCGTCCCGACTCCTGCACGAAAGAGCCCACGTGTCTGCACACATACCGCTGAGCCTGCGCGGCAGAGGCGCCAAGGCCGGCCTCATCGCCCTTCCCCTCGGCATCGCCGGATCGCTGATCGCCCTTCCCCTGACCGCCCAGGCGGCCCCCTCGCCCGACGCCGTCATCTCCGAGGTCTACGGCGGCGGTGGCAACTCCGGGGCGTCCCTCACCAACGACTTCATCGAGCTGGGCAACGCCGGTGGCGCGCCGTTCGACCTGAGCGGCTGGTCCGTGCAGTACCTCAGCGGCTCGCCCACCGCCAGCACCAAGTGGCAGGTCACCCCGCTGGACGGGGCCATCCCCGCGGGCGGCAACTACCTGGTCCAGGAGGCCAAGGGCTCGGCGGGCGACACCGCCCTGCCGACGCCGGACGCCACCGGGACCATCGCCATGTCGGCGACCAGCGGCACCGTCGCGCTGGTCCACTCGACCACCGCGCTCACCTGCCTGACCGCCGCGGACTGCGCGGCCGACGGCACCGTGAAGGACCTGGCCGGCTTCGGCACCGCCGTGGTCCGCGAGGGCAGCCCCGCCACCGGCGCGGGCAACACCACCTCCGTCGCGCGCGCCGCCTCGCTCGCCGACACGGACGACAACGCGGCCGACTTCACCGGCGGCACCCCGAGCCCCCGCAACGCGGCCGGCACCGGTGGCAGCGGCGACCCGTCGCCGACGCCGTCGCCCACGGACACCGCCCCGGGCCCGCTGCGCATCCATGACATCCAGGGCAGCACCCGGATCTCGCCGCAGAGCGGCAAGACCGTCACCCATGTGCCCGGCGTGGTGACCGGTGTGCGCAGCACCGGCTCGAAGGGTTACTGGATCCAGGACCCCGAGCCGGACCAGAACCCCGCCACCAGCGAGGGCATCTTCGTCTTCACGGGCTCCGCCACCCCGCTCGTCAAGGTCGGCGACTCGGTGCTGGTGTCCGGCAAGGTGAGCGAGTACTACCCCGGCGGCCTGAGCGGCGGCGCCCAGTCCGTCACCGAACTGACCGGCCCGACCGCGGCCGTGCTCTCCACCGGCAACAAGCTGCCGGCGGCGGAGGCCGTCGACGCGCAGACGCTGCCCGACGCGTACGCGCCGCAGGCCGACGGGGGCCGCATCGACTCCCTGGAGCTGAAGCCCGACACCTACGCGCTGGACTGGCTGGAGTCCCGCGAGGGCATGCTGGTGCAGATCGGCGACTCCCGGGTGGTGGGCGCCTCCAACTCGTACAACGAGACGTGGATCACCACCAAGCCCCGGCAGAACCCGACCCCGCGCGGCGGCACGATCTACAAGGGCTACGACAGCCCCAACTCGGGCCGTCTGCTGATCACCCCGCTGACCGGTGACAAGCTGCACGCGAACGTCGGCGACACGCTCACCGGCAGCACCGCGGGCCCCGTGGACTACTCCAACTACGGCGGCTACAACGTCCAGGCGACGCAGGTCGGCACGGTCACCTCCGGCGGCCTCACGCCGGACGTGGCGAAGAAGGGCAAGTCGAACGAGCTGTCCGTCGCCACGTACAACGTCGAGAACCTGGACCCGACGGACCCGCAGAGCAAGTTCGACCGGCTCGCCGAGGGCGTCGTCAAGAACCTGGCCTCCCCGGACATCGTGAGCCTGGAGGAGATCCAGGACGACAACGGTCCCAAGGACGACGGCACGGTCACGGCCGACAAGACGATGACCCAGTTCATCGAGGCCATCAAGGCGGCCGGCGGCCCGGCGTACGACTGGCGCTCCGTCGACCCGGTCAACGACCAGGACGGCGGCGAGCCGGGCGGCAACATCCGCAACGTGTTCCTGTTCAACCCGAAGCGCGTCACCTTCGTCGACCGGCCGGGCGGCGACTCCACCACCGCCGTCGAGGCCGTCCGCGACGGCAAGAAGGGCGTCAGGCTCTCCGCCTCGCCGGGCAGGATCAACCCCGCCTCCGGCGCGTGGAAGAGCAGCCGCAAGCCGCTGGTCGGCGAGTTCGTCTTCCGCGGTGAGCAGATCTTCGTGATCGGCAACCACTTCAACTCCAAGGGCGGCGACCAGCCGGTGCACGGCACCATCCAGCCGCCGGTGCTCGGCTCCGAGACCCAGCGCGTCGCCCAGGCGACGGAGGTCAACACCTTCGTGCGCGATCTGCTCGCCAAGGACAAGAAGGCGAAGATCGTCGTCCTCGGTGACATGAACGACTACCAGTTCTCCAAGCCGCTGGCCACGCTGACCGCCGGCGGGGTCCTGGAGGACCTGATCAACACGCTGCCGGTGAACGAGCGCTACAGCTACGTGTACGACGGCAACTCGCAGACCCTGGACCACATCCTGGTCTCGCCCGCCGTCAAGAAGCCGGACTACGAGGTCGTCCGCATCAACGCCGAGTTCTCCGACCAGAGCAGCGACCACGACCCGCAGGTGGTCCGCATCAAGTAGCGGCCCCAGGCCGCACGGTCGCCCTTCCCACGTGTGTGGCGCGCACCCCAACAGGTGCGCGCCACACGCGCTTTGTCACGTGGTCGGCGGCCTTGTGAGACGCGGCCCGGGCAACAGGACCGGTCCCGTGCCGGTTACGGCCGCTGCCGCCGCTCCGGTGTGGGTGGCAGCGGCTTGGTCCGCCGGGCACCCGCGGCCACCTGCTCGGCGTCGAGTATCTGGTCGCCGTACAGGTCCTGGAGCCAGTTGGTCTGGTAGATGGTGTCCAGGTAGCGCTCGCCGAGGTCCGGGGCGATGGCCACCGCGGTCAGGTCCGACGTGCCGTGCGCGTCCAGCCAGTCCGTCGCGCCGCTGACCACCGTGCCGGTGGAGCCGCCGAACAGGAAGCCGCGTCTGGCCAGCCGGTGGCACATGCGGATGGTGTCCGCCTCCTCCACCCAGATGACCTCGTCCACTAGGGACTCGTCGAGCAGCGGCGGACGCATGCTCATGCCCAGGCCGGGGATCATCCGGCGGCCGGGCTTGCCGCCGAAGGCCACCGAGCCCGCGCTGTCCACCGCGACGATCCGCACCGGCCGGTGCCAGTGGCGGAAGTAGCGGGCGCAGCCCATCAGCGTTCCGGTGGTGCCGGCGCCGATGAACAGCACGTCGAGCCGCGGGAACTGACGGGCTATCTCCGGCCCCGTGCGGTGGTAGTGCGCCCGCCAGTTGCCCGGGTTGGTGTACTGGCTGAGCCACACGTACCGGTCGTCGGATGCGCACAGCGCCCGGACGTAGTCGATCCGGGCGCCGAGGAAGCCGCCGTTGGCGTCGGTGTCGGCGATGACGTGCACCTCGCTGCCCAGCGCCTCCATCAGGAGCCGGGTGGAGAGGTTGCAGCGGGAGTCCGTCACGCACAGGAACCGGTAACCCTTGCTGGCGGCGATGATGCTGAGCGCCACGCCGAGGTTTCCCGACGAGGACTCGACCAGGGTCGAGTCCGGCATCAGGACTCCGTCGCGCTCGGCGGCCTCCACCATCTCCACCGCGGCCTTCAACTTGATCGAGCCCGCGAAGTTGAAGCCCTCGCACTTCAGGTAGAGGGAACGCCCGAGTGTCGGCTGCAGATCGACGTAGAGCTGGCCTTCGTTGAAGGCGTGGGGAGCGGATATGACGGGCACGGTGGGCCTCCTGGTGCCAGGGCTGAGGGACAGGGCGTCAGCCGTACCGGCGCAGGTCGTGGAAGAAGTCGTCGATGAGGCGGAGATCACCCGCCCGGGCTGCTTCGTCGTAGACGTACTTGCCGACGGCGAGGTCGAGGACGCCGAGTCCGAACGGCGAGAAGATCACCGTGCGGTCGGCCGGCGGGAGGACCCGCTTGCACATGACGTCGTCGAGGGTGCCGTTCAGGAAGTCACGGTTGCCGGTGAGCTGTTCGGCCAGGTGCGGGGAGGTGTCCGCCTTCAGGCAGTGCTCCACGTCGTCGACGAAGTTCGCGGCGCCGAGCAGGATCTCCGGGGCGAGGTCGCGCAGGGAGACATGCAGGACGAGCGGGTGGTGCGCGAACAGTCCCTGGTCGCTGACGTGCGGGGTGCCGGCCACGGTGGCGAAGACCACCAGGTCGCTGGAGCGGATCAGGTCCTCGGCACTGTCGTGCACGGTGACCTCCGCGGTGGCGCCGGAGTTCCGCAGATAGCCGCAGAACCCGGCGGTGCTGTCGGCGGACACGTCGTGCACGCCGATCCTCTCGAAGGTCCAGCCGGTGCCCGCGAGGAAGGTGTGGATGTAGCGCGCGATCAGCCCGGTGCCGAAGAACCCGATGCGGGTGGGGCGGGACCGGTTGCGGCTGAGCCAGTCGGCCGCCAGCGCGGCCGAGGCCGCCGTCCTGGTCGCGCTGATGATGGAGCTCTCCAGGCAGGCGAACGGGTAGCCGGTGGCGTGGTCGTTGAGGATGAGGACCGCGGAGGCCCGGGGCAGCCCCGACGTCACGTTCTCCGGGAAGCTGGAGATCCACTTCAGGCCGTCGACCTGCGCGGGCCCGCCGACCGAGGCCGGCAGCGCGATGATGCGCGCCGAGGGGCGGTCCGGGAAGCGCAGGAAGTAGGACGGCGGGTTGACCGTGTTCCCGGCGCCGTGCAACCGGTAGGTGTCCTCGACCAGTTCCACGATCTCCCGCTCGCGCCCGGCGAGGGCCTGCTGCACCTGCGCTCCGGAGATCACCGCGAAGCTCGGCACCGGTGCCGCCTGGGCGGTGGCCGGCCGGGTGGCGGTGGACAGGACGTTCGTCATCGCGTGCTCGCCTCCGGGGTCGGGACGCAGTCGGCCAGCCGCCGGGGCTCGGCCATGGAGACCAGCACCTGGCGTTCGCCGGTGTACGGCTCCCTGCTGTGCGCGGTGCGTATGTTGTCCACGAGCAGCACGTCGCCGGCCTGCCAGGGCTCGCGCCGGGTGAGCCTGTCGTAGGCGGTGTTGAGCTGCTGGACGACGTCCTCGCCGATCGGGCTGCCGTCGCCGTAGCGGGTGTTGAACGGCAGTCCGTCGGCGCCGTACTCGTCCACCAGGTACTCGCGCACCTCGGGTGCGAGCGTCCACTCGTTGAGGAAGGCGATCTGGTTGAACCAGCAGCGCCGTCCGGTGACCGGGTGGCGGACCACGGCGCTGCGCAGCTGCCGGGTGTGCAGGGAGCCGTCGGGCTGCCAGGTGAAGTCGATGGCGTGGGCGCGGCAGTAGCGTTCGACGGCGGCGCGGTCCTCGGTGCCGAAGGACTCCGCGAGGGAGGCGCCGATCTCGTCGTTGTAGCTGCGGGTGAGCAGCCAGCCCTCGCGTTCGAAGCGTTCGCTGAGCGCCGTGGGCAGCGCCTGGAGCACGTGTTCCGCGTCGGCCACCGCGGTCGCCCCGCCGTCGCCGGGGGGTATCAGGCAGGCGAAGAGCATCAGGCCGGGGACCTCCAGCGTGTAGCTCAGCTCGTGGTGCATGCACATCGGCTGGTTGGCGGGCCAGGTGGACGAGGAGTACAGGCCCGGGCTGTACGTCTCCCGGGGGGCGAAGGCCTCCCGCTCGGTCATGAGACCGCCGGCCAGGCCCGTGAAGACGGCGCCGACCTGCTCCGGTGTGCGCGGTCCGAGGCCGCGCACGAGCAGCGCGCCGTGCTCGGCGACCTGCGCGCGCAGCGCGTCGCGGTGCTCGGCCGCCCAGCTCGGGGCGTCGCCGGCCGGGTCGACGTGCAGCAGCGGGGGACGGTCCGGCGCCAGCTCCACGTCGAGCGGTGGTGCCTGAGGAGAGGACGTCATCTCGGTTTCCTTTCGGTTGCCCCGGTGGGGGCGCTGGAGGGCTCAGGAAGAGGCCAGTGGTGCGGTGGCACCGAGCACGGCCCGGGCCGCTTCGACCGGGCGGGTCCGCAGGAAGTAGTGGCCGCCGTCGGCGAGTTCGTGCGGCTCCACCCGTTCGGCCAGTGGCTGCCAGGCCCGGTGGCGGTCAGGATCGCCGGCCGTGCTCGGGTCGTCGGCGGCCATGACCACGGTCACCGGCGCGGTCAGCTTCTCGGCGGGCGGGGCTTCCAGTGCGTCGGCGAGGTAGTGGTGCGCGCTCACGCAGTCGTGCCGGTAGGCGGCGCCGACGCGTTCGGCGTGCCGGGTGTTCAGCTCGGCGAGTTCGGGGTAGCCGCTGTCCTCGGCCAGCCGCGCGGCGATCTCGGCGTCGCTGCGCCCCGTCAGTTCGCCGGCGGCGGCGCGCCGTTCGGCGGGGGTGCCGGGCAGCTGTGCCGCGAGGAAGACCCGGGCGACCCGCACGCCGCGGTCCTGGAGCAGCCTGGCCGTGGCCAGGGCCGCCGCGGCGCCCGAGGAGTGGCCCCACAGCATGACCCGGCTCAGGCCGCGTGCGGTGATCTCGGCGGCCACCCGCTCCGCCACCCGGGCGAGCGGCGCGAACGGCTCGTCGGGGGCGGCGAGGTCGTGGCCGGGCAACTCCACGGCGTACACCGCGCATCCGGTGTCCGCGAGCGCGCTCGCCAGCGGCCGGTAGTTGACCGCGTTGCCGCCCGCGTACGGGAAGCAGATCAGGGCGCACGCCGCGGCGCCGCCCGTCTCCGTCAGCGGCTGGAGGAGTTCGGCGGACTGCCGGGCGGTGCCGTCGAGCAGCGCCGCGAGGTCCGCGAGCACCGGGTGCCGGGTGATGTCCTTGAGGGAGACCGCGCGGTCCAGGGCGATGGTGAGCTTCACGGCCGTCAGGGAGGTGCCGCCGGAGTCGAAGAAGTGGTCACGGCGGCCGATCTGCGACTCGGGTACGCCGAGCAGTTCCGCCCAGGCACCCGCCAGTTTGCGCTCGGTCGGGGTGAGCGGGGCGCGGTCGCGCGGCGGTGCGGTGTCCTCCTCGGCGGGCGGCGCCGTCTGTTCGGCCAGCGCGGTCAGCGCCTTCCTGTCGATCTTGCCGTTGGCGGTCAGCGGGAGGGCGTCCTGCCAGTGGAAGGCCGAGGGGACCATGTAGGCGGGCAGGTGGGCGGCCAGCGCCTCGCGCAGTTCGTCCGTGGGCAGGTGCCGGCCCGTGTAGAAGGCGATCAGGTGCTTGCTGTGGCCGGCGCGTTCGGCGACGACGACCGCACCGTCGCGCACGCCGTCCACCCGCAGCAGGGTGTTCTCGATCTCGCCGATCTCGATGCGGAAACCGCGGATCTTGACCTGGCTGTCCCGGCGGCCCAGGAACTCCAGCTTTCCGCCGGGGTGCCAGCGGCCCCAGTCCCCCGCAAGGTAGAGCCGCTCGCCCGGCCGGTACGGGTCCTCGCGGTACGCCTCGGCGGTCCGCTCGGGGTCGTTGACGTAGCCACGCCCCACGCAGACGCCGGAGAACGCGATCAGGCCCGGGGCGCCCAGCGGCACCAGGGACAGCTGCTCGTCGACGACGTAGACCCGGACGTTGTTGATCGCGCGGCCGAGCAGCACCCGCTCGGGCACCTTGTCCATGATCTCGTGGTTGGTGTCGTCTGAGGTCTCGGTGAGCCCGTAGGCGTTGACCAGCTTGATGCGCGGCCGGCAGGCGAACCAGCGCTGGACCAGCTCCCGCTTCAGCGCCTCGCCGGTCACCGACACACAGCGCAGGTCCGGCAGTTCGCGGGGGTGCTGCTCCAGGTAGGAGACCACGACCTCCAGATAGGAGGGCACGACCTGCACCACGCCGACCCGGCCCTCGACGAGCGTGTCGAGGAACCGTTCCACGTCCACGACGACGTCCTGGCCCACCAGCAGCGTCCGGCCGCCGACCAGCAGCGCCGACACCAGTTGCCACAGCGAGATGTCGAAGCACTGGGGGGCGGTCTGGGCGACCACACGGCCCTCGGTGATCCCCAGGTCGTCGATCTTGGCGTAGAGGTGGTTGAGCATGCCCGCGTGCTCGCACATCGCGCCCTTCGGCTCGCCGGTGGAGCCGGAGGTGAAGTAGATGTAGGCCAGTTGGCCGGGCGAGACGGGCACCCCGACGTCACCGTCGGCGTGTCCCTCCTGGTACGCATCCTCGATCAGTACCTTCTCCGCGTCCGGGAGGCCGGTGAGTGCCTGGTCCAGGGTGTCGGTGCTGCCGGACTCGGTCAGCACCAGCCGGCAGCCGGCACGCGACAACGTTGCCAGGATGCGTCCCGCGGGGAAGTGCGGTTCTATCGGCAGATAGACGCCGCCGGCCTTGAACACCGCCAGCACCGAGGCCAGCCAGTCGAGGTTGCGCTCGGTGACCACGGCGACCACGCCCTCGCGGGTCAGCCCGCGGGCAAGCAGTGCCCGCGCCAGCCGGTTCGCGCGGGCGTTCAGCTCGCCGTACGTCCAGGACCGGTCGCCGCACACCGCCGCGACCGCGTCCGGATGGGCCCGCGCGCGCCGCTCGAACAGTTCGTGCGCCCGCGCCTGCGGCAGCACCCGGCCGGGCCCGGCCAGTCCTTCGAGTTGCTGGTGCACCTCGTCGGCCGACACCAGGCTCTGCTCGGCGTGCCGGGCGTTCACGTCGGCCGCCATCAGGCGCAGCGCGGCCAGGTGGTAGCCGCCGATCCGGGACGCGTACCCGGCGTCGAGCGCCTGGGTGCGGTAGCGCAGCCGCAGCACCAGCCGGCCGCCACGCTCGGACCAGCCGAGCCACAGCACGGCGTCGTCCACCAGGCCCCCGTCGGTCCCGGCCGGGTCGAACACGACCTCGTACGACGGCCCGGCCACCCGCATCTGTCGCCACAGCCCGTCGACCGGGAACTCCCGGTGGGCCAGCAGTTCGGACTCGGCGTGCTGCGCGGCGGCCACCAGGGCGCGCCAGGAGGTGGGCGCGACGGTCAGCCGGCACGGCAGCGGCGCGCGCCGCGGCCCGGCGACATAGCCGGTCACCACGTCCTGCTCGGCGGAGAGGGCGGCGAGCACCTTGGCGTGCGCGGCGAGCAGCACCGCGCTCAGCGGCACGTTCAGTTCGCGTGCCAGCGCGCGGACCTGCGCCGCCAGGTCGTCCGGTGCCGCCGTCTCGTACGCGGCCACTCCCGCCACGGGCTCGCCGACCCAGCGCGGCACGACGGTGCAGCCGCCGGCGCTCAGCACACGGCTCCAGTACTCCCGGTCCGTTTCCACGTGCGCTCCCATCGAATGACCTTCCTCAACTCACCGTCGCGGTAGCGCCGTTGACCGGCGACATTGCCGTTGTCCGGGCCGCCGTCGGCGCGCCGGGGCCCAGGGAGGGTTCGGGGGCGACCGGCAGATCGGCGGCGGGGTTCCCGCCCCACTGCGCGTGGGCGGGGACTTCCTCGCCCTTCATGAGGAACGAGTCGGGCGCCAGGACCGCGCCGTCGCCCATGGTCACGCCGTAGTGCACATGGGCGGAGACGCCGAGCGTGCAGCCGTCGCCGAGCGTCGAGCGGTCGGACTTGAACGTGCCGTCCTCCTGCGAGTGGCACTGGATCTTGGTCCCGGCGTTCAGGGTGCAGCCGTCGCCGATGGCGGCGAGCGTCCGCTCCGTGATGAAGCAGCCGTCGTCGAAGACCGCGCGGCCCACGCGGACGCCGAGCATCCGCCACACCAGGGTCTTGAAGGGCGTCCCGTTGAAGATCTCGAGGTACTGGTCCGGCACCTTCCACAGGCGTTCGTGCCACCAGAAGTACGGGTCGTAGATGGAGCACAGCCGCGGTTGCAGCGGGCGGAACCGGGTGATGACGCGCTCCGCCAGCACGTAGTGGAGCGTGGTGAGGGCGAGGCTTACGGCCAGGTATCCGGCGATCACCACGTGTCCGGCGGCGCCGTACAGGTCGACGGCGGCCAGACCGATGACCGTGAGCAGGTAGGCGTGCAGCCAGCGGACGCCCATCATCAGGGCCATCGTGCCGAGGTTGTGGCGGTTCTTCGCGGCGAGCAGGCGCCGTTGGGTCTCGCCGGACCTCAAGTGGTCGAACCTGGTGTCCCGTTCCACCGACCGGGGGATCTCGAAGCACGGGGAGCCGAGCAGGCCCACGCCCTCGCGTATCTCGCCGTCGAGGGGCACCATCACCTTCGTCGCGAGCAGGCAGTTCTCGCCCGTCCGGCCGCCGGCGGGGTAGGCGATGTTGTTGCCGAGGAAGTTGCGCGACCCGATGGACGCCCTCGCCACCCGGAAGGAGGTACTGGAGTATTCGGCGTTCAGCACGGACAGCCCGTCGGCCACCATCGTGCCGCTGCCGATGGAGACGAGGAACGGCGTCTCGTGCTGGAACTCGGAGCCGAAGTTCGAGCCGGTCTGCTCCACCTGGTTGAGGTTGTATCCGATCCCGCGCAGGTAGTGCACGACGTAGGAGCTGTCGCCGAAGAGCCAGGCGAAGAACTTGACGTTCGTCATGCGGGCGATCGCCCGGTGCACCACGTAGTGGAATCCGTAGAGCGGGTAGACGCGGCCGGGTTCGATGAGCAGGTTCAGCAGCCGGGGCACGGCGTACAGCACCACAAGGCCCACCGCCGTGAGGCCGAAGAACAGGACGAGGGACAGCAGGAGCGCGTCGGTGAACAGGGCCGCCGAGGAGAGCCCGGTGGTGTCCGTCGTCAGCCGGTCGCCGATCGCCGGCACACCGGTGAACAGCAGGTAGGTGCCGCCCATGAACACCGGCAGGTAGAAGAGGTACAGCTGGAGCAGGGCGCCGATGCCGAACCAGGCCCGGCGCAGTGCGCCGCAGGGGGCCGGCGGGACGCGCAGGTAGTCGGTCTCGGTGGGCTGGGCCGGTGAGCCGTGCCAGCGTGCGCCGTCGGGGATGTGCTGGCCGCGGTAGAGGGCGGAGGCGTGACCGAGCTGCGCCCCGTCACCCATCGAGGTGTCGATGTCCAGCACGGTCTTCTCGCCGACGAAGGCGTCGCGGCCGAGGGTGACCCGGCCGGTCTGGATGCGTCCGGCGTGCGCCCGGTAGCACTGGAGGTAGGCGTCCTTGCGGATCACCGCGCCGTCGCCGATCGTCAGCAGATCGGTGCAGACCGGGACGGAGTGCGAGAGGATCGTGACGCCCTTGCCGACGCGCGCGCCGAGCGCCCGCAGATAGAGCACGTACAGCGGGTTGCCGATGAACAGGACCATCGGGTTGGCGTGCAGCAGTACCTTGACGAGCCAGAGCCGCAGATAGGCAAGGCCCCAGACGGGGAACTCCGCGGGCTTCCAGCGGCCGACGAGCAGCCATTTGGCGACGACAGGGAACAGACACATTCCCGTGAAGCCTGCGCCGCCGAAGAGCAGCGACCGCAGATAGACGTCGGCGAGGCCGGAGCCGGCGGCGACCCACTCGAAGCCCCGGGCGGTGACAAGCCCGGCGGCGAACGAGTAGCCGAGGAAGATGAGGAGTTGGGCAGTGCCGCACAGGACGTGTCGCGCCCTGGGGAGCGCGGGCGGCCGAGCCGGCGGGCCCGCGGACGCCGTCGGTGCCGGGGCGGCCGGCCGGGGTCCGGCCGGGTCGGGCGTGGTCTGCGCAAGCGCCGCCGCGAGGCTCCGGATCGTCGGGCTGCGGTAGATGTCCTTCATGGACGGGGACGGCAGGTCCGTACGCTTTCTGAGCCGTGCGCAGAACTGTGCCATGACCAGCGAGTTGGCGCCGAGGTCGGCGAAGAAGTGCCCGTCGACTGCGACGCGTTCGGATTTCAGTACGTCGGCGAGGACTTCGGCGAGTCCTCGCTCGGTTTCGGTACTCGCCGGGCTCGCGCCGGTGCCACCGGCTGCGGGTGCTTCGTCCGGCCCGGATATGTAGACGTCGGCGGACTGCTCCACCATCGACCTCCTGGAGGACGTTTGCCTGCGCACTTTCCTGATCACGAACCGCTCTGCCAGTTTCGGTCGGCCACCGTCTGGCTGCCACTTAGCCCGCGGCCCACGACGACCCGGCAACCCGCGCCAACCTTGTGTTTCCTGGCGACCCGGGCCGCCGGGGGCGGGGCGTAGATCACCCGGATGGCGGGCTGTTCACACCCGGCCGGAACCGGTGATCACCGGCCCGGAGCCTTTGCGAGAGGCAACGCAAACGGCGCCGGCCCGCCCCGTGGGGGGCGGGCCGGCGCCGGCGGTCGGCGGGCGGGGTCACACCACGCCGCTCTCCCACCACCACGACCCCGAGCCGTACGAGGGGTACTGGACGCGGCTGTCGACGTGCTGCCAGGAGTGGGTGTACGCCTCCAGGCCGGAGAACCCGCAGGTCTCGGCGATCCGGTACACCTGGAGCGTGGTGTGGCCCGTGACGACGATGTCGGCGGCGACGCCGTACACGTGCATGCTGTTGGACGCGCCGCCCACGGAGGCGTTGTGCGCGACGCTGCGGAAGCCGGAGTTGATGGTGATGGCGCTGTTCCCGGCCTTCTTGCGCACCGCTTCCAGCTTGTACATCAGCCGCCGCACGTTCTCCTTGACCTGTGCGGCGCCCACCTTGCCGTTGCTGAAGCCCGAGCCGTCCTTGGACTGGAACTCGCTCCATTCGAAGTGGGCCGTGGAGCCGTCGGCGCTCTCCAGGCTGTTGAGCACGCTCTGGGTCTGCGGTCCGACGACGCCGTCGGCACTCAGGCCGTAGGCGGACTGGAAGCGTCTGACCGCGCCGTCGGTGGCGGAGCCGAACGCCCCGTCCCAGGCGAGGTACGTCTGCTGGGCGCCGGCGGCGGCCCAGCCGCCGACGCGGATCTGCAGTTCGGTCACGTCGGCGCCGGACAGGCCCTGTTGGAGGGTGCGGCTCCAGCCGTAGGCGAAGGCCGGGCCCGCCGTGCCGATTCCGGCGACCGTCGCGATGCCCGCCGCCGCGGTCATGCCCGCCGCGCCGCGCAGCAGGGTGCGCCGGTCGAGGGCCCGGCCGGTGGTTCGTCGCGTGTCCATGAAGATCTCCTCTGCTGGGTTCCGGGGAACGGGGAGCTTCGACTGCTGTGCCGGTGGGGCTGGTTGACGCGCTTGACGTGCTCCCTGGCCTAAAGTCCAGGGATTCCGGCCCGGGTCGTCTGACCCTTCCGGGGGCTTCCTGCTTCACCGCGCTGTGCGGGCACGTGTGCCCGTCTTACCGGCGCTCCACAGGCGTTTGGCGTCTCC
>NZ_JBIWKB010000089.1:0-30641 GCF_044765425.1 Streptomyces sp. NPDC102462 | reverse complement strand
GGTCCGACAACCGCTCACCCGCAGGCGCCTTGACCTGCCCCACCCTCGCCATACGAAGGACAACGAGCCACAGCCACTTAAGTCACCGGCATTGCCCCTAGGTGGGGTCGTGGCTCGGGGGGCCGGTCGTTGGGGTGGGGTTTAGAAGCCGTGGGGAAGCCAGGGGGCTGTGGGGGAGGCGAAGGCGACTGATGCCTCTGTCAGGGCGCCCTGGCGCAGTTCCTGTACCCGGCCGGCCGCCGCCAGCGACGTGAGCGGCACGCCACCCAGATACGCGGCCCCCAACTCCCGCACGGACAGCGCCAGCTCGGCCGGCTCCTCGGTGCGCGAGCACGACGCTCCCTTCGCGTCCCCGGTCAGCCGCCAACGCCCCGCGTTCCAGGGGCAGAAGGCGTCCTCGACCGAGAACACCACGTCCACCGGCGCCTGATACGTCCGCGCCTCCAGCGCCGCCCCCAGATCCACCAGCCGTACATACAGCGAGTCCCGCAGCCGCACCTGGCAGCGCCGGATGTCCGACACCAGGTGCTGCCACCCCTCGTCCACCGGCCGCCCCCGCGCCAGCAGCGTCGAGGTCAGATCGATGTCGAACAGGAACCGCCACACCGCCGCCCGCGCCGCCGGGTCCACCGCCTCCAGGTCCTCCAGCACCACCGTGCCCTTGGCACCGGCATGGTCCCAGTCCGGCCTGACCCGGAACCGCGCGTAACCGACCAGTTCCCCGTCCCGCTCGGCCACGACGCACTGCAACGGCGACGCACCGTTGCGCTCGCTCTCCGGGTCGAGCAGCGCGACCCGCTCCCACTTCGGCAGCCGCGCCACCATCCCGGGGCGCAGCGGCACCTGCCGGGCGTACAGCGCCTCGCACGCGTCGAGCACGTCGGCCGGCGCGGCGTACCTCAGCCGTACGTCGTCGGTGCCGGGCGGCACCGCGAGCCGCACCCGGCCGGTGTCGATCTCCGCGTGGGCCTGGAACGTCGCCGCGCCGTACCCGAACCGTCCGTAGATGGCCGGCTCCGACGCCGTCAGCACCGCAAGCGGCCAGCCCCAGGACCGTACGTCGTCCAGCTGGCGCCGCATCATCGACGTGAGCACCCCGCGCCGCCGGTGGGTGGCGGCCACGCTGACCATGGTGACGCCCGCGGCCCGCACCGGCGCCCCGCCGGGCACGGTCAGCCGGAAGTCGAACGCCCCGGCCGTCCCCACCCACGCGTCACCGTCCCGCGCGCCGATGGTGCGCTCCGGCTCGATCAGCTCCAGGTACAGCTGACGCTCCTCGGCCGCTTCGGGCACGCCGCCGAAGGCCCGGACCAGGTTGTCGTACCACTCGTCCAGCTCGTCGCGCCGCACCGCCCGCAGCTCGATCCCGCAGTCGTCCTGTGCAAGGTCAGTCGCCATACACCATGCGTATCAGCGCATTGCGGGAGGAGCGAATGAATTTCCCCCAGGCGGCAGCGGGACGGCGTTCCATGAAGTTCACTGTGAAGTTGGGCCTCGGACGGGGGACAAGTGGGACCTCCCGTGCCATGGGGCCGGTCCGATGGATAGGGTCCCGAACTGATGGCAGCAGGACGAGAGCGGCGCGGGAAGGCCGAGACCTTCACGGCCCGGTGGCGGATGCAGTGGCACCGGGCACGCGTCGGCCTGCGCCGAAGCGCCGTTGACTACTTCCGCGGCGACGGCTCCGACTGGATCGCGCTGGCCGGCCTGCTGCTGACCGTCCCGGTGCTCGCGGCCATGACCCTCGCCAACTCGGTGTGGTTCGCCCCGGGCGCCCTGGTGCTCCCGATCGTCGCGGGCGGGCTGCTGCTGCGCCCGGCGAGCCTGCTCGGGCTGTACGCGGCGGCGGCCACGGCGCTGATCGTGGAGTCGGTCCGGCTCGGCCCGTACACCGAGGGCCCCTCCCGGGTCACGCCCGGCGTGGTCCTCGTGGTCGCGGCCTGCGGCTTCTTCGGGCTGCTCACCGCCCAGTTCCGCAGCCGGGTCGGGGTGCCCTGGCGGCGCGGCGGCACGATGCTGTTCGACCTGCGTGAGCGGATCCGCGTGCAGAGCAAGCTGCCGAAGCTGCCGCAGGGCTGGCACCGGGAGATGGCGCTGCGGCCCGCCGGCGGCCAGTCCTTCTCCGGCGACTTCGTCGTCGCGGCCCGCACGAACGGCGGGCGCACGCTGGAGGTCGTCCTCACGGACGTGTCCGGCAAGGGCATGGACGCGGGGTCGCGGGCGCTGCTGCTGTCCGGCGCGTTCGGGGGCCTGCTGGGCTCGCTGCCCCCGCACGCCTTCCTGCCGGCCGCCAACGGCTATCTGCTCCGCCAGGACTGGGACGAGGGCTTCGCCACCTCGATCCACCTGGTCCTGGACCTCGACTCCGGCGACTACGAGCTGTACTCGGCGGGTCATCCGCCGGGGCTGCAGCTGAGCGCGGGCAGCGGGCGCTGGGAGGAGAAGGCCGCCGAGGGGCCGCTGCTCGGTGTGTACGACGGCGCCCAGTTCGACCCCGTGAAGGGCTCGCTCCGCCGGGGGGACGTGTTGATGCTGTTCACGGACGGTCTGGTGGAGACCTCGGACCGGGACATCGTGGAGGGCATGGACCGGCTCACCGGCGAGGCCGACCGCTATGTGGCCGGCGGCTTCCACGGCGCGGCCTGGCACCTCATCGAAGCGGTGGCCAAGGACGTCAACGACGACCGAGCCCTACTCCTGATCTGCCGAGAGGGCCCCACAGCCCCGTTACACCACTGACCCTGCCCGAGCTGCAACGCCCCGATAGGGGCGCGGGGCTGTATCGATATGCGGCTCCGCCGCGCGGGCGCGACCAACCACAACGCACCCGCACCCGCCAAGCACCCCGCACCCCCGCCAACGCTGACGCGCACGACTAAACAGGGACCTTGTCCCGCCCCCGCTCCCGCGCCCCACCCTCCCGCATGGCCCCCGCCGACTCCCCCCGAAACGCCCAGTCCATCCGCGGCTCCACCACGAAGCGGAACACCCGCTGCACGGGCCGAGTGCAGAGCAACGTAACCGCACCCCCCGCAAGCACACTCACCAGAACCTCCCCGGCCGGCCGGTGCAACCAGCCGTGGTCCATCCAGCCCTGGTAGTCGGCGAACTTCACCACGAAACCGTGCAGCAGATAGCCGTACAACGTCCCCGCACCCAGCGCGGTGAACCACGTCCTGCGGCCCGGCACCAACGCGAAGAAGCAGGCGGTCAGCAGCAGCGAGCAGCCGAACATGGCGAGCACCATCAGCGGCCCGCACCACCACGGCACGCCCAGCTCCTGCGCCGAGTCCCGGTGGTAGAACCACGCGGCGTTCATCCGCGGCACCGCCCACCAGCCGAAGGCGAGCGCCGCCGCGAACACCGGCACCGCGGCGATCCGTACCGAGCGGCGGCGCACCAGCTGGAAGTGCTCCGGCTTCATGCACAGCCCGAGCACGAAGTACGGCAGGAACTGCAGGACGCGCTGGAGATCGAGGTCGTCGCCGATGCTCGGCGAGACGGTCGCCAGCATCGCGATGGCGAACGCCACGGGCAGCGGCCGGCGGATCGCCTTCCAGATCGGCGTCGTCAGCCGCCAGATGAACAGCGCGCACAGGAACCAGGTGAGGTACCAGGGATCCAGCAGGCTGATCTCCTGGTCGGGGGAGTGGTCGACGTACCGCTTGAAGAGCGGGTACGCCGTCTCGAAGACGATGTACGGCAGGGCGACGCCGGTCAGCAGCCGCTTGAGCCGGTCCGGCCGCATGTCGAAACTGCGTGAGAAGTAGCCGGAGATGATGATGAACGCCGGCATGTGGAAGGCGTACACGACCATGTACGCGCCCTGGAGCGCCCGGCTGTCGCCCTTCAGCGGCTCCCAGGCGTGCCCGACGGCGACGAGGACGATCGCGAGGTACTTGGCGTTGTCGAAGAAGGCGTCGCGCTGCTTGCCCGGTCTCGCCTGCGGGGTGCGTGCGTCGGGTACTGCGTCCCGCGGCGACTGCGCCGGCGGGAGGGACCTTCGGTTCTGGCCGGGGGACGAGGCGGCATCAAACATCTGAGGCACCCTAGCGTTGTCCGTGGGTTTTCGTAAAACTCCCCTGCGGTTTCCTGTTTAACGGCTTCGGGTACCCGCGTATTCGCCGAACTCTCCCCTCCCGGACGCGTGATGATGAGCACATCGACGGCAGTAGATCGCCCTCAATGTACCGATTCATCCGGACTCATTGGTGCATAGGACCGTCTCCATGTCGATGGGCGGCGCCAATTCGAATTACCTGCGAACGCGATGTGTGGGCCGTGAAACGGGCTTCTGGAATTACCGGTTGAGGCCCGTGCGGGTGCACCCTCGAATTGCTGTGCGGGCCGCATCGCGGGGCGCGCGCGTGGCCGACGATGCGTCACGCGTCGCATAGCCCGGCCCTGTTGGTGGCACGATGGTTCTGGCGGGGGTGCGGGGCAGCATCCCCGGGCCGGGAGAGCGGACCGACCGAGGGTGTGATCAGTGTGGCCATTTCACTGTCCGTGGTGCTGCTGTTGGCGATCATCCTGGTGGTGTTGATCCGAGGGGGGAACATCAAGGCCGGTCCCGCCATCGTGGCCATACTCTTCGGCTTCTTCCTGGCCTCGACCGGCATGGCCCCGTCCATCCAGCGCTTCCTCAACTCGATAGCCGACACGATCAACTCGATCAGCTTCTGATCAAGGGGCTGTTTTCCGCCAGAGCACCCCGAGACGGCCGAGGGGTGCCCTCGCGCCCGGCCATTCCCTCTTCCCGGGCGTAAACCGGCCAGGGGTTCCTCCTGGGTCGGGGGTGCGGACGGATCGGCGGTGTTCTTCGGTTGTTCAGGACCGAAGGGCCGAAAGCGGCATGGGTGTGCGCGCGTTCGAGGGTTCAAGATCGCCTGGTCGGCCCCCGTGGATCGGCGACCGGGGGCACGGTCGTGGAGGCGGCGGGGCAGCATCCGTCCGGCGGTGGCGGGCCTGGCGCTCGCCGCGCCCTCGGCGAGCGCGACGGACATCTACTCCAGGCTGGAGAACACAAGAGCGGACGGTGTCTGTCGCTGGCAGGCAGCGGCGGCACGGCCGACGGCACACAGGCGATCATCTGGGACTGCAACGACGGCCACGAACAGTACTGGGTCAACTACAGCGGCTCCGGTGAGCTGCGCAACCTCAAGAGCGGCAAGTGCCTCTCGCTCGCGGGCGGCGGCACCGCCGACGGCATCAAGGTGATCATCTACGGCTGCCTCGGCTCCGCGGAGCAGCGCTGGGACTACATCGGCTGACCCCTGCGGAAAACACTCGGGGCCAGGCCGAGGGCAATCCTCCGACCTGGCCCTGAGCCACACAGGGCGGGCGGCGGGAATCGAACCGTGCGGCGGCCCGCCGAAGATCAGGGCGACTCGGTGGCGGAAGGGGAGCCGCACGTGCCCCAGCCTCGGAACACCAGCCCCTCGAACGGTTCGGCTCGACCGCCGGGCCGAAGGCGACGGCCTTCTCCGAGACCCTTCCGGCGACGAAGCTCAGCGCCCACCCCCTCTTCGCCAGCCCCCAAGCCTTGGTGGTGGCGAAGCGCCGCCTCTCCTCACGCCAGCCGCGGCTCTCCAGCCCGGCGACGACCTTGGCGACGGCCTCCGGATCCGGCTTGGTGCCGACCCGCACGACGGCACCCGCCTCGCAGGAACTGAGCAGCTCCTGCGCGGCGACGAAGCGCGGTGGCGCGAAGCCACCGGCGGCGACGGCCGCCCGGATGTCCTCCCGCACCGCGTCAGGAGTCAGGGTGCCCTGGTCCGCCAGCACGGTGGAACTGCCCCCGCCCTCCGCTGCCGCGCCCGAGCGATCTTCGCCGCCGCAAGCCGCCAGCACCACGGTCGCCACGAACACGGCCGCGGCTGTCCCCACCCCGCGCATCTCTCTCCCCACCCGTCAGGCCCCGGAGCGAGCTGAGGCCCAGGAAGAGGGAAACCGCCTCTCACCTGGGCCTCGGCCACAAAGAGCGGGCGACGGGAATCGAACCCGCGTAGCTAGTTTGGAAGACTAGGGCTCTACCATTGAGCTACGCCCGCACATGGTGTGCTGCTGATCGGGCGACCGCGGCACAGGAGGCATCGTAGCGGGTCGCGGACCTCGTAGGCCAACGTGTTGGGCTGCGGGTATGCCGCGGCGGAGACGGCCGGTAAACCTGCGGACGCATCCGGTCCGGGCATGTACCCTACGTGTCGCACCAGACGGGGTGTGGCGCAGCTTGGTAGCGCGTCCGCTTTGGGAGCGGAAGGCCGTGGGTTCAAATCCCGCCACCCCGACCACCGACCGAGTGGCGACTCGTGATCGCCTTTTGGGGCGCTGACCGGCTGCGGTTACTATGCAAGCTGCGCGCCCGTGTGTCCCGGCCCACTCGGCCTACGAACTCCTCCGGGCGGCGAAATCCGCCGGACCTGTCTGGCTCCGGCAGAACCCAAGAAGTCAGCCACAAGGAGACCGAACCGTGAAGAGCGCCGTGGAGACCCTGAACCCGACCCGGGTTCGGCTCACTGTCGAGGTGCCCTTCGAGGAGCTCAAGGACAGCCTCGACGCGGCGTACAAGAAGATCAACCAGCAGGTCACGGTGAAGGGCTTCCGTAAGGGCAAGATCCCGGCCCGCGTCATCGACCAGCGGTTCGGCCGTGGCGCCGTGCTGGAGGAGGCCGTCAACGACGCGCTCCCGAAGTTCTACACGGACGCGGTCAACGAGGCCGAGCTGAACCCGCTGGGCCAGCCCGAGGTCGACATCACGGAGCTGAAGGACGGCGAGACGCTGAACTTCACCGCCGAGGTCGACATCCGCCCGGCCCTCGAGATCCCGGACTACTCCGGCATCGAGGTCGAGGTCGACGCCATCGAGGTCACCGACGAGGACATCGACAAGTCGGTCGAGCAGCTGCGTGAGCGCTTCGCGTCCACCACGCCGGTCGAGCGTGCCGCCGAGGACGGCGACGTCGTCACCATCGACCTGGAGGCCAAGGTCGACGGCGAGGTCCTGGAGGACGGCGTCGCGGAGGGCGTCTCCTACACCATCGGCTCGGGTGAGCTGCTGGACGGCATCGACGAGGCCGTCACGGGCCTTCAGGCCGGCGGCGAGGCCACCTTCACCTCGGAGCTGAAGGGCGGTTCCGCGGCGGGCCGGCCGGCCGAGGTCACCGTCAAGGTCACCCAGGTCGCCGCCCGGGAACTGCCCGCGCTGGACGACGACTTCGCGCAGCTCGCCTCCGAGTTCGACACCCTGGAGGAGCTGCGGGCCGACAGCCACAAGCGCCTGGCGAACATGAAGCAGTACGACCAGGCCACGCAGGCCCAGGAGCGGGTGCTGGACAAGCTGCTCGAGCTGGTCGAGGTCCCGGTTCCCGAGAAGCTGCTCGAAGACGAGATCAACACCCGCAAGCACAACCTGGAGCACCACCAGCTCCCCCAGATGGGTCTCAGCCTCGACAAGTACCTGGAGCTCCAGGGCAAGACCGCCGAGGAGTTCGAGACCGAGACCCATGAGGCCGCGGTCAAGGGCATCAAGACCCAGTTCGTGCTCGATGAGCTGGTCAAGTCGGAGAAGCTCAACGTCAACCAGGAGGAGCTGACCGAGCACCTCATGCGGCGTGCGGCGTCCTCCGGCATGTCCCCCGACCAGTTCGCCCAGGCCGTCGTCGAGGGCGGCCAGGTGCCGCTGCTGGTCGGCGAGGTCGCCCGCGGCAAGGCACTGGCCGTCGTGGTCGAGGCCGCCACGGTGAAGGACACCAACGGCGAGATCGTCGACCTGGACGACGAGGACGAGGACGAGGACGAGCCCACCACGGAGCAGTCCGCCCCCACCGAGGAAACCCCCAAGTCCTGACCCCGCCAAACCCCACAGGGCCCCTGGGACCCCCCAGGGGCCCCGCCCGTCCCCCAGCAACCTCGGGAAGCCCCCTTTTTTGGAGCCCCCTCAGCGGCAGCCCACCTCAGGGGCGCGGGGAACTGCGCGCCCAGCCACAACGCACCCGCACAGCCCCACCACCGCCCCCCACGGCGCGCACCCCGCTCCCGGCAACCTTGGAGCCTCCTCAGCGGCTCCCCACCTCAGGGGCGCGGGGAACTGCGCGCCCAGCCACAACGCACCCGCACAGCCCCACCACCGCCCCCCACGGGCGCACCCCCCTCCCGTCCCCCAGCAACCCCCTCAGCGGCAGCCCACCCCAGGGGCGCGGGGAACTGCGCGCCCAGCCCCCACGCACCCGCACACACCCCCCACCGATCCACAGCGGCGAGAAGACACGGCCAAACCGGCGGAGCCACCCGCTACGCCCGAGGCGAACACCCCCGTCCACGGGATTCCCCGAAGGGACCCGCGCGTTAGGGTCCATGAATACGAGGGCAGGGAAGTCCCCCGAAGCCCCCGGCAGGATTACGCAGGATTACGCAGGAACACGTGAGACGGCCCGGCGCCGTCGTAAGACGAGCAGGTGGATACGTGACGAATCTGATGCCCTCCGCCGCCGGCGAGCCTTCCATCGGTGGCGGCCTCGGCGACCAGGTCTACAACCGGCTGCTCGGCGAGCGGATCATCTTCCTCGGCCAGCAGGTCGACGACGACATCGCGAACAAGATCACCGCGCAGTTGCTGCTCCTCGCCGCCGATCCGACGAAGGACGTCTACCTCTACATCAACAGCCCCGGCGGTTCGGTGACGGCCGGCATGGCGATCTACGACACCATGCAGTACATCCCGAACGACGTGGTCACGATCGCCATGGGCATGGCGGCGTCGATGGGCCAGTTCCTGCTGACCGGCGGTGCCGCCGGCAAGCGCTTCGCGCTGCCCCACGCCGACATCATGATGCACCAGGGCTCCGCGGGTCTCGGCGGCACGGTCTCGGACATCAAGATCCAGGCCGAGTACCTGATGCGCACCAAGAAGCGCATGTCCGAGCTGACCGCGCTGCACTCCGGCCAGACCGTGGAGACGATCATCCGCGACGGTGACCGCGACCGCTGGTTCACCCCGGAGGAAGCGAAGGAGTACGGTCTCATCGACGAGATCATCACGCATGCCTCCGGTGTTCCGGGAGGCGGCGGCACCGGTGCCTGACCGGCCCGGCCACGCCCCGCACCGCCGAGTCTCCAGCCCCCAGAACGCCACCAGGACGGTGAACCTCATGAACAACTTCCCCGGCGCCGCCAGCGGCCAGTACGACGGGCCCCGGCCCGACAGCCGCTATGTCATCCCGCGCTTCGTGGAGCGCACCTCCCAGGGCATCCGCGAGTACGACCCGTACGCGAAGCTCTTCGAGGAGCGCGTGATCTTCCTCGGCGTCCAGATCGACGACGCCTCCGCCAACGACGTCATGGCGCAGCTGCTGTGCCTGGAGTCGATGGACCCGGACCGGGACATCTCGATCTACATCAACAGCCCCGGTGGCGACATGACCGCCCTGACGGCGATCTACGACACGATGCAGTTCGTGAAGCCCGACATCCAGACGGTGTGCATGGGCCAGGCCGCCTCCGCGGCCGCCATCCTGCTCGCCGCGGGTACGCCGGGCAAGCGCATGGCGCTGCCGAACTCGCGCGTGCTGATCCACCAGCCCGCCGGCAGCACCGGCCGCGGTCAGCTCTCCGACCTGGAGATCATCGCGAACGAGTTCACGCGGATGCGTTCGCAGCTGGAGGAGATGCTGGCCAAGCACTCCAACCAGCCGATCGAGAAGGTGCGCGAGGACATCGAGCGCGACAAGATCCTCACGGCGGAGGAAGCACTCCAGTACGGCCTGGTGGACCAGATCATCTCCACCCGCAAGATGAACAACGAGAGCGTCCGCTGACGCGGAGTGCGGGTCTCCCCCGTGCGTCGAGCGCGAAGGGGACCTCCTTCGCCGCCCTTGGCGCGGTGCACGTCAAAGTGAACCGTGCCAAGGGGGGCCCGAACGGGGGGCTCGGCAAGGTACCGTCGGACATAAGGCAGCACCAGGAGTCGTTGGGCCTGTGACGTCCAGGCGGCTCCCAGGCGAAGGGGAAGCACACCGTGGCACGCATCGGTGACGGCGGCGATCTGCTCAAGTGCTCGTTCTGCGGCAAGAGCCAGAAGCAGGTCAAGAAGCTCATCGCAGGGCCCGGTGTGTACATCTGCGACGAGTGCATCGACCTCTGCAACGAGATCATCGAGGAGGAGCTGGCGGAGACCAGCGAGGTGCGCTGGGAGGAACTGCCGAAGCCCCGCGAGATCTATGAGTTCCTTGAGGGCTATGTGGTCGGCCAGGAGGCCGCGAAGAAGGCCCTGTCCGTCGCGGTGTACAACCACTACAAACGGGTCCAGGCGGGCGAGAACGGCGGCGCTCAGGGCCGTGACGACGCCATCGAGTTGGCGAAGTCCAACATCCTTCTGCTGGGCCCCACGGGCTCCGGCAAGACCCTGCTCGCGCAGACCCTCGCGCGCATGCTGAACGTCCCCTTCGCGATCGCCGACGCCACGGCGCTGACGGAGGCGGGCTACGTCGGCGAGGACGTCGAGAACATCCTGCTCAAGCTGATCCAGGCGGCGGACTACGACGTCAAGAAGGCCGAGACCGGGATCATCTACATCGATGAGATCGACAAGGTCGCGCGGAAGAGTGAAAACCCCTCGATCACCCGTGACGTCTCGGGTGAGGGCGTCCAGCAGGCCCTGCTGAAGATCCTGGAGGGCACCACCGCCTCGGTGCCGCCGCAGGGCGGCCGCAAGCATCCGCACCAGGAGTTCATCCAGATCGACACGACGAACGTGCTGTTCATCGTGGGCGGCGCCTTCGCCGGCCTGGAGAAGATCATCGAGGCCCGGGCCGGCGCCAAGGGCATCGGTTTCGGCGCGACGATCCGCTCCAAGCGCGAGCTGGAGTCCAAGGACGTCTTCGAGGACGTCATGCCGGAGGACCTGGTCAAGTTCGGCATGATCCCCGAGTTCATCGGCCGTCTCCCGGTGATCACCTCGGTCCACAACCTCGACCGCAAGGCGCTGCTGCAGATCCTCGTCGAGCCGCGTAACGCCCTGGTGAAGCAGTACCAGCGGCTGTTCGAACTCGACGGTGTGGAACTGGACTTCGAGCGTGAGGCGCTGGAGGCCATCGCCGACCAGGCGATCCTGCGGCAGACCGGCGCCCGTGGCCTGCGCGCCATCATGGAGGAGGTCCTTCAGGCGGTGATGTACGAGGTGCCGTCCCGCAAGGACGTGGCCCGTGTCGTCATCACGGCCGACGTCGTCCTGTCGAACGTCAACCCGACCCTGATCCCGCGCGACGCCCGCGGTCGCGGCCCGGGCGAGCAGAAGACGGCGTAGATCAAGTCCGAGCCCACTCAGCGCGAAGCCCCGGCCGCGAAGGACCGGGGCTTTCGTGTGCCGGGTGGCGGGGGAGGCGGCGGCGTCAGATCTTGACGCGCACTTCCTTGCGGAACTTGGCCGTCGTCTCGGCCGCTGCCGCCGGGTCGGTGGCCTTGCCTGCGGCGATGTCCGAGTACTCCATGGGCATCACGAAGCCGACGGTGCTGTGGTCGCCCCACACGCAGTACGTCACGTTCATCTTCTTCGCCATGCCCGACGAGGCATTGGCGGAGTTGTCGATGCTCGCGCCCTGGCACTTGAGGATCGCGCCCTCCAGCGAACTGGGCTGGTACTCCTTGGGACTTCCCTCGAAGGTGACGTTCTCGTCCTTGGACTCCTTCTGCATGGCCGCGAAGAGTCCGTCCACGGCCCGCTCCGGGTCGTCGATCGAACCGTAGACGCCACCGAACGAGATGACCTTGCCGCCCAGCGGGTTGCTCTTGTCCTCCACCGTGTAGGAGGCGCTGACGTCCTTGGCGTCCTTGACGCCCCACGACTCGGCGTCCTTCAGGTCGCTCTTCGACATGCTGTCGCTGTCGCTGTCGGACTTCTTGTACTCGGTGAGCACCGTGTCCGGAGTGGTCAGCTTGTGCGGGCCGTCGTCGGCGATGTCCGAGCCGCTGCCGCCGCCCCCGCCGAGCACGAAGTAGGCGCCGACCGCGATGGCCGCCACCACGGCCACCGCGCCGATGACCAGGCCTGTCTTCTTCTTGCCGCCGCCGGCGGCCGGGGGCTGCGGGGCGCCGTACGGCTGCTGTCCGTAGGGCTGCTGGCCGTACGGGTTCTGCGGGGGAACCCCGCCCTGCTGCGGATAGCCGTAGCCGGGCTGGGCCGGAGGGGTCTGCCCGGGGTAGCCGTAACCGGGCTGCGGCTGCTGCGGCGGCACCGGCGGCTGCTGCTGCGGCACGGGCGGCTGCTGGGGGTACCCGTAGCCGGGCTGGGGTGCCTGCGGCGGCTGGCCGTAGGGGCCCGGCTGACCGTACGGCCCGGGCTGCTGGGGCTGCCCGCCGTACGGGCCCGGCTGGTTGTGACTCATTTCTGGGTTCCCCTCCAGATGCTTATGCGTTCCCGACATCCTCGCGCAGCCACAGGAACCGCACCGCATCGGGGGTCGCACCGTTACAGAACGAACGCGTTTCGGGACTGGGTCGTGACACCTCTAAACTGACCCCCGTGACCGAGAACGCTCAGCAGCAGCCACCAGCGCCCGACACCGAACTGCCGACCCAGTACGCGCCGGCCGATGTAGAGGGGCCGCTGTACGAGCGCTGGGTAGAGCGTGGTTACTTCGAGGCCGACGCGAAGAGCGACAAGCCTCCGTACACCATCGTCATCCCGCCGCCGAACGTCACCGGCAGCCTGCACCTCGGGCACGCCTTCGAGCACACCCTCATCGACGCCCTCACGCGCCGCAAGCGCATGCAGGGCCACGAGACGCTGTGGCAGCCCGGCATGGACCACGCCGGCATCGCCACCCAGAACGTCGTCGAGCGGGAACTGGCGAAGGAGGGCAAGTCCCGGCACGACCTCGGCCGCGAGGCGTTCGTCGAGCGCGTCTGGCAGTGGAAGGCCGAGTCCGGCGGGCAGATCAGCGGCCAGATGCGGCGCCTGGGCGACGGCGTCGCCTGGACCCGTGAGCGCTTCACGATGGACGAGGGCCTGTCGCAGGCCGTCCAGACCATCTTCAAGCGGCTCTTCGACGACGAGCTGATCTACCGCGCCGAGCGCATCATCAACTGGTGTCCGAGGTGCCTGACCGCGATCTCCGACATCGAGGTCGAGTACCAGGACGACGACGGCGAACTGGTCTCCATGAAGTACGGCGACGGGGACGACACCATCGTCGTCGCCACGACCCGGGCCGAGACCATGCTCGGCGACACCGCGGTCGCCGTCCACCCCGACGACGAGCGCTACCGCCATCTGGTCGGCAAGCTGATCAAGCTGCCGCTCACCGACCGCTCCATCCCCGTCGTCGCCGACGAGCACGTCGATCCCGAGTTCGGCACCGGCGCCGTCAAGGTCACCCCGGCCCACGACCCGAACGACTTCGAGATCGGCCAGCGGCACGACCTGCCCGCCATCACCGTGATGGACGAGCACGCCGTCATCACCGCCCCCGGACCCTTCCAGGGCCTGGACCGCCTTGAGGCCCGCTCCGCCATCGTCGGCGCCCTGCGCGCCGACGGCCGGATCGTCGCCGAGAAGCGGCCGTACGTCCACAGCGTCGGCCACTGCTCGCGCTGCAAGACCACCATCGAGCCGCGCCTGTCCCTGCAGTGGTGGGTCAAGGTCGCCCCGCTGGCGAAGGCCGCCGGTGACGCGGTCCGCGAGGGCAAGGTCACCATCCACCCGCAGGAGATGGAGAAGCGGTACTTCGACTGGGTCGACAACCTCCACGACTGGTGCATCTCGCGGCAGCTGTGGTGGGGTCACCGCATCCCGGTCTGGTACGGCCCGGACGGCGAGGTCGTCTGCGTCGGCCCCGACGAGCAGCCGCCCACCGGTGAGGGCTGGACGCAGGACACCGACGTCCTCGACACCTGGTTCTCCTCCGGCCTGTGGCCGTTCTCCACGCTGGGCTGGCCCGAACAGACCGAATCGCTCGCGAAGTTCTACCCGAACTCGGTCCTGGTCACCGGCTACGACATCCTCTTCTTCTGGGTCGCCCGGATGATGATGTTCGGCCTGTACGCGATGGACGGCACCCCGCCGTTCCACACCATCGCCCTGCACGGCATGGTCCGCGACCAGTTCGGCAAGAAGATGTCGAAGTCCTTCGGCAACGCGGTCAACCCGCTGGACTGGATGGACAAGTACGGCTCCGACGCGCTCCGCTTCACCCTGGCGCGCGGCGCCAACCCCGGCGTCGACGTGCCGATCGGCGAGGACTGGGTCCAGGGCTCGCGCAACTTCGCCAACAAGATCTGGAACGCGACCCGTTTCGCGCTGATGAACGGCGCCACGGTCGAGGGCCCGCTGCCGGACGCGTCGCGGATGTCCGCGACGGACCGCTGGATCCTCTCCCGCCTGAACTCGGTCGTCGCCGAAGTCGACGCCTACTACGACGACTTCCAGTTCGCGAAGCTCTCCGACGCGCTGTTCCACTTCGCCTGGGACGAGGTCTTCGACTGGTACGTCGAGCTGTCCAAGACCACCTTCCAGGCGGGCGGCGAGCCGGCCGAGGTCAGCAAGCGCGTCCTCGGCGAGGTCCTGGACGTCACCCTCAGGCTGCTGCACCCGGTCGTCCCCTTCGTCACCGAGACCCTGTGGACGACCCTCACCGGCGGCGAGTCGGTCGTCATCGCCGACTGGCCCACGGACAGCGCCTTCCGGGACGCGGACGCGGAGCGGGAGATCGAGATCCTGCAGTCCGTGATCACGGAGGTCCGCCGGTTCCGCGCCGACCAGGGCCTCCAGCCGGGCCAGCGGGTCCCGGCCCGCCTCACCCTGGACGGCACGGCGCTGGCGCCCCACGAGGCGGCCATCCGCCAGCTTCTGCGCCTCCAGCCGGAGGGCGACTCCTTCACGGCCACGGCGACCCTGCCGGTCTCCGGCGCCGAGGTCGCGCTGGACCTGTCCGGCACGATCGACGTGGCCGCCGAGCGCAAGCGGCTCGCCAAGGACCTGGCCGCCGCGGAGAAGGAACGCCAGCAGGCCGAGGCCAAGCTGGGCAACGAGGCGTTCCTGGCCAAGGCCCCCGACCAGGTGATCGAAAAGATCCGCACCCGCCTGACCAAGGCCAACGAGGACATCACCCGAATCCAATCCCAACTAACCAACCTCCCCCCGGCCTAACCCCCCATTCCCCGCGCCCCACAGGGGCGCGGGGAACTGCGCGACAAGCCACAACGCACCCGCAGCCACAAACGTCGCCCCGCCGCCCCGTACCGGCAGGTGCATGGCAACAGCCGAGCCACAGCCGCGCCCCATAGGGGCGCGGGGAACTGCGCGACAAGCCACAACGCACCCGCACTCACAAGGGCTCCCCAGCCACCCCGTACCGGCGCCGCAGGCACCCCGCACTCACAACCGCCCCAACCGCCGAAGCCAGCGCAGCGCGTCCGTAGACTTGACCCCGTGAGCGACGCCCCGCAAGAGAACGACCACCCCGGCCCCCTCGACGGCTTCGACGAGATCATCGAAGCCGAGACCTCCCGCGACCCCGACCTCGCGGTGATCGAGGCCGGCAGCCGCACCCTGCGCACACAGGGCGGCCCGGCCCAGGCCGACGCACCCGCCCGGCCGACCGACCCCGAGGTCGACAAGGCCCTGCGCGAGGTCGAGGCGGAGCTGGCCACCCGCTGGGGCGAGACCAAGCTGGAACCCTCCGTCACCCGCATCGCGGCGCTCGTCGACGTGCTGGGGGAGCCGCAGCGGGCGTACCCGTCGATCCACATCACGGGCACCAACGGCAAGACGTCCACGGCCCGCATGATCGAGGCCCTGCTCGGCGCCTTCGAGCTGCGTACCGGCCGCTACACCTCGCCGCACGTCCAGTCGATCACCGAGCGGATCAGCCTGGACGGCGCCCCGATCTCCGCCGAGCGGTTCATCGAGACGTACCGGGACATCAAGCCGTACGTCGAGATGGTCGATGCCCAGCAGGAGTACCGGCTCTCCTTCTTCGAGGTGCTGACCGGCATGGCGTACGCCGCCTTCGCGGACGCGCCGGCCGACGTGGCTGTCGTAGAGGTGGGCATGGGCGGCAGCTGGGACGCGACGAACGTGATCGACGCGGACGTCGCCGTGGTCACGCCCATCGACCTGGACCACACCGACCGACTCGGCCTCACCCACGCGGAGATCGCCGCCGAGAAGGCCGGGATCATCAAGCAGGGCGCGACCGTGATCATGGCGCAGCAGCCGGTGGACGCGGCGCAGGTGCTGCTGAAGAAGGCCGTGGAGGTCGACGCCACGGTGGCCCGTGAGGGCCTGGAGTTCGGTGTGCTGGCGCGGCAGGTCGCGGTCGGCGGCCAGCTGCTGACGCTGCGCGGGCTCGGCGGCGAGTACCCGGAGGTGTACCTCCCGCTGCACGGCGCCTACCAGGCGCACAACGCGGCCGTGGCGCTGGCCGCGGTGGAGGCGTTCTTCGGCGTCGGCGCTCAGCGCGCCGAGTTGCTGGACCTCGACACCGTCCGCAGGGCCTTCGCGGCCGTGTCCTCGCCGGGCCGCCTGGAGGTGGTACGGCGCTCGCCGACCGTCGTCCTGGACGCGGCGCACAACCCGGCGGGCGCGCGGGCCACGGCCGAGGCGGTCGCGGAGGCCTTCGACTTCAGCCGTCTGATCGGCGTGGTGGGCGCGAGCGGCGACAAGAACGTACGCGGGCTGCTGGAGGCCTTCGAGCCGATCTTCGCCGAGGTCGTCGTCACCCAGAACTCCAGTCACCGTGCGATGGACGCGGACGAGCTGGCGGCGATCGCCGTGGAGGTGTTCGGGGAGGAGCGGGTCCAGGTGGAGCCCCGGCTGCCGGACGCCCTGGAGGCCGCGATCACCCTGGCCGAGGAAGAGGGCGAGTTCGCGGGCGGCGGCGTGCTGGTCACGGGCTCGGTCATCACCGTGGGCGAGGCCCGACTGCTGCTCGGAAAGGGCTGAGAATCCGATGCGTACGCTGTGCTCATCGACCTTGATCGGCGAGGTCTTCATCATCGGCTTCGCCGGGCTGGTCGCGATGAAGGACCCGGACCTGACGACGTCGACGGTGTGGACGGTCAGCGGGATCGCGATGTTCCTGTGCGTGCTGCTGTGCGGTGCGGTGACCCGGCGCGGGGGCGTGGCGCTCGGCTGGGCGTTGCAGATCGCGCTGATCGCCTCCGGGTTCGTCGTGCCGACGATGTTCTTCCTCGGCGTGATGTTCGCGGCGCTGTGGTGGGCGTCCGTGCACTTCGGACGGAAGATCGACGAGGCGAAGGCGAGGTTCGCGGCGCAGGCCGCGCGGGCCGGGGCCTCGGGAGCTGACGCTGCGTAATGAGGTGCCGGACACGCCCTGTAACCTCGTCCCACCGCACATGTCCGCACGAAGGAGCCCTCCCGTGACTCAGCGCACCCTCGTCCTCCTCAAGCCCGACGCCGTCCGGCGCGGCCTGACCGGCGAGATCATCAGCCGTATCGAACGGAAGGCCGGCTGGCGGATCACCGCGCTTGAGCTGCGCACGCTTGACCAGGACACGCTGGAGCAGCACTACGGCGAGCACAAGGGCAAGCCCTTCTACGAGCCGCTGGTCGAGTTCATGGCGTCCGGTCCCGTGGTGGCGCTGATCGTCGAGGGCGAGCGGGTGATCGAGGGGCTGCGTGCCCTGGCGGGCCCGACCGACCCGATCGCCGCGGCGCCCGGTTCGATCCGCGGCGACTACGGCGTGATCGTCCGCGAGAACCTGATCCACGCGTCGGACTCCGAGGAATCGGCAGACCGAGAAATCAAAATCTTCTTCCCCAACCACCCCTGACCCGGCACCCCGCAGGGCGGCGCGGGGAACGGCGCGCCAAGCCACGACGCCGCCGCACCGAACGATCCGGGCCCCGGCCGGCGCCTCGCAAGGGGCGCGGGGAACTGCGCGCTAAGCCACAACGGTGCCGCACTGGAATCACGCCCCCCGCCGCCCCGCTGCCCGATCGACTCCGGGCAGGGTCAGCGCCCCGTAAGGGGCGCGGGGAACTGCGCGCTCAGCCAAGACGGCGCCGCACTTGCCCCCCGCCGCCCCGCTGCCCGATCGACCCCGGACCGGTTCAGCGCCCCGCAGGGGGCGTGCGTGCTCAGCCACGACGGCGCCGCACCCGAATCTCGCCCCCGCCGCCCCCGTAGCCGGGGCGCCCCGGTTCGGCCAGACGGGTTGTCGTGTCCGTCGTTCGGGGAAGTTCTGCGGATATTTCTGAGGGCGCGTCAGCGGCAGCGGGCGCCTGAGCTGTGGTTGACGTACCTTATCGGCCGCCGCTCGGCATATGCGTGGCGATCGGGGGAACGAGTGCCCCCGTTGGCCCGTCTCCACAAGCGAGGCGGCTGCGCGCATGATGACAATGGCGAAGACCCTCGCGCAGTGTTCGTGCAGGCGCGTCTACGATGGAAGCCTTCACGTCACCGCACCCACTTCGCCGACCTGAAAAGCCCTCAAAAGCTCCCAGGAAGGCCAGACGAATCCTGATGGGGAACTCAATGTCGTTCATCGGCCGTGACATGGCTGTCGACCTCGGGACCGCCAACACGCTGGTGTACGTCAGGGGTCGCGGGATCGTACTCAACGAGCCGTCCGTGGTCGCGATCAACACCAACACCGGTGGCATCCTCGCGGTCGGTGCCGAAGCGAAGAAGATGATCGGACGGACGCCGGGCAACATCGTGGCCGTGCGCCCGCTGAAGGACGGTGTCATCGCCGACTTCGAGATCACCGAGCGGATGCTCCGCTACTTCATCCTGAAGATCCACAAGCGGCGGTATCTCGCCCGGCCGCGCGTCGTCGTCTGCGTGCCCTCCGGTATCACCGGCGTCGAGCGCCGCGCCGTCATCGAGGCGTCGTCCCAGGCCGGCGCCCGCCAGGTGCACATCATCGAGGAGCCCATGGCCGCCGCCATCGGTTCCGGGCTGCCGGTCCACGAGGCCACGGGCAACATGGTGGTGGACATCGGCGGCGGCACCACGGAGGTCGCGGTCATCTCGCTCGGCGGCATCGTCACCGCCCAGTCCATCCGCGTCGCGGGCGACGAACTGGACAACGCGATCATCCAGCACATCAAGAAGGAGTACTCCCTCCTCCTCGGTGAGCGGACGGCCGAGCAGATCAAGATCACGATCGGTTCGGCGTACGACCTCGACTCCGACGAGCACACCGAAATCCGCGGCCGGGACCTGGTGTCCGGGCTGCCCAAGACGGTCGTCATCTCCGCCGCCGAGGTGCGCAAGGCGATCGAGGAGCCCGTCAACGCGATCGTCGACGCGGTCAAGACGACCCTCGACAAGTGTCCGCCGGAGCTGTCCGGCGACATCATGGACCGCGGCATCGTCCTGACCGGCGGCGGTGCCCTGCTGCGCGGCCTCGACGAGCGGCTGCGCCGGGAGACCGGCATGCCGATCCACATCGCCGAGGACCCGCTGGACAGCGTGGCGTTGGGCTCCGGCAAGTGCGTCGAGGAGTTCGAGGCGCTCCAGCAGGTTCTGGACGCCCAGCCGCGCAGATGACACAACTCTTCGATTCCGCCGTACGAGATGATCCCCTCTCGTACGGCGGATCGTTGATATAGAGGCATAAGCTCCCGCAATTGGGCCCCCAGGGTGTGCGCTTAGGGTTCGCGCTCCGAGGGGGCCACCCGAATTCCTATAGGAAGGGCACGGCCGCCGCACGTGAGGGACACGAAAGAGAGCCGGCTGCTCCTGGTGCTGCTGATCGCCATCGCGTTCGCGCTGATCACTGTGGATATCCGCGGCGGCCAGAACTCCCCGGTCGACGGTGCCCGGCAGGCCGCTGCAGCGGTCTTCGGTCCGATCGAGAACGGGGTGTCCTCGGCGGTCGATCCCGTCGGCAACGCGGTCTCCGCGATCCGCGACTCCGGTGAACGCCATGACCGGCTCGCCCGGCTGGAGAAGGAGAACGCGGCCCTCAAGGCGAAGCTCGGCAGCGACGACCGCAACCGCAGCCGCCTCAACCAGCTCGACAAGATGCTGAAGATCGCGGGTGAGGGCCAGTACGGCATCAAGGGCGCCCAGGTCATCGCCATAGGAGCGGCCCAGGGTTTCTCCTGGACCATCACCATCGACGTCGGCGCGGGCGACGGCATCAAGCGCGACATGACCGTCCTCAACGGCGACGGACTCGTGGGGCGGGTCACCACCGTCGGACCCGACACCGCCACGGTGCTGCTCGCCAGCGACCCCGACTTCACCGTCGGCACCCGCCTGGAGGGCAGCGACGAACTGGGCTTCGCCTCCGGGCAGGGCGACCGCCCGCTGCGCGTCGAACTCCTCAACGGCAAGGCGGAGGTGAAGAAGGGTGACCGGCTCGTCACCTTCGGCTCGCAGGCCGACCGGCCCTTCGTGCCCGGCGTGCCCGTCGGCGTCGTCTCCCGTGTCGACCCGTCCGGCGGCGGTCTGACCCGGACCCTGTCCGTCACGCCGTACGTCGGCTTCACCAAGCTCGACATCGTCGGCGTCGTCGTCCAGGCCCCCAAGAAGGACCCGCGTGACCAGGTGCTCCCGGCCAAGCCCAAGCCGACCCCGACCCCGACGGTGACCGTCACGGTGACCCCGTCCGCGAACGGGGCCGGCACCGGCGACCGGCGGCAGAACAACGGCGGCGACCAGCAGCAGAACGACAGCACGGGCCGGCAGCAGAACGACAGCACCGGCCGGCAGCAGGACGGCAGCACCGATCAGCCGCAGAACGGCGGCACCGATCAGCCGCAGACCGACACGACCGATCAGCAGCAGTAGGAGCTGAATCCCCCATGCGCGTCAACCGGATCCTGCTCTCCACCGCCCTGGTCGTCGTCGCCCTGGTGCTCCAGGTGAGCGTTCTCGCCCGCCTGCACCTGCCGGGCGCCGTCCCCGATCTGCTGCTGCTCACCGTCCTCGGCCTTGCCCTGGTGTACGGCCATGTCGGCGGCGCCCTCGTCGGCTTCGGCGCGGGCCTGCTCGCCGACCTCGCGCCGCCCGCCGACCACGCCGCCGGCCGCTACGCCCTGGTGCTGTGCGTCATCGGCTATCTCGCCGGGCTCGCCAAACCCGACTACGGCCGGCTCAAGTCGGCCACCGGTTCCATGCTCGTGGTGGTCGCCGCCGCGATCGGCTCGACCCTGCTGTACGCGGGCGTCGGCGCCCTCGTCGGCGACACCGCCGCCCGCCATGTCGGCCTCGGCGGACTGCTGTTCACCGCCGCCCTGTACGACCTGCTGCTCGCGCCGTTCGTGGTGCCCGGGATCATGGCCCTGGCCCGCCGCGCCGAGAACGACCCGCTCGCCGAGAGCGGTTCGGCGGCCAAGGGCACGGACATCTCCTCCGGCTGGCTCTCCTCCGGCACGGGACTGCGCATCGGCGGCCAGCGCGGCGGCCTCGGCGGTCTGAAGGCCAAGGCCCGCATCCGCAGCACGCGCGTCGGCCGTATCAAGGGGGTCAAGCGGCTGTGAGACGGCGGCAGTTCACGACGGGCGTGCACAGCTTCGTCGGATATGACACAGGCATCCACTGAGAGGGGGCGGCAACCACAGTGACCAACGCCCACCCGTCTCCCACCACCACCCTTGAAGGAATGGGCTTCGCCCATGACTAACATCCCGGAGACCGGGCGGACCCCACGGGTTCAGATCCGGCTCGTCGTCATCCAGATCCTCGTCCTCTCCCTGCTCGGCACCCTCGGCGGCCGGCTGTGGTACCTCCAGATCCGCGAGGGCGCCGCCTACCAGAAGGAGGCGTCCGGCAACCACGTCCAGCAGGTCGTGGCGCCCGCCGTGCGCGGCGCGATCCTGGACGCGCGCGGCGTGCCGCTCGCCGACAACGAGACCCGCCTCGTGGTCTCCGCCTCCCGTACCGAACTGCTCAGGCAGAAGGACGACGGCAAGGCGGTCCTCACCAAGCTGGCCGGTGTCCTCGGCATGTCCCCCGAGGAGGTCATGCTGAAGGTCCGGCTGTGCGACGCCAAGACCCCGCAGCCGTGCTGGAACGGCTCGCCGTACCAGCCGATCCCCATCACCGACGAGGCCACCCCCAAGCAGGCCCTGCAGATCCGCGAGCGCTCCGAGGACTTCCCCGGCATCACCGCCGAGCCGGAGGCCGTGCGCCGCTACCCGAGCCCCGGCAAGGCCAACACCGCCCAGGTGCTCGGCTACCTCTCGCCGGTCACCGACGACGAGATCCAGCAGGCCAAGGACAGCGACTCGCCGTATCTGCGCTCCGACATGGTCGGCCGCAGCGGTCTGGAGCGCCAGTACGACAAGGAGTTGCGCGGCAAGGCCGGCGTCACCCGCTACGAGGTCGACAACCTCGGCCGTGTCATCGGCAAGGCCGAGTCCGACGCCGCCGAACCCGGTGCCAACCTGGTCACCAGCATCGACTCCCGGGTGCAGCGCGTCGCCGAGTTCGAGCTGGACAAGGCGATGAAGACGGCCCGCCAGCAGTTCGACAAGATCACCGGGACGAACTACAAGGCGGACTCCGGTGCCGTCGTCGTCATGGAGGCCAAGACCGGCCGGGTCGTCGCCATGGCCTCCGCACCGACCTACGACCCGAACGTATGGGTCGGCGGTATCTCCGCCAAGGACTACCAGGCCCTCACCGGGAAGAACTCCGACTACCCGCTGCTCAACCGGGCCATACAGGGTCAGTCCGCGCCCGGTTCCACGTTCAAGGTGGTCTCCACCGCCGCCGCCGTCGAGGCCGGCTACACCTGGAACGGCGGCTACCCCTGCACCAGCTCCTACTCGGTCGGCAACCAGGTCTTCAAGAACTTCGAGGGCGAGAACTTCGGCCCCATCTCGCTCGGCCGGGCCCTTGAGGTCTCCTGCGACACCGTCTTCTACGGCCTCGCCCACAACGAGTGGAAGAAGGACGGCGGCATCAACCCGAAGAAGGGCCAGCCCAAGGACTACTTCTTCAAGGCCGCCCACCAGTTCGGCCTCGGCAAGGAGACCGGCATCGACCTGCCCAACGAGGTCACCGGCCGCGTCCCCGACCGCCAGTGGAAGCAGGCGTACTGGGAGGCCAACAAGGACGCCTGGTGCAAGAGCGGCAAGAAGGACGGCTCCTACGTCGAGAAGATCGCCTACGAGAACTGCCTCGAAGGCAACCAGATGCGCGCCGGTGACGAGATCAACTACTCCATCGGGCAGGGCGACACCCTCGTCACCCCCATCCAGGAGGCCGTGATCTACGGCGCCCTCGCCAACGGCGGCACCATGTACACGCCCACCCTGGGCAAGGCGGTCATCAGCGCCGACGGCAAGACCGTCCAGGAGATCAAGCCCAAGGCGCACGGCAAACTGCCGATCAACCAGGCCGCGCTCAAGGGCATGGACGACGCCCTCGCCGGCGTGGTCACCCGCGGCACCGCCGCCTGGAAGTTCGGCGGCTGGCCGCAGAACAAGATCCCGCTGCACGCCAAGACCGGCACCGCCGAGGTCTACGGCAAACAGACCACGTCCTGGCTCGCCACGTACTCCAAGGACTACACGGTCATCATGACCATCGCCCAGGCCGGTACCGGTTCCGGGGCCTCCGGTGAAGCCGTGCGCAACATCTACAACGCGCTGTACGGCGTCCAGGCCGACGGCTCCATCGACAACAAGAAGGCGCTGCTGCCCACCCCGCAGAAGGGCCTGCCGAAGGTCCGCACGGACGGCACGATCACCTCCCCGAAGATCTCCGACGACCCGGTCAAGGACGTACTGACCTCCCCGTCGCCTTCGGCGCCCGCGGACGGCACACCGCCCGCGGCGACCACCCCGCCCGGCACGGGCAACAGCAACACCCGCAGACGGCGGCCACGCCGCCGGGGCGGTCGGAGAATGCTCACATGACCGGCGCGAACAGCTTCTCCGTCTCCGGGTACGGGCCCGAGAGGGCCGGCTGGACCCGCCTCTTCGCCCGCGACTCACTGGCCCGCCGCCTCGACTGGCCGATACTGCTCGCCGCCCTCGCCCTGTCCCTGCTGGGCTCCCTGCTGGTCTACTCCGCGACCCGCAACCGCACCGAGATCAACCAGGGCGACCCGTACTACTTCCTCATCCGCCACCTCATGAACACCGGCATCGGGTTCGGCCTGATGATCGGCACCGTCTGGCTCGGCCACCGCGCCCTGCGCAACGCCGTACCGATCCTGTACGGCCTCTCCCTGCTCGGCGTGCTGCTGGTGCTCACCCCGCTCGGCTCCACGGTCAACGGCGCCCACTCATGGATCGTGCTCGGCGGCGGCTTCTCGCTCCAGCCGTCCGAGTTCGTGAAGGTCACGATCATCCTGGGCATGGCCATGCTGCTCGCCGCCCGGGTCGACGCCGGCGACAAGAAATACCCCGACCATCGCACCGTCCTCCAGGCCCTGGGGCTGGCCGCCGTACCGATCCTGGTCGTACTGCTCATGCCCGACCTCGGCTCGGTCATGGTCATGGTCATCATCGTCCTGGGCGTGCTGCTCGCCTCCGGCGCGTCCAACCGCTGGATCTTCGGCCTGATCGCGGCGGGCGCCTTCGGCGCGATCGCCGTATGGCAGCTGCACATCCTGGACGACTACCAGATCAACCGGTTCGCCGCCTTCGCCAACCCGAGCCTCGACCCGTCCGGCGTCGGCTACAACACCAACCAGGCCAGGATCGCCATCGGGTCGGGCGGGCTCACCGGCGCCGGACTGTTCCACGGCTCACAGACCACCGGCCAGTTCGTCCCGGAACAGCAGACCGACTTCGTCTTCACGGTCGCCGGCGAGGAACTGGGATTCGTCGGCGCCGGCCTGATCATCGTCCTGCTCGGCGTGGTCCTGTGGCGGGCCTGCCGGATCGCCCGCGAGACGACCGAGCTGTACGGCACCATCGTCGCCGCCGGGATCGTCGCCTGGTTCGCCTTCCAGGCCTTCGAGAACATCGGCATGACCCTCGGCATCATGCCCGTGACCGGACTGCCCCTGCCGTTCGTCTCCTACGGCGGCACGTCGATGTTCGCGGTATGGGTGGCGGTGGGACTGCTGCAGTCGATCCGGGTGCAGCGCCCGATGTCCGCCTGACACCGGCCGGCCGGGTTCACCCGGGTGAAGGGCGGGAGACTTCCCGCCCTTCACCCGGGCCTGACCCTGCCGTACCGGCCCGGCTGCCACTAGATTCGGTCCATGGCGGATGCGAAGCGCGAGATCGAGCGCAAGTACGAAGCCGACGAGAGCGGCCTGCCCGACCTGACCGGCGTCGCCGGAGTGGCGGACATCCTGGACCGGGGCGTCGTACAGCTCGACGCCACCTACTACGACACCGCCGACGAGCGCCTGGCCGCGCACGCCGTCACCCTGCGCCGCCGCACCGGCGGCACCGACGCCGGCTGGCACCTCAAACTCCCGGTCGCCCCCGGCGTCCGCGACGAGATCCACGCCCCGCACTCCGACCGCGTCCCCGGCACCCTCGCCGCCCTCACCCGCTCCCGGACCCGCGACGCCGCACTGATCCCCGTCGTCCGGCTGCGCTCCGCCCGCGACCTGCGCCACCTCGTCGACGCCGACGGCACACTCCTCGCCGAGGTCAGCGTGGACACCGTCACCGCCGAACGGCTCACCGGCCACGGCGGCACCGCCCAGTGGACCGAGATCGAGGTGGAACTCGCCGAAGGAGCCGCCCCCGGCCTCCTCGACAAGGTGGACAAGCGGCTGCGCAAGGCGGGCGTACGGCCGTCCGCGTCCCCGTCCAAGCTGGCCCGCGCCCTCGCCGACACCGCCCCGCCGGACGGCACCGGCCGCCCCCAGCACCCGCAGACACCCGCCGAACCCGTCACCGCGGGCGACCACGTCCTCGCCTACGTCCGCGCCCAGCGCGACGCGATCATCGAACTCGACCCGGCCGTACGACGCGACGAGTACGACTCCGTGCACCGCATGCGCGTCGCCACCCGCCGGATGCGCAGCGCCCTGCGCTGCTACGGCAAGGTCCTCGACCGCACCGTCACCGACCCCGTCGGCGACGAACTCAAATGGCTCGCCGCCGAACTCGGCGTGGACCGCGACCGCGAAGTACTCACCGAACGCGTCACCGCGGCCCTCGCCGAACTGCCCCGCACCCTCGTCGCCGGCCCCGTCCGCGCCCGGCTGCGCACCTGGGCGAAGACCCGCCGCGGCGGATCACGCCGCCGGCTCGCCGGCGTCCTGGACTCCCGACGCTATCTGACCCTGCTCGACACCCTCGACGCCCTGGTCACCGACCCCCCGCTGCTCCCGGCCGCGGCCGGCAAGCCGAAAAAGGTGATCGCCAAAGCCCTGCGCAAGGAGCACGCCAAGGTCTCGACGCTGATCGAGCAGGCCATCGACCTCCCGCCCAGCCGCGAACGCGACGTGGCGATCCACGAGGCCCGCAAGAAGTCCAAGCGGACCCGGTACGCCGCGGAGGCCGCCACCCCTGCGCTCGGCGACCCGGCCGCCGACCTCGTCCAGGCCATGAAGTCCCTGCAGACCCTGCTCGGCGACCACCAGGACAGCGTCATGGCCCGCCAGGCGCTGCGCGAGCTGTCCGCCGTCGCCCACGCGGCCGGGGAGAACACGTTCACCTACGGCGTGCTGTACGGGCGCGAGGAGCAGCGGGCGGCGGCCGTGGAGGCCGAGCTGCCCGACGCCCGGCAGCAGGCCGCGTCCCGGGCGCCCGGCTGAGCGTGCGGGGGAGGCCCCCGAGCGGGTTAGGCTTGATGGTCACCCCTTTCAGCTCACGAAGGTTCGCGAGATGCCTGCCGAAGCCGCCGAGGCCGCGGAATCCGTCTTCCCACAGCTCGAAGCCCTGCTCCCGCATGTGCAGAAGCCGATCCAGTACGTCGGCGGAGAGCTCAACTCCACGGTCAAGCCGTGGGACTCCTGCGATGTCCGCTGGGCGCTCATGTACCCGGACGCGTACGAGGTCGGCCTGCCCAACCAGGGCGTCATGATCCTCTACGAAGTACTCAACGAGCAGGACGGCGTCCTCGCCGAGCGCACCTACAGCGTCTGGCCGGACCTGGAGGCGCTGATGCGTGAGCACGGCGTACCGCAGTTCACGGTGGACAGCCACCGCCCGGTCCGCGCCTTCGACGTGTTCGGCCTGTCCTTCTCCACGGAGCTGGGCTACACGAACATGCTGACGGCCCTGGAACTGGCCGGTATCCCGCTGGAGTCACGCGAGCGCACGACCGACGACCCGATCGTGCTGGCCGGCGGCCACGCCGCCTTCAACCCGGAGCCGATCGCCGACTTCATCGACGCGGCCGTGATCGGCGACGGCGAACAGGCCGTGCTCGACCTGACCCGGATCATCCGCGAGTGGAAGGCCGAGGGCCGCCCCGGTGGCCGCGAGGAGGTCCTGTTCCGGCTCGCGAAGACGGGCGGGGTGTACGTCCCTGCGTTCTACGACGTCGAATACCTCCCCGACGGCCGGATCGCCCGGGTGGTCCCCAACAAGTCGGGCGTCCCGTGGCGCGTCTCCAAGCACACGGTGATGGACCTCGACGAGTGGCCCTACCCCAAGCAGCCGCTGGTGCCGCTCGCGGAGACGGTGCACGAACGCATGTCGGTGGAGATCTTCCGCGGCTGCACGCGCGGCTGCCGCTTCTGCCAGGCCGGCATGATCACCCGCCCGGTGCGCGAACGCTCCATCACCGGCATCGGCGAGATGGTCGACAAGGGCCTGACGGCGACGGGCTTCGAGGAGGTCGGCCTGCTGTCGCTGTCGTCAGCCGACCACTCGGAGATCGGCGACATCGCCAAGGGCCTGGCCGACCGCTACGAGGACGACAAGATCGGTCTGTCCCTGCCCTCCACCCGCGTGGACGCCTTCAACATCGACCTGGCCAACGAGCTGACCCGCAACGGCCGCCGCTCCGGCCTGACCTTCGCCCCGGAGGGCGGCTCGGAACGCATCCGCAAGGTCATCAACAAGATGGTCTCGGAAGAGGACCTGATCCGCACGGTGGCGACCGCCTACGGCAACGGCTGGCGCCAGGTGAAGCTGTACTTCATGTGCGGCCTGCCGACCGAGACCGACGAGGACGTCCTCCAGATCGCCGACATGGCGACCCGTGTCATCCAGAAGGGCCGCGAGGTCTCCGGCTCCAACGACATCCGCTGCACGGTCTCGATCGGCGGTTTCGTCCCCAAGCCGCACACGCCCTTCCAGTGGGCCCCGCAGCTGTCGGCCGAGGAGACGGACGCCCGCCTGCAGAAACTGCGGGACAAGATCCGCGGCGACAAGAAGTACGGCCGCTCGATCGGCTTCCGCTACCACGACGGCAAGCCCGGCATCGTCGAGGGCTTGCTCTCCCGCGGCGACCGCCGCATCGGCGCGGTGATCCGCGCGGTCTACGAGGACGGCGGCCGCTTCGACGGCTGGCGCGAGCACTTCTCCTACGACCGCTGGATGGCCTGCGCCGACAAGGCCCTGGCCCCGTTCGGCGTCGACGTCGACTGGTACACCACCCGCGAGCGCACCTACGAGGAAGTCCTCCCCTGGGACCACCTCGACTCGGGCCTCGACAAGGACTGGCTCTGGGAGGACTGGCAGGACGCCCTCGAAGAAACAGAGGTCGAAGACTGCCGCTGGACCCCCTGCTTCGACTGCGGGGTGTGCCCGCAGATGGACACCAGTATCCAAATCGGCCCAACCGGCAAGAAGTTGCTCCCCCTGACGGTCAAGAACGCAGGTCCGACGCCAGCTTCGAGCGGCCACGCGCACTGAGGCGAGGGGGGCACTCGAACGGGCGATGGAGGCCCTGGCGGGGGGTGAGCGAGGAGGAGTTACTGACGTTGTTGCCGTGATGTCGTCAGCGTGAGTCCGGTTTCGGCGAGACATCCGTCGATGAGGTTGCTGCGGTACTGGATCTGGCGGAGACCGTGTCGGAGCGTGCTGATGAGGTGGTCGGGGTCGGTGAAGGCGGTGTTGACCTGGCTGCTGCGCCGCAGCAGGGACCAGATGCCCTCGACGGGATTGAGGTCCGGTGCGTAGGCCGGCAGGAAGTAGCAGGTGATCCAGTCATGGGTGCCGATGAACTGCCGTAGTCGGCGGTCCTTGTGGACGTTGAGGTTGTCCCACACGAGCACGATGGGTGCGCCGAGTTGCTGGTGTGCGGCGATGAGCAGGTCGCGGTAGTCGGTCCAGGTGAAACTGCGTCTGCCGCCGCGCTTGTGATCGAGATGCCGCTTGGGCCGGTAGATCAGCCGTGAGCGTTCACCGTGCTTGTAGCAGGCCAGAGCGGCGATGGAGAAGCGGCGCTGGGAGCGTCCCCGGACCCGGATGACGGGTGTGCGTCCGCGCCGGGCCCAGGTGCGGGAGGTGGGCGGCGTTATCGAGAAGCCGGCTTCGTCTTCGAAGCACAGCCAGGCGTCGAGCGCCGCCGCGGACCTTCCACCTGCGGCCAGGTCTCCTTCACCCAGCCCGCCACGGCCTCCTCGTCACGCTCGACCGCCCGGCGGGCCGGGACCTGGTGGCTGAAGCCGTGCCGGTGCAGCATCCGCGCGATCGCCGACAGCGTCATGCTCTTGTGGAACCGGCGCCCGATCAGCGTCTTGATCCGCGCCAGCGTCCACGTCTGGTCGCGCCAGCCGTGCGCGACCGGCCCCTTCGTCAGCTCCTGCTCAAGCACGGTGAACAGAGCCTCGCTCAGCCTGGGCCGTGACACGGGCCAAGCAGACCGCAGCCCCTCGGCTCCGGCGTCGTGCCAGGCCCGGCGCCAGCGCTGCACCGAGCGCACACTCACCCGTAAGTCCTTGGCGACCTCGGCGCTGGAGGCGCCCGCAGCGAATCGCTCCGCAGCCTCCAGCCGGATCCGCTCGCGAAACGCCTGCCGTTCAGGCGTCAGCCCACCACCCTGCGGATATCTCACACAACAGGAATACCGCGACGATCACACATCGTCAGCCCTCAACGACAACACGCCGCAAATGTCAGTAGCGGCTGTGCTGGCCGCTGCCGGCGTTGACGGACGTCGGTCGGCGCCCCCGAAGCGGAGCCTCCGTACACCCCTGCCAAAGCCGGCAGCCTCCTCACGCATCCACTCAGAGGTGAAGTGGGTCTGAGCCCGCTACGGCTGAGTCATGGCGTTCGCTACTGGTTCCAGGCGGCTTGCTCCGCTCCCCGCACGCGGCGCTGCCCCCCCGGCCGGGCCAGCGCTCCCGCCTCCGCCCCGATCCAGCCCGGCCACCACCCGTGCCCCGCGCCGAGCAATCAGCCACTTGCTGCGAGAGAAGGAGTAGTGGCTGGGCAGTCGGCCCCACGGCTTTACGGAGCCACTTTGGAGCGAGCCTCGGAGATCGTGGCCCCAACGTCGTGCTTTACCGGGCAGGTCCACAGACTGCCCGACGCGCTGGGAGCGAACGGGACCATGATCACTCGCCCCGAAGCAGCTCCAGGCCACGGCCCTTCCGCCAACTCCAGCGGACATCGACAGCGCCGGGCGTGGTCTGCTCGTAGATTCGTCCTCCTCAGCTCTCAGCCACAAGGCATCATGTGATCAGTCACCCAAACAGTGCTGTAGTCCTACGAGAGCAGGGGGGCCGTGAGCGAGTCGCAAAGAAGGTTCTGGAAAACACTAGTGTCTCGTGACCCTGATTGAGTTACTTCGAGTTGTTATTGACGAGTTTCTTCACGCTGGTCTGGACGAGTCGGACCTTGGCGAGGATCT
>NZ_JBIWKB010000088.1:0-30966 GCF_044765425.1 Streptomyces sp. NPDC102462 | reverse complement strand
CGGACAGAACAGCCGGAGGACAGCCCAGCAGGGCGTCAGTCAGTGCCCGAGCCACGACTACCGGAACCTGAGTATCAGCATCAATGTCAGTGCCGGTGCGTAGGGTTCTGGTCAACCGCGGGCGCCGCGGCAACAGGGGAAGCACCGAGAGGGGAAGCAGCCGTGACCGTCAACATGACCAAGGGTCAGGCCATCAGTCTGGAAAAGAAGGACGGGGGCACCCTGACCGCGGTCCGGATGGGTCTCGGCTGGCAGGCGGCCCCGCGCCGGGGCCTGTTCGGCTCCCGCACGCGGGAGATCGACCTGGACGCCTCGGCGGTGCTGTTCGCCGACAAGCAGCCCGTCGACGTGGTGTTCTTCCGCCATCTGGTGAGCGACGACGGTTCCGTGCGCCACACCGGTGACAATCTCGTCGGCGGCGCGGGCCAGGGCGGCGACGACGAGTCCATCCTCGTGGACCTCCAGCGGGTGCCCGTCCACATCGACCAGATCGTCTTCACGGTGAACTCCTTCACGGGCCAGACCTTCCAGGAGGTGCAGAACGCGTTCTGCCGCCTGGTCGACGAGACCAACGGTCAGGAACTCGCCCGCTACACGCTGGCCGGCGGCGGCGCCTACACCGCCCAGGTCATGGCCAAGGTGCACCGGTCCGGTGCCGGCTGGGCGATGACCGCCCTCGGCACCGCGGCCAACGGCCGCACCTTCCAGGACCTGATGCCGGCGATCCTGCCGCACCTGTAGGACGACCGGCGACACCGACGAGCGGCGCACGACACCACGACACAGGGGGAAGGCGATGACGGCCGAACTGGTACGCGGGCAGAACCACCCGCTCGCCCAGGCCCGGCTCGAAATCCGGATCACGGCCGACGTGCCGGTCGTGGCGGGCGCCGCGCTCAGCGACGAGACCGGCAAGGCGCGCGACGACGCGTGGGTCGCCCACCCGGGCGCGCCCACGCTGCCCGGCATCGAGGTGTCCAGGCAGGCCGCCGCCGACCATCGGCTGGCCGTGGACCTGGCGGCCATGCCCGAGGCCGTGCACCGGATCAACGTGCTGCTCGCCCTGCCCTCCGGGGCGGGCGGTCCGCTCCGCTTCGGCGCGGTCACCGCCCCGCGCGCCGCGGTCACCGGCCTCGACAGCACGGAGATCGCCCGTTACACCCTGACCGGCCTGGACGCCGAGTCGGCCGTCGTGGCCCTGGAGCTGTACCGCAGACAGGGCGCCTGGAAGGTGCGCGCCGTCGGGCAGGGTTACGCGGATGGTCTCGCCGCGCTCTTCACCGACCTGGGGGTGCCCCGGGCCGACGAGCTCGCGGGCGGCATCCAGGAGGCAGTGGCCCGGGGCCTGGCCCGGTCGGTCGCGGCGCCCCCGCCGCGCCCGGCGGACGGCGATCGCACCCGCAGGGCGGCGGCGCCCGCGTCCGGCACCGACCAGCCGGGTTCCGCTTCCGGCGCCGCCGACCCGGTGCCTGCGAGGCCCGCCCATCCGTACGAGGCGTCCAGCCCGTACGCGGCGCAGACATCGGCAGGGCCGGGGGAGCGCGGGTACGAGGGTGCGGCGACGGGCACGACACAGTCCGCCGCGGCCACCGGCAGCCCGATCGACTACACCCATCCGAACCGCGGACACGCGACGGCTCCGCCGCCTCCGCCGCAGGCGCCGCCCGCCCCGCCGGGCGCGCCCGCGCCACCCGTGGCGGGCGACGCGGCCGGCTGGTCCCTTGAGGAGCGGCTTTACAACCAGGTCTGGGGGATGTTCGAGGACCTGGCCCGGACGACGGCCGCGTACCGCAGCGCCGTCGACTTCGCGGACTCCCGCATGGAGAAGGAGCTGGACCAGATCCTGTCCGACCCGCGCAGCAGGCTCGGCTCCGCCGGTGACGCCGCGCGGGACGCGGCCCGTGCCAAGCGCGCCCAACTGGTCGACCAGGCCGCGGCGGTCCTCGACCGCGACCTCGCCCAGCTCACCGCCGAGGCCGGGGTCGTCGAGCCCGCGTTTCCGCCGGCGTACGCCCGCTGGGACAACCCCGTCTGGCACGGGTACCGCGTGCCCGCGGAGCCCCCGATAGCCCTGCGGCTGGGCGACCTCCATCTGCCGGAGAGCCCGGCGCTGCGCATACCGCTGCTGGTGCGGCTGCCCCTTGAGCGGGGACTGTGGATCGACAGCGGTCCCGCGGCGGCGGACGTCTCGTTCCTGGACTCCGGTGAGCTGCGGCAGCGTGCGATGGAGATGGCAGTGGCGGTCGCGGCACGGGTGCTCGCCGCCCATCCGGCGGGCGACTTCGCGGCCCATGTGATCGATCCGGCCGGTTCGGCGACCCGGGAACTCGCTCCGCTGGTACGGGCGGGCGTGCTGGCCGCACCGCCGGCGACCGGCGCCGCGGGGGTGACGCAGGTCCTGGGCGGGCTCACCCAGCGCGTCGACCTGGTGCAGATGGCGCTGCGCGGCGGCGCCGCCGATGCGTTGCCACCCGGCCTCGACACCGCCCGGCAGCTGCTGATCGTCAACGACTTCCCGCACGGTTTCGACGACCGGGCCGTCACGGGCCTGCGCTACCTCGCGGACGAGGGCCCCTCGGTCGGTGTCCACCTGCTGATGGTCGCGGACCGGCAGGACGCCGCCGCGTACGGCCCTTTGCTGGATCCGTTGTGGCGTTCGCTCATGCGACTCACCCCGGTGCCCGACGATCACCTCGCCGACCCCTGGGTCGGCCATGCCTGGACGTATGAGCCGTCGCTCGTCCCGCCCGGCAGCCAGGTGCTCGACCACGTGCTCACTCAGGTGGCCATCGCCCGCACCAAGATCAAGGAAAGGGCCTCTGACCAGGCTATTTGATCATTCTTTTGCCAATCACTTTACCTTTACTTGGTGATTGGGGTACTGTCCTTCGTACGGAGGGGAGTACTCCCTGTCTGCTGCGGCGTACCCGTCAATACGGATCAGGCCAGATCCCGGGGCGTCGGCCCGTCTCGGGTGGAAGAGACCTCCGGCAGCGACGACGCTGACCCTTTGCCCGTTCACGTACCGGAGGCGCAGTGGATGTATCCGTGACCCTGTGGGTCCTGACCATCGCGGGGCTCGCCGCCCTGATCTCGGTCGACTTCTTCATCGGCCGCAAACCACACGACGTGTCGATCAAGGAAGCCGGCATCTGGACGGCCGTCTGGATCGCCCTGGCCGGACTCTTCGGCCTCGGTCTGCTCGTCTTCGGCGGCGGCCAGCCGTCCGGCGAGTTCTTCGCGGGTTTCATCACCGAGAAGTCGCTGAGCGTCGACAACCTCTTCGTCTTCGTCCTGATCATGGCGAAGTTCGCGGTGCCCTCGCAGTACCAGCAGCGGGTGCTGCTCGTCGGCGTCCTCATAGCCCTGGTCCTGCGCGCGGTCTTCATCGCCGCGGGTGCCGCGATCATCGCAAGCTTCTCCTGGGTCTTCTACCTCTTCGGTGCCTTCCTGATCTGGACCGCCTGGAAGCTGATCCAGGAGGCCAGGGCGGAGGAGCAAGACGAGGAGTACGAGGAGAACAAGCTGCTGAAGGCGGCCGAGCGCAGGTTCGGTGTGGCCGACCGCTACCACGGCACCAAGCTGTGGATCCAGCAGAACGGCAAACGCGTCATGACGCCGATGCTGGTCGTGATGCTCGCCATCGGTACGACGGACGTGCTGTTCGCGCTGGACTCCATCCCCGCGATCTTCGGCCTGACGCAGGACCCGTACATCGTCTTCACCGCCAACGCCTTCGCCCTGATGGGCCTCAGGCAGCTGTACTTCCTCATCGGCGGACTGCTCAGGAAGCTGGTCCACCTCTCGTACGGCCTGTCGGTCATCCTCGGCTTCATCGGTGTCAAACTGGTGCTGCACGCCTTGCACGAGTCCGGGGTGCATGTCCCGGAGATCAGCATCCCGGTCTCGCTCGGCGTGATCTGCGGCGTCCTGATCGTCACGACGATCACCAGCCTGATGGCGAACAGGAAGCAGGCGGCGGCCGAAGCGGCGCAGCCGCCGACGCCCAGCGAAGGACCCAAGGACAGCGTCGACGCCTGACCGTCGCGAACACGCGACACGGCGCGGGCCATATCAGTCAGCACGGGAGCGGTGAGCAGCGCCTGGCCGCCCACCGCTCCCGCTGCTCCGCCGGGTGCCGAGCGTTTCCGCCCCTCCGGGACGGACGCGGGCTCACACCGATGCACCCGACCATCCCGAATCGACGGGGATCCGAGCCGCGCTCGACCCCCCTCGTCTTCGAAAGGACCGGAATGCGAACCCTGTACGCCTCTGCCACCATCGCCGCATGACCCATCGGTTCAGGTCGCTCACTCAGTGGACGCTCCTCGTGCCGGTGCTCGCGGTCGTCCTTCTCGTCTTCACCTGGGGCCGCAGTCTGCCCGGTGCCCTTGTCGCGCTGGTGACCGTGGTCCTCGCCGGGTCCGTCCTGGCAGCCGTGCACCACGCCGAGGTCGTCGCCCACCGGGTCGGCGAACCCTTCGGCTCCCTCGTCCTTGCCATCGCCGTCACCATCATCGAGGTCGCCCTGATCGTCACCCTCATGGTCGACGGCGGCGACAAGAGTTCAACGCTGGCCCGGGACACGGTCTTCGCCGCGGTGATGATCACCTGCAACGGCGTGGTGGGAGTGTGCCTCCTCGTCGGGTCCCTGCGCCACGGCACCGCCGTCTTCAACCCGGAGGGCACCGGCGCCGCGCTCGCGACCGTCGCGACCCTGGCGACCCTCAGCCTGGTGCTGCCGACCTTCACCACCAGCAAACCGGGCCCCGAGTTCTCCGGTGTGCAACTGACCTTCGCGGCACTCTCCTCACTGATCCTCTACGCGCTGTTCGTGGCCACCCAGACCGTCCGGCACCGCGACTACTTCCTGCCGATCACCCGGCAGGGCGAGGTGATCACCGCGGACGACCACGCGGCGGCGCCCTCCGCGCGCACCGCCTGGATCAGCCTCGGTCTGCTCGGCCTGGCCCTGATCGGTGTGGTCGGCCTCGCCAAGGGGGTGTCGCCGACCATCGAGTCCGCGGTGGAAGCCGCAGGCCTGCACCATGCGGTCGTCGGCGTGATCATCGCGTTGCTGGTGCTGCTGCCCGAGACGATCGCCGCGCTCCGTTCCGCCCGCCGCGACCGGGTGCAGACCAGCCTGAACCTCGCCCTGGGCTCGGCGATGGCCAGCATCGGTCTGACCATCCCCGCCGTGGCCCTCGCCTCCGTCTGGCTCTCCGGACCGCTGGTCCTCGGACTCGGCTCCACACACATGCTGCTGCTCGCCCTGACCGTGGTGGTCAGCTCCCTGACCGTGGTGCCGGGCCGAGCCACGCCGTTGCAGGGCGGGGTGCACCTGGTGCTGTTCGCGGCCTACTTGGAACTGGCGATCAACCCGTGACCGGCTCGGCCGCCACCGCCGGTACCGGACGGGTCTCCGGCAGCAGGGCGAAGCACCAGAGGCTGAGCAGCGCCACCCCGGTCAGATAGGCGCCCACGCCCCAGGGGACGCGCCCCGAGTGCTCGGCGAGCGTGGTCGCGACGATCGGCGTGAGCGCGCCGCCGAGGACCCCGCCGAGGTTGTAGCCCACCGCGGCGCCCGTGCAGCGCAGCCGGGCCTCGTACAGCTCCGGCAGATACGCGGCGATCACCGCGAACATGGTGATGAACGCGACCAGCGCACCGAGGAAGGCGAGGAACATGAGCAGCGGCTCCCCCGTGGCCAGGAGCGCGACCATGGGGAACATCCACAGGGCGGCGGCGGTGCACCCGGTCAGACACATGGGCCGCCGCCCGAAGCGGTCGCCGAGCACGGCCATGAAGGGCGTCAGCGTCCCCTTCACCACCACGGCTGCCATGACACAGGGTCAGCATGACGGAGCGGCTCACCCCAAGCCGCTCCGTCCCGTAGGCGAGGGCCCAGGTGGTCACGGCGTAGAACACGGCGTACCCCACCGCGAGCGCCCCGGCCGTCAGCAGCACCAGCCGTCCGTGGTGCCGAAAGACATCGACGAGCGGCACGCGCGCGTGGTCCTCGATGGCCAGGAACCGGGGACTTTCGGTGAGCGAGGAGCGCAGCCACAGCCCGGTCAGGGCGAGCGCCCCGGCCACCCAGAAGGGCACCCGCCAGCCCCACTGCGCGAACTGCGGGTCCGAAAGCGACGCCGACAGCACCAGCATCACGCCGTTGGCGAGCGCGAAGCCCAGGGACGGCCCCACCTGCGGAAAGCTCGACCACAGCACCCGCCGTCCCGGAGGTGCGTGCTCCGCGGTCAGCAGCACCGCCCCGCCCCACTCGCCGCCGAGCCCCAGGCCTTGCAGGAAGCGCAGGACGAGCAACAGCAGGGGCGCACCCACCCCGATCGTCGAGTACGTCGGCAGGCACCCCACCGCGACCGTCGACACGCCGGTGAGCAGCAGCGAGGCGATGAGGACCGGCCGCCGCCCCCGTCGGTCCCCCATGTGCCCGAACAGCACGGAACCCAGCGGTCGGGCCACGAACCCCACGCCGAACGTCGCGAAGGCGGCCAGCGTCCCCGCCAGTGGCGAGAACGTCGGGAAGAACAGCGGACCGAGGACGAGGGCCGCCGCGGTCCCGTAGACGAAGAAGTCGTAGAACTCGATCGCGCTGCCGATGAGCGAGGCGGCTGCGATCCGCAGCATGGACGGTGACCTTACGGTGCGTACATCGTGCATGCCGCGACAGCTACCCACAGTGACGGGCGGTTACGGGGGTGTGCGGAGGTGAGTCCTGCGTCAGTAGATGACCGTGATGCGCCGGGCCGGGCCGCCGCCGCGAATCGTTCCTCCAGGGCGCATCGCGAACGGGCCCGGCGCGAGCGAAGCCGACGTCGAAGACGACCGGCGTGGAGGGGGCGTACGCCCACGGCGCACAGGCACCCGGCCGGGCCGCCGCCGCACCACGCGCCGTCGGCGCACCGTGGTAAACCGGGTCCCAGAAGCGGTCGTCGACACACCGCCACCCCGAACGGACCGGAGGAACCGTGCCCCGCACCCTGGCCAATGCCCCGATCATGATCCTCAACGGGCCCAATCTGAACCTGCTCGGCCAGCGTCAGCCCGAAATCTACGGCTCCGACACCCTCGCCGACATCGAGGCCCTGTGTGCCAAGGCCGCGGAGGCGCACGGCGGCACGGTGGACTTCCGGCAGTCCAACCACGAGGGCGTACTCGTCGACTGGATCCACGAGGCACGGCTCAACCACTGCGGGATCGTCATCAACCCGGGTGCCTACTCGCACACATCCGTCGCGATTCTGGATGCGCTCAACGTCTGCGACGGCCTGCCCGTGCTGGAGGTCCACATCTCCAACATCCACAAGCGCGAGTCGTTCCGGCACCACTCGTACGTCTCCCTGCGCGCCGACGGCGTCATCGCCGGGTGCGGAGTGCAGGGGTACGTGTTCGGCGTGGAGCGGGTCGCCGCTCTGGTGGGCGCGGCACAGACCGACGTCTAGGACGCACAGGTCTGAAACCCGATCGACGCCTTGAAGCCGGCTGCCGCCTTCGAGCCGTCGCCTTGGGGGCGGCTCACAGGCGGCCCGCCTCCACGATCCGCCGCAGGAAGCGCCGGGTGCGCTCCTGCCGCGGGTCCTCGAAGACCTGCTCGGCGGTGCCCCGCTCCAGCACGACGCCGCCGTCCAGGAAGCAGACCTGGTCGGCGACGTCCCGGGCGAAGCCCATCTCGTGCGTCGCCAGCACCATGGTCATGCCGTCGTCCTTCAGGCCGCGGACCATGGTGAGTACTTCGCCGACCAGCTCGGGATCGAGGGCCGCGGTGATCTCGTCGAGCAGCAGCAGCCGCGGGCGCACCGCCAGGGCCCGTACGATCGCCACCCGTTGCTGCTGGCCGCCGCTCAACCGGTCCGGGTACGCCCGCGCCCTGTCACCCAGACCAAGCCGCTCCAGCAGCTCCATGGCGCGCTCCTCCGCCTCCGCGCGCGCCACCCCGTGCGCCCGGCGCGGGGCGAGCGTGATGTTCTCCAGCACCGTCATGTGCGGAAACAGGTTGTACGCCTGGAAGACCACGCCGATACGGCGCCGTACCGCGTCCTGGTCGACCCTGGGGTCGGTGATCTCCTCGCCGTCCAGCCAGATGGCGCCGTCGTCGATCTCCTCCAGGAGGTTGGCGCAGCGCAGCAGCGTCGACTTGCCGGAGCCGGAGGCGCCGATCAGCGCCGTCACCGTGTGCGGGGCGACCTCCAGATCCACGTTCCGCAGGACGACCGTGCCGCCGAAGGTCTTGCGGACGGACTCCATGCGCAGCACAGGGGAGCCGTCCGTGTGCGTGGTGCTCATATCGTGCCTCCCTGGGTCCGCTGCCGGTCCATCCGGGCCGTCACCCAGTCCGTGAAGCGGGTCATCGGGATGGTCAGCGCGACGAAGACCAGTCCCGCGACGATGTACGGCGTGTAGTTGAGACTGCGGCCCACGATGATGTCCGCGGCCCGCACGGCGTCCACGGCGCCGCCGATGGACACGAGTCCGGTGTCCTTCTGAAGCGACACCAGGTCGTTGAGCAGAGGCGGCACCTGGCGCCGCACGGCCTGGGGCAGCACCACATGCCGCAGCGCCTGCCGGTTGGTCAGACCGAGCGAGCGGGCCGCGGCACGCTGCGAGGGATGCACGGACTCGATGCCGGCGCGGAAGACCTCGGCCACGTACGCCGAGTACGTCAGGGTCAGCGCCGTGCCGCCCAGCAGCACCGGATCGACCGTCACACCCTGCAGCCGCAGCGCCGGAACACCCAGCACCACGATCATCAGATTGATGATCAGCGGCAGTCCGCGGAAGAAGTCGGTGTACGCGGCGGCCAGCACCCGCAACGGGAAGAACACCGGGCCGCGCAGCGTGCGCGCGACGGCGATCAGCATGCCGAGGACCAGGACGGCGGCCCCGCAGACGAGCAGCAGTCGGACGTTCAGCCACAGCCCTTCGAGGATCTTGGGGAACGCCTCGCGCGCGTACTGCCCGTTGAAGAACGTCTCCCGGGTGCGCGGCCAGCCCGGTGCCTTGACGACGACCAGGTACAGGACGGCAGCCGTCACCAGCGTCGACAGCGCCGCCACGGCCGTCGCGCGCCGGGCCCGGGCGCGCTTGTGGCGCTCGCGGTCGAGCCGCCGCCGCGACGGGACATAGCCGTCGCCGGCCCGGTCGTCCGACAGGTGACCCTTGTCGTGCGCGCCCTCCCTGCCGGACTCGCCCTTCGTGACCGTCACTTGAGCACGGGGGCGTCGACGGCATCGGACAGCCACTGCGTCTCGATCCGGGCGAGGGTGCCGTCCTTGCGCAGCGCGTCGACGGCCCGCGTGACACACGGGGTGAGCGCGCTGCCCTTGTCGAGGACGAGCCCGAACTGCTCTGGGGTGCCGCCCTGGTTCTCGAACTGGCCGACGATCTCGGCGTTCGTGATCTCGGCGGCCGTGATGTAGAACGCGGTCGGCAGGTCGACGACGATGGCGTCGACCTGGCCGTTCTTCAGAGCGGATTTCGCCTGGTCGTTCTTGGCGTACACGGCCGCTTCCCGCTTGGGCCGCACCACGTCGTTGATGTAGTCCAGGCTGGTGGTGCCCACCTGGGCGCCCAGCTTGAGACCCGCCAGATCCGCGATGCCCGTCGCCTTCGCGGCCTTCGTGCCCTTGAGGGCGATGACGGCCTGGCGCACGTCGTAATAGCCCGACGAGAAGTCCACGGCCTTCTTGCGTTCGGCGCTGATCGACACCTGGTTGATGTCGAAGTCGAAGGTCTTCGCCCCAGGCGCGAATGCCTTGTTGAAGGGAAGGCTCTGCCAGACGACGGCGTCCCGGTCGTAGCCGAGCTGCCGGGCCACCGCGTACGCCACCGCCGACTCGAAGCCCTTCCCGTTGGCGGGCTTGTCGTCCTTGAACCACGGTTCGTAGGCGGGTTCGTCCGTGGCGACGGTCAGCTTGCCGGGCGTCTCGGTGTCCAACTCGCCCTTGGCACAGGCGGTCCCGGCCGAACCGGACGGCGTGGCGGCCGCCTTCTCCTCGGGCTGCGGAGCGCAGCCGACGGCGGTGGCGAGCAGAGCTATGACGGCGGCGATGGCGCCGCGCAGTGCGCGAGGGGCAAGATGCATGGCGGGAGAGTGGCAGTGAATGCCGTGTTTGTCGAGGTCATGATGGTAATAGTCCGCATGCTGGGAACGGGTGTTGCCGCCGTGTGAACGCCGCCGCCGGCCTGCCGGTGGCCGCCCGTGCCTGCCGGTGGCCGTCCAGGCCCGGCCGACCGCGCCCGCCTCCGTGGCCGGCGGTCTGTGACCCTCTGTCCGCCGCCTGGGCCGCCGGCCGAGGGCGGGATGGTGTGGCCGACGGCCCGTCCCGCCCAGGAGCCGTCATCCTGCGCGGGGCTGCTACCAGTTGACCGCGCATCAGCGCACTCCGGGAGCGCGCACGCGCCCCCGACGTGTGCGAACGATTCACACGGGGCGCGTGCCGCCACCTTGCGCGGGGCGCGCGGGCCGAGCGTGCGCTGGGCGCAGGACCCGAGTGCCCGCGCTCGGCACTCATGGCAGGCGCGTACGCGGCGCATGCGCACGGGCCGCGCACGCGCCAGCGTGAAGACGGCGACCGCACGCCCCACCGTGCACCACATCGCGTCCAAGCGCTCCGCACCGCTCGGTGGCGGGGCGGATGGCTGCATCGGCGTGTGCCGTCACAGGTCGGTCCTGCCGCCGAAGTGCTCCGGAATCTGATCGCGCAGTGTCAGCTCCACATCCCAGAACTCCTGCTCCTGACCGAGGCGAGAGCGCTGAAGCGCCGTACGCAGGCCCTTGATCAGGCTCTCCAGCCGAATCTCGTCGCCCGGTTCGCCGGCACGTCGTGCCTCGGCCAGGAGTCCGGCGAAAGCGCCGACCGCGGCATCCCGGTGCTCCTCCCAGAGCCAGGCGAACACACTGCCGAACGGCTCTCCGGGGGCCACGACTTCGGCGTCCCGGCCGAAGTGGGCGATTTCTTCGGCCTCGCTACGGACGAACCCGCTGAGCAAGTGCTCGAACGTCCGATGCGGAACCCCTATGCGATCCATGTACGTCCCTTCGCCGGCGACTGCCGGGGACATCGTGACGGGCTCGGAGACGACGCGACAGGGGGCGCGCGGCGGAGGGTGCGCGCCAGTGGGCGACGTGGGGGCGATGTGACGGAGCGCGTCCGAGTCGCACCGGGGGCCTACCAGCCGCGGGCCCACCACTCCTGGATGTGGGGACGTTCCGCCCCGAGGGTGGTGTCGTTGCCGTGGCCCGGATAGATCCACGTCTCGTCCGGCAGCGTGAAGACCTTCGCCTCAAGCCCGGACATGAGGCTCTGGAAGTCCGCGGGTCGCGTCGTCCGCCCCGGACCCCCCGGGAAGAGGCAGTCCCCTGTGAAGACGTGCGGATGGCCGTGCGGGTCGTCGTAGACCAGCGCGATCGAGCCCGGGGTGTGCCCCACCAGATGGCGCGCGGTCAGCTGGACCTGCCCCACCCGGATGACGTCCCCGTCGTCGACCGGGACGTCGGTCGGCACCGGGATGCCGGCGGCGTCGTCCCGGCCCGCGAACGTACGCGCGTCCGTGGCCGCCACCACCCGGTCGAGCGCCTGCCAGTGGTCACCGTGCCGGTGCGTGGTGACCACGGAGGCGATGCCGTCGTCACCGATCATGCCGAGCAGCGTCTCCGCGTCGTTGGCGGCGTCGATCAGCAACTGCTCGTCCGTGGCCCGGCAGCGCAGCAGATAGGCGTTGTTGTCCATCGGCCCGACCGCGATCTTGGTGATCATCAGGTCCTTGAGCTCGTGCACGTCCGCCGGTCCGCCGACCGTCACCTCTCCGCTGTACGTCATGGTCGTCAGCCTATAGCGGGGGAGCGGCACGGGGACCCGCACGGCTACAGCGGGGGCAGCGTCGGCAGCGGGCCGCCCGCGGCCCGCAGGGCGGAGCCGTCGCGCCGCCCGGCCAGCCAGCCGAGCAGGTCGGCGGCCGATCCCTCCACGGCGACCGGGCCGCCGTCGGCGCCGCCGCCCGTGGTCCACGTGCGGCCCTGCTCGTCGGCCAGACTCGTCGCGGGCACGTCCCGGTGACCGCGGAAGCGCTCCGCGAGGAAGTCGATCTCGCGCGTCACGAACTCCGCCGGAAGATCCTCCAGCTCGTAGCCGATCCCGAGATCCACGTGGTGCAGCTCGACCTCGCCCCAGCGCCGGAACGGCACCCGCCGCGCAGCGTCGACGACCCCGTTGCGCAGTTCCACCGTCCGGGCCCAGTCCGCGGGCGCGGCGCCCGCGTTCTGGAATCGGGCCGCGCTGTCGCGCAGGTCGGCGAGCTGGACGTCCAACGGGCGCGGGGCGTCCCGCTCGATGTCGGCGTCGCGGGCCTCGGCGGAGGCGTACATGGGACGCCCCTCCAGGACGTTCACGAGCGCGTCCGCGTTGCGGGCCAGGTGAGCCAGGATGTGTCCGCGGGTCCAGCCGGGCAGCCGTGACGGCTCGGTCACGGCGGCGTTGTCCAGTGCGGCGGCTGCGATGAGGAGCCGGTCGGACGCGGTACGTACAGACGCCAGGTCGTGGGCGTGATCAATCATGGGGCCGACCCTAGCCCCGCCACTCCTTCGGGTGAAGGTTGTGGGGTCGGCCCGCAAATCGAATGTGCGTGCTATATCGTCGGGAGCGGCGTCGGGCATGCTGGATGGCCAGGGTTTGTTATCCAAGCGGGAATCCGACCGGCGTTGTCAGTGGCTCCCCCTAGTCTGAAGAAGCACGGGGGCTCCGGCCCCTGTCACTTCTCTGAAGAAAGGTGCGGACCGGCGTGGCCGACCGTCTCATCGTCCGTGGCGCGCGCGAGCACAACCTGAAGAATGTCTCGCTCGACCTGCCGCGTGACTCGCTCATCGTCTTCACGGGCCTGTCGGGGTCGGGCAAGTCCTCGCTGGCCTTCGACACCATCTTCGCCGAGGGACAGCGGCGCTACGTGGAGTCGCTGTCCTCCTACGCCCGGCAGTTCCTCGGGCAGATGGACAAGCCGGACGTCGACTTCATCGAGGGCCTGTCCCCGGCGGTCTCCATCGACCAGAAGTCGACCTCGCGCAACCCCCGCTCCACGGTCGGCACCATCACCGAGGTCTACGACTACCTGCGTCTGCTCTTCGCGCGGATCGGCAAGCCGCACTGCCCCGAGTGCGGCCGGCCCATCTCGCGCCAGTCGCCGCAGGCCATCGTGGACAAGGTCCTGGAACTGCCGGAGGGGAGCCGCTTCCAGGTGCTCTCCCCCCTCGTGCGCGAGCGCAAGGGCGAGTTCGTCGACCTGTTCGCCGACCTCCAGACGAAGGGGTACAGCCGTGCGCGTGTGGACGGGCAGACCGTCCAGCTCTCCGAACCGCCCGCGCTGAAGAAGCAGGAGAAGCACACCATCGAGGTGGTCGTCGACCGCCTCACGGTGAAGGACTCCGCCAAGCGCCGCCTCACCGACTCCGTGGAGACCGCCCTCGGACTGTCCGGCGGCATGGTCGTGCTCGACTTTGTCGACCTCCCCGAGGACGACCCCGAGCGCGAGCGCATGTACTCGGAGCACCTGTACTGCCCCTACGACGACCTGTCCTTCGAGGAACTGGAGCCCCGCTCCTTCTCGTTCAACTCGCCCTTCGGCGCATGCCCCGAATGCACCGGCATCGGCACCCGCATGGAGGTCGACCCCGAGCTGATCGTCCCGGACGAGGACAAGTCCCTCGACGAGGGCGCCATCCACCCCTGGTCGCACGGCCACACCAAGGACTACTTCGGCCGCCTCGTCGGCGCCCTGGCGGACGCCCTGGGATTCCGGACGGACATCCCGTTCGCCGGCCTGCCGCAGCGCGCCAGGAAGGCCCTGCTCTACGGCCACAAGACGCAGATCGAGGTGCGCTACCGCAACCGGTACGGGCGAGAGCGCGTGTACACGACGCCCTTCGAGGGAGCCGTGCCCTTCGTCAAGCGCCGGCACAGCGAGGCCGAGAGCGACGCCAGCCGCGAGCGCTTCGAGGGCTACATGCGCGAGGTGCCCTGCCCCACCTGTGAGGGCACCAGGCTCAAGCCGATCGTCCTCGCCGTCACGATCATGGAGAAGTCGATCGCCGAGGTCTCCGCGATGTCGATCAGCGACTGCGCGGACTTCCTGCGCGAGCTGAAGCTGAGCGCCCGGGACAAGAAGATCGCCGAGCGGGTGCTGAAGGAGGTCAACGAGCGGCTGCGGTTCCTGGTGGACGTCGGCCTCGACTACCTCTCGCTGAACCGCGCCGCGGGCACGCTCTCCGGCGGCGAGGCCCAGCGCATCCGCCTGGCCACCCAGATCGGCTCCGGGCTGGTCGGCGTCCTGTACGTCCTCGACGAACCCTCGATCGGCCTGCACCAGCGCGACAACCACCGGCTCATCGAGACCCTGGTCCGGCTGCGCGACATGGGCAACACGCTCATCGTCGTGGAGCACGACGAGGACACCATCAAGATCGCCGACTGGGTCGTGGACATCGGCCCCGGCGCGGGTGAGCACGGCGGAAAGGTCGTGCACAGCGGCTCCCTCAAGGAACTGCTCGTCAACGAGGAGTCGCAGACCGGTCAGTACCTGGCGGGCAGGAAGTCCATTCCGGTGCCCGACATCCGGCGCCCGCAGGACCGGTCCCGCAGACTCACGGTGCACGGGGCCCGGGAGAACAACCTCCAGGACATCGACGTGTCCTTCCCGCTGGGCGTGTTCACGGCCGTCACGGGGGTGTCCGGCTCCGGGAAGTCGACGCTGGTCAACGACATCCTCTACACACACCTGGCCCGCGAGCTGAACGGCGCCCGCAATGTGCCGGGGCGGCACACGCGCGTGGACGGCGACGACCTCGTCGACAAGGTCGTGCACGTCGACCAGTCGCCCATCGGCCGCACCCCCCGGTCCAACCCGGCGACGTACACCGGCGTCTTCGACCACATCCGCAAGCTGTTCGCCGAGACCACCGAGGCCAAGGTCCGCGGCTACCTGCCCGGTCGCTTCTCCTTCAACGTCAAGGGCGGCCGCTGCGAGAACTGCGCGGGCGACGGCACGATCAAGATCGAGATGAACTTCCTCCCGGACGTGTACGTGCCGTGCGAGGTCTGCCACGGCGCCCGGTACAACCGGGAGACCCTTGAGGTCCACTACAAGGGCAAGTCCATCGCCGAGGTCTTGAACATGCCGATCGAGGAGGCCCTCGACTTCTTCGAGGCCGTCCCCGCGATCGCCCGCCACCTCAGGACCCTGCACGACGTCGGACTCGGCTACGTCCGACTCGGCCAGTCCGCGACCACTCTGTCGGGCGGCGAGGCGCAGCGCGTCAAGCTCGCAAGCGAACTCCAGCGCCGCTCCACCGGGCGCACCGTCTACGTCCTGGACGAGCCGACCACCGGTCTGCACTTCGAGGACATCAGCAAGCTGCTGAAGGTCCTCTCCGGCCTGGTCGACAAGGGCAACACGGTCATCGTCATCGAGCACAATCTCGATGTGATCAAGACCGCCGACTGGGTCGTCGACATGGGCCCCGAAGGCGGAGCGGGTGGCGGGCTCGTCGTCGCCGAGGGCACACCGGAGGAGGTCGCCGGGGTCCCGGCGAGCCACACCGGCAAGTTCCTGCGTGAAATCCTTGGCGCCGAACGCATCAGCGACGCGGCCTCGGTGCCCGCCCCGCGCCGGGCCCCGGCCAAGAAGACCGTCGCGGCCAAGTCGACGGCGAAGCGGACGACCACGTCCAGAACGGCGAAGACCGCCAACAACACGGCGACCAAGAAGGCCGAAGGCGTCACCAAGAAGGCGGCACCCGCGAAGAAGACGACACGGACGCGCAAGGCGTAGCCGCGCGCCCGGACCTCCGGAGCCGGGCGGCGACCACTTCCTGACAAGTCCTCAAAAAGCGGCGCCCCACGGGAACTCCCCGCGGGGCGCCGCTCGTTCTCATCACAGCCACCCCGGCCTGCGGTTCGGCCGCTCCCACGAACCGCAGGCCCGGTCGAACCTTGACAACACCATCAAGGAAACCGCCCTCGAAGGGCCCTCGAAGCCGCTGCGCGCCTCCCGCCGCCGACGCCCCTACCACTCGCCCAGTTCGGCGGCGTACGGCGGCTCCGCCCCCGCCCGTGAGCACGTGATCGCCGCCGCACGTGCCGCGAACCGCAGCAGCCGAGTCCAGCCGTCGGCGCCCAGGCCCGCCAACGCCCCGGCGGACAGCGAGCCCTGCGCGGACAGCCCGTGCAGCAGGGCCGCGTTCACCGTGTCACCGGCACCGATCGTGTCGACGACGTCGACCTTCTCACCCGGCACGGAGTACTCCGCGCCGTCCCGGGTGAAGGCAGTGAGCCCGTCACCACCCCGGGTGACCACCACGGCCGAGGGGCCCGCGGCCAGCCACTCGCGCGGGCTGCCGCCCAGCCACTCGGCGTCCTCCTCCGAGAGCTTCAGCAGCGTCACGGAGGGCAGCCAGCCGCGGAAGCGGGCCCGGTAGGCGTCCGGGTCCGCGATCAGGCCCGAGCGGATGTTCGGGTCGAGCGCGGTGAAAAGTCCCTGCCCGGAGGCCGTCCGCATCAGCTCCTCGTAGGCGCTCGCCCCCGGTTCCAGGACGAGCGAGCAGGTGCCGAAGGACACGGCGCGCACCCCGGCCGGGAGGGCGGCCGGGACCGCGAAGAGGCGGTCGGCGGTGCCCTCGACGTAGAAGGAGTAGGCGGCCGAACCGTCCCCGTCGATGGTGGCGACCGCGAGGGTCGTCGGTTCCGTGCCGCGCTGCACACCCGAGACGTCGACGCTCGCCCCGCGCAACCCGTCGAGCAGGGCCTCACCGAAGGCGTCGTAGGAGGTGCGCGAGCAGAAGGCGGTCGGGGAGCCCAGACGGCCGAGGGCCACGGCCGTGTTGTAGGGGCCGCCGCCGAGCGCCGGCTTCAGCTGAGCCAGGGCGCCCGTGCCCTGCGGTACCAGGTCGATCAGGGCCTCACCGGCGACGACGATCACGAGACGCTTCCTTTCGCGGGCTGCTCGGGCTGGTCCGGTTGCCCGGGGTGTCGGGGTTGCTGGGCGGGCTCCGGCGGCCCGGTCCGCACGGAGGACTCCGGGCAGCCACATGAAGAGCGGTGCACGAAGGCGCACGGGAGCCTCACCGTCCGTGCGGGGCGGTTTGGTGCGGCCAGGCGGTCCAGCAGCACGCGGACGGCCTGTGCGCCGATCTCCCTGCTGGGCTGGGCGATCGCGGTGAGCCGGGGCGAGAAGAGGTCCGCCCAGGCGAAGTCGTCGAAACAGCACAGGGCGATGTCGTCCGGCACCCGCAGGCCCCGGTCCCGCAGGGCTCGCAGGGCGCCGATGGTCATCGCGTTGTTGGCGGTGACGAGGGCCGTGGGCGGATCGGCGAGGGACAACAGGGCCGCTGTCGCCCGCTCGGCACCGGCCGACTCGGAGTTGCCCGGCACAACGAGGCGTTCGTCGTGGGGGAGACCGGCGGCGGCGAGGCCGTCCCGGTAGCCGGCGATCCGTTCGCCGGTGGTGCTGAGCCCGGGCAGTCCGGCGACCAGGCCGATCCGGCGATGACCCAGTGCGGCGAGATGGGTGACCAGGCGTGCCATGGGCTCGGCACCCTCGGCGCAGACCTGGTCGAAGAGCGGCGGCGCGTCGGCGGTCGCCCCGTCGAGGCGGTCGTCGATCAGCCGGTCCAGGAACACCGTGGGTACGGCATGACGGCCGAGGTAGGCGATGAGGTCGCGCGGATCGGCGGACGGGGCGACGATCATGCCGTCCACGCGTCGCTCGTGGAGCAGTTGGACGACCTTGCGCTCGTGCCGTGGGTCGTCGTGCGGGTCGGCGATCAGCAGGCCGTAGCCCTCCTCCAGGGCACCTGCCTCGACACCCTGAAGGATCTCGGTGAAGTAGGGGTTGCTGATCGCCGACACCGCGAGCCCGATGGAGCGGGTCCGGGAGGTCACCAGAGAGCGGGCGAGGGTGTTGGGCGTGTATCCGAGCCGGTCGACCGCGTCCAGCACGGCCTGGCGGGTATGGGGCAGCACGGGACGCGTGCCGTTCAGCACGTGGGAGACGGTCGCCACGGAGACGCCGGCGCTCCGGGCCACGTCGGCCATGGTGGGCATCGCGCTTCCTTCCCAGCGGGCTGCGGCGGTCTTTCTGGCCGGGAAGGTACCTCATCCGAGGGCAGCGCGTAAACGCTTGCGCAAGCGTTTACGCCCCACCAGCACCAGATCGGGGACCTTGCCCCTCGCCGGCCTTCCCGGCCACCCGCGGCGAACCCCGGGGCGGGTCGCGGATAGGGTCGACCCCGTACCACCCCCTGACCGTGGAGACCCCGATGCCCGCCCGCCCCTCCGCACGTCGTCGTACCGTCCTTCGAGGAGCCGCCGTCGCACCGGTGGCCGGGCTCGGACTCGCCGCCTGCTCCGGACCGGGCGGAACCACATCGGACGCGACGCCGACCGCTCCGGTGGAACTCGGCGCCGAGAGCGAGGTCGCCCAGGGCGGCGCCCAGCTGTACCAGGACCACAACGTCGTGGTCAGCAGGGACGCCGGGGGCACGCTGAAGGCATACAGCACCGTCTGCACACACGCCGGGTGCCCCATCAACAAACTGGAGGGGACGAAGCTGATCTGCCCCTGCCACGGGAGCGAGTTCGACGCCATGACGGGCAAGGTGGTGCAGGCGCCGGCCACCGAGCCGCTTCCCGAACTGCCGGTGAAGGCGTCCGGCGGCAAGCTCATCGCGGGGCCCGGCGCCTGATCAGCGAGGTGGCGGGCTCACTCCCAGTCCCAGCCGATCCCGATGATGCCCGGCCGCACCCGCGGCTCGACCAGGTGCACCGAGCGGTGCACCCCGCTGAGCGGCAGTTCCTGCCGACCGCTGCGCGGCGCCGCGGGGGAGTGCTGGGTGAAGCGATGACAGCGGGTGGGGAGGGCGTCCGCGTCGAAACGCACCTGGAGGGCGTACTGACCGCCGGGGAAGGCGAAGCCGCGTACGTACTCGCGTGAGGGTCCGGCCGTGCCGTCCTCGACGCCGTACCGGAACAGGAAGGTGTCACCCGAGCGCAAGCGGGTGCCGAAGAGCAGTTCGGCGACCAGGACACCGGTGTCCTGGTCCCAACGGACGCGTCCCGTGCGGCAGTTCTCCAGGGCGTGCACCGTCATCCGGCCGGGCGCGCAGCCCGGGTCGCCGTGATGGACGGCCACGAAGCGGTCGACCCCGTCCCGGTGCGCCCGCACGATGTGGTGCGACTCGTGGCCGGCCAGTTCACGGCGCGCGCCCACCCGTACCCGCTCGTGGTGGCCCAGTGCGTGCAACCCGCCGTCGAGGCTCCAGCCCAGCTCGGCCTGGAGCCGGTCCAGGACTCCGGAGGCCTTTGTCCGGGAGCGGTACGAGCGGGCCGCGGGACGCTGGGCGGCCGGGACCTCGTCGGTCTCGGCGAGCAGCCGGATCAGTGACTCGTCCGGCAGCTTGAGTATGTCCTCCAGCGCGCGAACGGCCCGCAGCGACTCCGGGCGCTGTGGCCGCCGGGCACCCTGCTGCCAGTAACTCAGGCTGGTGACGCCGACCTTGACCCCGTGCCGTGACAGGTGGTGCTGGACGCGCTGGAGCGGCAGGCCGCGGGCGGCGATCGCGGCGCGGAGCGCGACATGGAAGGGGCCGCCCCGCAGGGCCGTGTCCAGTTCCTCGCTGGCGAGGTCCGCGTGCTGTGTGCCGTGCCGCATGCACAGGGGCCTTTCTGTGAGGGTTCGCTACGGCGGGTCAGACCGTTCGCGCGGGTCTTCGGGGTCACCGGCGGCCGCCGGTGACGCCCGCCTATCCGTACGCCTGTCCGTGCGCTGTCGTTCACGGCCCCGAGTTCCACCGCATTGAAGCGTGTTGACCAATCCCCGACAACACCTCGGGCCCAACCGCGGTACGCGGTCGGCCGCCGTGACCGCGGCACACGGCCGACCGCCTCGGCTGCGGCACAGGCCGGCCTCCCTCGACGGCCGGCCGCCTCGCCCTCCGCCCTGCCCGCCCGGCCACCGGGGGACCCTCCGTCCTGCGGCCGGGCGCCTCGCCCGCGGCCCCTTCCGCCCGGCCACCGAGCACCGAGGGCCCGTAGCCGCCGCCCCATGTCCGCCGCCTGGGCGGCGGCCGAGACCGACGCCACCCCGAGCCCCGCCCTGCCCTGCCCGGTCCGCGCTGCCTCGCTCGGCATCGCCCACCCCGCATTCCGCGCCGGCTGCCGCGCTGACGGGCGACGAGGCGGGAGGTGTGCCGCAGCGACGGAACGCCGGGGAGCCCTCGAAACGCGGCTCGGTACCGAGGGGCACAGCGGCGTTGTCCACAGGCCCGTCGGACTGTCCCCGCCCGACAGTAGGGTGTGAGACATGGCCGATCCCTCCAGCTACCGCCCCAAGCCGGGAGAGATTCCGGACTCTCCCGGGGTGTACAGGTTCCGTGACGAGCACCGCCGGGTGATCTACGTCGGAAAGGCGAAGAGCCTGCGTCAGCGCCTGGCGAACTACTTCCAGGACCTGGCGAACCTCCACCCGCGCACCCGGACGATGGTCACCACGGCCGCGTCCGTGGAGTGGACCGTCGTGTCCACGGAGGTCGAGGCGCTGCAGCTGGAGTACTCCTGGATCAAGGAGTTCGACCCCCGGTTCAACGTCAAGTACCGCGACGACAAGAGCTACCCCTACCTCGCGGTGACGATGAACGAGGAGATCCCGCGCGTACAGGTGATGCGCGGTCACAAGAAGAAGGGCGTGCGCTACTTCGGGCCGTACGGGCATGCCTGGGCCATCCGCGACACGGTCGACCTGCTGCTGCGCGTCTTCCCGGTGCGCACCTGCTCGGCCGGTGTCTTCAAGAACGCCGCCCGCACCGGCCGTCCCTGCCTGCTCGGCTACATCGGCAAGTGCTCGGCGCCCTGCGTCGGCCGGATCTCCGCCGAGGACCACCGTGAACTGGCCGAGGAGTTCTGCGACTTCATGGCCGGCCGCACGGGCACCTATCTGCGCCGTCTGGAGCGGCAGATGACGGAGGCGGCCGAGGAGATGGAGTACGAGCGGGCCGCCCGCCTGCGCGACGACATAGGTGCCCTGAAGAAGGCCATGGAGAAGAACGCGGTCGTGCTCGCCGACGCGACCGACGCCGACCTGATCGCCGTCGCCGAGGACGAGCTGGAGGCGGCCCTCCAGATCTTCCACGTCCGCGGCGGGCGGGTGCGCGGCCAGCGGGGCTGGGTGACCGACAAGGTGGAGGAGGTCACCACCGGCGCCCTCGTCGAGCACGCCCTCCAGCAGCTCTACGGCGAGGAGAAGGGGGACGCCGTACCCAAGGAGGTCCTGGTCCCCGCCCTGCCGGAGCCGGTCGAACCCGTGCAGGAATGGCTCACCGGGCGCCGCGGGTCCCATGTCTCCCTGCGCATCCCGCAGCGCGGTGACAAGAAGGCCCTGATGGAGACCGTGCAGCGCAACGCCCAGCAGGCGCTCGCCCTGCACAAGACCAAGCGCGCCTCCGACCTGACCACCCGCTCGCGCGCCCTGGAGGAGATCGCCGACGCCCTCGACCTGGACAGCGCGCCCCTCCGGATCGAGTGCTACGACATCTCCCACCTCCAGGGCGAGGACGTGGTCGCCTCCATGGTCGTCTTCGAGGACGGGCTCCAGCGCAAGAGCGAGTACCGCCGCTTCCAGATCAAGGGCTTCGAGGGCCAGGACGACGTCCGCTCCATGCACGAGGTGATCACCCGCCGCTTCAAGCGCTACCTCGCCGACAAGGAGAAGACGGGCGAGTGGGTGGACGAGGCCGGGGAGAACGGGGAGATCGGGGAGAACGGCCTCAAGGACGAGAACGGCCTCAAGGACGAGGACGGCCGTCCCAAGAAGTTCGCCTACCCGCCGCAACTGGTCGTCGTCGACGGTGGCCAGCCGCAGGTCGCGGCCGCCCAGCGGGCCCTGGACGAGCTGGGCATCGACGACATCGCCGTCTGCGGCCTCGCCAAGCGACTGGAGGAGGTCTGGCTGCCCCATGACGACGACCCGGTGGTGCTGCCCCGCACCAGCGAGGGCCTTTATCTGCTCCAGCGCGTCCGTGACGAGGCGCACCGGTTCGCCATCACCTACCAGCGCGCCAAGCGTGCCAAGCGGTTCCGGGCCGGCCCCCTGGACGACGTGCCGGGCCTCGGCGATACCCGCAAACAGGCGTTGATCAAGCATTTCGGCTCGGTGAAGAAGCTGCGGTCCGCGACAATCGACCAGATCCAGGAGGTGCCCGGCATCGGCCGCAAGACGGCCGAGACCATTGCCGCGGCCTTCGCCCGGGCGGCCCCGGCCGCACCCGCCGTGAACACGGCGACCGGAGAGATCATTGAAGACGAGGAACCCGATACGACGGGGGGTTCCTCGGGGGAGCCCGTGACCGCGGGCGTCCCGGACGAACGACGGGGGCAGGAGAGATGACCGAGCACGACGCACAGCACACAGCGGAACGAGATCGAAAGCACAAGGAAGCGAGCGAGGATCAGCCGCAGCCAGCGGTCCGGGAAAACGGAGAGGCAGTGAGTACGGACATCACGACGGCTGGGGTCCCGGAGGCGGCCATCCCCGAGCTGGTGATCATCTCCGGTATGTCCGGAGCGGGTCGCTCGACGGCCGCGAAGTGCCTGGAGGACCTGGGCTGGTTCGTTGTCGACAACCTTCCGCCCGCGCTGATCCCGACCATGGTCGAGCTGGGTGCCCGCTCCCAGGGCAATGTGGCCCGGATCGCGGTCGTCGTCGACGTACGCGGCCGGCGCTTCTTCGACAACCTGCGGGAATCCCTCGCCGACCTCGACACCCGGGGGGTCACCCGGCGGATCGTGTTCCTGGAGTCCTCCGACGAGGCCCTGGTGCGCCGCTTCGAGTCCGTGCGCCGCCCGCACCCCCTCCAGGGCGACGGCCGCATCGTCGACGGCATCGCCGCCGAGCGTGAGCTGCTGCGCGAGCTGCGCGGAGACGCCGACCTGGTGATCGACACCTCCAGCCTCAACGTGCATGAGCTGCGCGCCAAGATGGACGCCCAGTTCGCCGGCGAGGAGGAGCCCGAGCTGCGGGCCACGGTGATGTCCTTCGGCTTCAAGTACGGCCTCCCGGTCGACGCCGACCTGGTCGCGGACATGCGCTTCCTGCCCAATCCGCACTGGGTACCGGAGCTGCGCCCGTACACCGGAGTGCACGAGGAGGTCGCCGCGTACGTCTTCAACCAGCCCGGCGCCAAGGAGTTCCTCGACCGGTACGCCGAACTGCTGCGCCTCATCGCGGCCGGCTACCGCCGCGAGGGCAAGCGCTACGTGACCATCGCCATCGGCTGTACCGGTGGCAAGCACCGCTCGGTGGCCATGTCGGAGAAGCTCGCCGCGCGGCTCGCGGCCGAGGGCGTGGAGACGGTGGTCGTGCACCGGGACATGGGACGGGAATGACGCCACGTACTCCGCGGCTGAGCAGGCTGCGTCTGGCGGTCCCCGAGGCACGTGCGAGCCGCCCCGCCGAGTCCCGTGGCGCCCGGCCGCGCCGCCGGGGCACCCAGCCCAAGGTCGTCGCCCTCGGCGGCGGCATGGGCCTGTCCGCCTCGCTGGCCGCGCTGCGCCGGATCACCGGCGACCTCACCGCCGTCGTCACCGTGGCCGACGACGGCGGCTCCAGCGGGCGGCTGCGCGACGAGTTGGGCGTGCTGCCGCCCGGCGACCTGCGCAAGGCGCTGGCCGCGCTGTGCGGGGACGACGACTGGGGCCAGACCTGGTCCCGGGTCATCCAGCACCGCTTCGAGTCCCAGGGCGATCTGCATGATCACGCGGTCGGCAATCTGCTGATCGTCGCCCTGTGGGAGCAGTTGGGCGACCATGTGCAGGCCCTGGACCTGGTCGGCAAGCTGCTCGGTGCGCACGGCCGGGTGCTGCCCATGTCGGCCGTGCCGCTGGAGCTCCAGGCCCTGGTCAAGGGCCATGATCCGGCCCGGCCGGAGGAGGTCGACACGGTACGTGGGCAGGCGACGGTGGCGCTGACGCCCGGCGAAGTGCAGTCGGTGCATGTCGTGCCGCACGATCCGCCGGCCGTGCCCGAGGCCGTCGCGGCGGTCCTGGACGCGGACTGGGTGGTGCTCGGCCCCGGCTCCTGGTTCTCCTCGGTCATCCCGCACCTGCTCGTGCCCGAACTGCTGGACGCCCTCACCAACACCAAGGCGCGCCGTGTGCTCTCCCTGAACCTCGCTCCGCAACCGGGAGAAACCGAAGGCTTCTCACCGCAGCGTCATTTGGAGGTTTTGGGGCGACACGCCCCTAAACTCGCCCTGGACGTGGTGCTGGCCGACGAAGCCGCCGTGCCCGACCGGGAATCGCTCACAGAAGCCGCCAAGCGGCTCGGGGCGGCGGTCGAGCTGGCGCCGGTGGCCCGGACCGACGGCTCTCCCCGGCATGACCCGGAGCTGTTGGCTGCCGCGTACGACCGTATTTTTCGGATGCATGGAAGGATCGGCCCATGGCGATGACGGCAGCGGTGAAGGACGAGATCTCCCGGCTCCCCGTCACCCGGACCTGCTGCAGAAAGGCGGAGGTCTCCGCCATTTTGCGGTTCGCCGGCGGCCTTCACCTGGTGAGCGGGCGCATTGTGATCGAGGCGGAGCTGGACACGGCGATGGCGGCCCGCCGGCTCAAGCGGGACATTCTGGAGATCTTCGGCCACAGTTCGGAACTGATCGTGATGGCGCCCGGCGGGCTGCGCCGCGGTTCGCGCTACGTCGTGCGGGTGGTCGCGGGCGGTGACCAGCTGGCCCGGCAGACGGGGCTCGTGGACGGCCGGGGGCGTCCGATCCGGGGCCTGCCCCCGCAGGTGGTCTCGGGGGCCACCTGCGACGCCGAGGCCGCCTGGCGCGGGGCTTTCCTGGCGCACGGCTCGCTCACCGAGCCCGGCCGCTCCTCCTCCCTGGAGGTGACCTGCCCGGGTCCGGAGGCCGCGCTCGCCCTGGTCGGCGCCGCCCGCCGGCTGTCGATCGCGGCGAAGGCCCGCGAGGTGCGCGGCGTGGACCGCGTGGTGGTGCGCGACGGCGACGCGATCGGCGCCCTGCTCACCCGCCTCGGCGCGCACGAGTCCGTGCTGGCCTGGGAGGAGCGGCGGATGCGCCGCGAGGTCCGTGCCACGGCCAACCGGCTGGCCAACTTCGACGACGCGAACCTGCGGCGCTCCGCGCGTGCGGCCGTCGCGGCGGGCGCGCGGGTCCAACGGGCCCTGGAGATCCTGGGCGAGGAGGTTCCCGAACACCTTGCCGCCGCCGGCAGGCTGCGCATGGAGCACAAGCAGGCGTCCCTGGAGGAGCTGGGCGCGCTCGCCGACCCGCCGTTGACCAAGGACGCGGTCGCCGGCCGGATCCGCCGGCTGCTCGCCATGGCCGACAAGCGCGCCGCCGACCTGGGCATCCCGGGCACGGAGGCCAACCTCACCGAGGAGATGGCGGACAACCTGGCGGGCTGACGGCCCCCATCCGCCACCAGCGCCGCACCCCGGGCAGGCCGATCAGGCCACGGCGGAGCCGGTCGACGCCGTGGCGAGCGCACCGACCTGACGGGTGCTCGCGTCGGGTCGGGCGCACGGGGCGGGCGAGAGCCGGCCGCGTCGACGCTCCCCTCGCTCGCGTCAACTCGCTGCCGCGGACAACGCTTTGGAGTGACTTCTCCGGCGGCTCAAGCGCGGCGGATCCCTCGAAACGGTGAAATCGGCGGTCCGCTGTCCTCGGACGCCCGCGGACCTGCCCCGTCCCGTTGCGCGGTGGCGGCGGGCCGGGCGGTCCGTACCCCTACTGGCGGGTACGGACCGCGGTGTCGTCTATGGGGCGTCTCGATGTCACCGACGGGGCCACGGGGAGGTAGGGTCGGGGGTGGTCGGGGACATCCCATACAGCTCGCCGGCAAACGAAGGCCGGCGTACCAACGAGGAGATCGGTTCGTGACGATCCGCGTAGGCATCAACGGCTTTGGCCGCATCGGTCGTAACTACTTCCGCGCGCTGCTGGAGCAGGGTGCAGACATCGAGATCGTGGCTGTCAACGACCTGGGTGACACCGCGACCACCGCTCACCTGCTGAAGTACGACACCATCCTGGGCCGCCTCAAGCAGGAGGTCTCCCACACCGCCGACACCATCACCGTCGACGGCCACACCATCAAGGTGCTCTCCGAGCGCGACCCCGCCAACATCCCGTGGGGCGAGCTGGGCGTCGACCTCGTCATCGAGTCGACCGGCATCTTCACCAAGCGCGAGGACGCCGCCAAGCACCTCGCCGGCGGCGCCAAGAAGGTCATCATCTCGGCTCCGGCCAAGGATGAGGACATCACCATCGTGATGGGCGTCAACCAGGACAAGTACGACGCGGCCAACCACCACGTCATCTCCAACGCCTCCTGCACCACCAACTGTGTGGCGCCCATGGCGAAGGTCCTGGACGAGAACTTCGGCATCGTCAAGGGCCTGATGACGACGGTGCACGCGTACACGAACGACCAGCGCATCCTGGACTTCCCGCACAAGGACCTGCGCCGCGCCCGGGCCGCCGCGGAGAACATCATCCCGACCACGACCGGCGCCGCCAAGGCCACCGCCCTGGTGCTGCCGCAGCTCAAGGGCAAGCTGGACGGCATCGCCATGCGCGTCCCGGTCCCGACCGGCTCCGTCACCGACCTGGTCGTCGAGCTGGGCCGCGAGGTCACCAAGGAAGAGGTCAACGCCGCCTTCCAGAAGGCCGCCGAGGGCGAGCTGAAGGGCCTCCTCGACTACACGGAGGACCCGATCGTCTCCTCCGACATCGTCAACGCCCCGGCGTCCTGCACCTTCGACTCCTCCCTGACCATGGTCCAGGAGGGCAAGAACGTGAAGGTCATCGGCTGGTACGACAACGAGTGGGGCTACTCCAACCGCCTCGTCGACCTGACCGTCTTCGTCGGCGGCCAGCTCTGATCGCCACAGCAGGCGCCACTTCGATGTGAGTGCAGGGCTCGGGCAGCGCCACCGCGCGCGGTCCGAGCCCTTACGCGCGTGTTCAGCCCTCGTACGATCACGAGCCCTCTCCGGGAGTCCCATCCATGAAGACGATCGACGAACTCCTCGCCGAAGGCGTCGACGGCAAGCGGGTCTTCGTCCGCGCCGACCTCAACGTCCCGCTCGCCGACGGCGTCATCACCGACGACGGCCGCATCCGCGCCGTCCTGCCCACCATCAAGGCCCTCGCCGAAGCGGGCGCCAAGGTGGTCGTCGCCTCCCACCTGGGCCGCCCCAAGGGCGCCCCGGACCCCGCGTTCTCGCTGCTGCCCGCGGCGGAGCGGCTGGGTGAACTCCTCGGCGCGCCGGTCGCGTTCGCCCAGGACACCGTCGGCCCCGCCGCCCACGGCGCGGTGGACGGCCTGCAGCCCGGCCAGGTCGCGGTCATCGAGAACCTGCGCTTCAACCCCGGCGAGACCTCCAAGGACGACACCGAGCGCGGCGAGTTCGCCGACCGGCTGGCCGCCCTCGCGGACGTCTACGTCGGTGACGGCTTCGGCGCCGTGCACCGCAAGCACGCCTCCGTCTTCGACCTCCCGGCCCGGCTGCCGCACTACGCGGGCCACCTCATCGCCACCGAGGTCGGCGTGCTGAAGAAGCTCACCGAGGACGTCAAGCGTCCCTACGCCGTCGCGCTCGGCGGCGCGAAGGTCTCCGACAAGCTCGCCGTCATCGACGAACTGCTCGGCAAGGCCGACCGTCTCCTCATCGGCGGCGGCATGGCCTACACCTTCCTGAAGGCCAAGGGCTACGAGATCGGCGTCTCCCTCGTCCAGGAGGACCAGATCGCGGCGGTCACCGAGTACCTGGAGCGCGCCGAGAAGCAGGGCGTCGAGCTGCTGCTCCCGGTCGACGTGGTGGTCGGCCCCGCCTTCCCGGACCTGAAGGCCAAGGCGGCGACCGAGCACTCCGTGGTCGACGCCGACAAGATCCCCGCCGACCAGATGGGCCTGGACATCGGCCCGAGGACCGGCGAGCTGTATGCCGCCAAGCTCGCCGACGCCGCGACCGTCTTCTGGAACGGTCCCATGGGCGTCTTCGAGCACCCCGACTACGCCGAGGGCACCAAGACGGTCGCCCAGGCCCTCGTCGACACGGACGGCTTCACCGTCGTCGGCGGCGGAGACTCCGCCGCGGCCGTGCGCACGCTCGGCTTCGACGAGACCGCATTCGGCCACATCTCGACCGGTGGCGGCGCCTCCCTCGAATACCTAGAGGGCAAGACGCTCCCCGGCCTCGCCGCACTGGAGGACGACCAAGCATGAGCACGCGCACGCCGCTGATGGCGGGCAACTGGAAGATGAACCTCAACCACCTGGAGGCCATCGCACACGTCCAGAAGCTCGCCTTCGCCCTGGCCGACAAGGACTACGAGGCCGTCGAGGTCGCCGTCCTGCCGCCCTTCACCGACCTGCGCTCCGTGCAGACCCTGGTCGACGGCGACAAACTCAAGATCAAGTACGGTGCCCAGGACGTCTCGGCGCACGACTCCGGTGCCTACACCGGCGAGATCTCCGGATCGATGCTGGCCAAGCTGAAGTGCACCTACGTGGTCATCGGCCACTCCGAGCGCCGCCAGTACCACCGCGAGACCGACGAGCAGGTCAACGCCAAGGCCAAGACCGCCTTCAAGCACGGCCTGACCCCGATCCTCTGCGTCGGCGAGGAACTGGACGTCCGCGAGGCGGGCGACCACGTCACGCACACCCTCGCCCAGGTCGAGGGCGGTCTGAAGGACCTCACGGCCGAGCAGGTCGAGACGATCGTGATCGCCTACGAGCCCGTGTGGGCCATCGGCACCGGCAAGGTCTGCGGTGCCGCGGACGCCCAGGAGGTGTGCGCGGCCGTCCGCGGCAAGATCGCCGAGCTGTACTCGCAGGACGTGGCCGACAAGGTGCGCATCCAGTACGGCGGCTCCGTGAAGTCGGGCAACGTCGCCGAGATCATGGCCCAGCCCGATGTCGACGGCGCCCTGGTCGGCGGCGCCTCGCTGGACTCCGACGAGTTCGTCAAGATCGTCCGCTTCCGCGACCAGTGAGCCACGGGGGCGCGGCCCCGGCCGGGGCCGCCCCGGAGGCGGCCCGGCGGCGCCGCGAGTAGGCGGCAGCAGAGATACGTCGTACCCTTGCGGGGGCTGGTAGGTACCTGCCGGCCCCCGTCGTCCATCCGAATCCGAGGAAGTTGGTCCAGCCGTGGTTTTGGGGTTCTCGATCGCCCTGATCGTCTTCAGCCTGCTGCTGATGCTGCTGGTGCTGATGCACAAGGGGAAGGGCGGCGGCCTCTCCGACATGTTCGGTGGCGGCATGCAGTCGTCCGTCGGCGGCTCCTCGGTCGCCGAGCGCAACCTCGACCGGATCACCGTGGTGATCGGTCTGCTGTGGTTCGCGTGCATCATCGTGCTCGGCCTGCTCATGAAGACGAACAGCTGAGTGACGCATACGTTGCGAACGTAAGGCCCCATGTTCGGTACGTGCCTCTGGGCGCGGCCTATCATGGGGCTTGCGTCTGGTTGAGGGGACGGTAACTCCCATCACTGGACGCGCGTTGGGCCTTACGTAGACTAAGGCGCTCGCGGCGGAGCGGAACGCCGACTCGCTTCGCGGCACCATCACGCAGGGAGTTACGACCGTGGCAAGTGGCAACGCGATCCGAGGAAGCCGGGTCGGGGCGGGGCCGATGGGCGAGGCCGAGCGGGGCGAGTCCGCCCCGCGTCTGCGCATCTCCTTCTGGTGCTCCAACGGGCACGAGACGCAGCCCAGCTTCGCCAGCGACGCGCAGGTTCCCGAGACCTGGGACTGCCCGCGCTGCGGCTTCCCGGCCGGACAGGACCGGGACAACCCGCCGGACCCGCCGCGCACCGAGCCGTACAAGACGCACCTCGCGTACGTACGGGAGCGGCGCAGCGACGCGGACGGCGAGGCGATCCTCGCCGAGGCGCTCGCCAAACTGCGCGGCGAGATCTAGCAGTTGAGAACCGGCCGGGCGCCCGTGGGTGCCTGGCCGGAGCCGTTCGGCGGGACTGCGGGCACCGTCCGCGGACCCATTGTCAGTGGCGTCCTTTACGGTTTGTGCATCGGCGAATCGTGAGGGGGACACATGACGGGGGTCGCGGCGGTGGGCAGGAGTGCACCCGTGGGACGGCGCGGGGAATGCGGGGGATCCCGACGGCCGTGGACGGCCGCCGTCGTCTTCCGCTTCGCGGCCCCGCTGCGCACCGCCGTGACCGTCGGTGGTTACGCTCTGTGGCTGCTTTCGGCCACGCTTCAGACGGTCTTCGACCACACCTCCTCGGCCCCCGTGTGCGGGCCGCGCCATCACACCGCCGGGCGCCAGCGGCATGGGCGCCCCGATCGCCAGGCCGGTGCCGCGGGCCGAACGCCGGCCGCGCGCCGGGACCGCGGGATACGCATACGTTGATACCGGAGGGCAAGCCGGACGTATCTGTGGGTGCGCCGCACGACGGCGCTACGGGACGTCATCTCACGCCCTGATCAATTAGGTTGGGAACGGCAGCGGGCAAGGCACGCAGCAGGACAGGCGTAGGAAAGAAGGCTGAAGTCCGAAATGAACGCAGACGGCCGTACCAGGCTTGACCAGATGCCCGAGTGGATCGCGCTGGCGGAGCACCGCGAGCAGCTTGCCGACTCCCACCTGCGCGACCTGTTCGCCGCCGACCCGGGGCGCGGCACGGGCTACACGCTGCATGTCGGTGACCTGTACGTCGACTACTCGAAGCACCTGGTCACCGACGAAACGCTGAGGTTGCTGCGCGAGCTGGCCGTGGCGAGTGATGTGTTCGGGCTGCGGGACGCGATGTTCCGTGGGGAGAAGATCAATGTCACGGAGGGCCGGGCGGTGCTGCATACGGCGCTGCGGGCGCCGCGGGATGCGGTGATCGAGGTCGACGGGGAGAACGTGGTC
>NZ_JBIWKB010000087.1:0-31748 GCF_044765425.1 Streptomyces sp. NPDC102462 | reverse complement strand
AGATCCTCGCCAAGGTCCGACTCGTCCAGACCAGCGTGAAGAAACTCGTCAATAACAACTCGAAGTAACTCAATCAGGGTCACGAGACACTAGGGCGTCAACGCGATCTCCCACGAGTGAATGGATCGCTCGCCGACTTCACCGGGCGCGTCCACAGGTGACCCAACGAACCCGTCAGCGGCCCAGCAGGCGGCGGCGACCACCATGGATGACAGGTCGCCTGGCGTCCTATCGCCGGGGTGATATCACCGCCGCAATGTCATCGAGATTGAGCCAGTCATTCACCCAGGGACCAGGCCAAACCTCTCGCCCACTCGTCGATCCCCTGCCCCTGTGGATCCGGTGCGGCGCCGTGCCCCAATGACGTCGAGTGCCCCGCCTGTCAGGTGAGGCATCCGGACGCGGCCATCGACCTCCCGCGGGACATCCGTCGGCTCGTCTCCCGACGCCTGGCCGGCGTTGTGGACGTGGGGCCGAGCACCGGAGACGGGTTGATCGGCGACTTCGCCGCTGTACTCCAGGGCGGAGGTGGGCCGGATAGCTGATTTTACTAATTTGATGGCCATATATCGACTTGGCCAACAGGTGAAGCGCGGGGAATGCAGGGTTCTTCGCTCGATAGGGTCTCGATGGCTAGGAGCGTTGACGGTAGTGGGGCATGGGCGAACTGCACTTCGGGTACGTCCGCGAGGCGATCGGGGAGTGCTTCACCGGCCTCGTAGAAATGATGGACCAAGCATGGGTTTCCGATGAGAAGCGCCATCAAGCCTTCCTCAGCCGCGGTTTGGCTCTGGCGCGCCGATGCAGCCGCCTTCTACGGGGACCTACTGGTCACCCACATCGTCTTCCGCCGTCTGAACACTCGCTCTATCGAGGTCCCGAAATACGTCTGGCCAGCGGAGCTCGACCCTGACGGAGGTGAAGAGTCCGATTAACGTGGAAGACCAAGAAAGCGGGGTGTGACCTGTGGAGACGTCGCCAGCCTGACAGGCGGTCAGTGGCGCCCCCGGGGGGCAGACTCGAACCTGCGGCCAAACGATTAGAAGCGGCCTGCTCTGTTCCCTGGCTACCGGCAGCCCGGCGAGTGCGCTGGTAGCGGTGCTCCTTCAGTGATGCTGGGGCGTGCTGATTCGCCGACGGCAGACACATTGAGGGCGCAACGGACTGGATTGACGCGGCGAAGCAAGCAAACCTAGAGCGGTCCGGAGAAGCGCGTACCCCCTGCCGTTCCGCATACGTCTGGAGGCCGTGAGCGCCGTGTTGGGCGAAACATAGCCGACGATCGTCGGTTAGCCAAACCGGCGATTCCGCAGACCATTGAACCTGTCGCGCTGATCGCCGCGTGACGCGTTCAGTAATTTTCCCTGAGGAGTTCAGAGCTGTGTCTGTCGAGGTCATGGACGGGGAATGGTTGCATTCTGACGAGGAGGTTGGATCGCTGCTCAAGTGGATACATGGGCATGCGGGTTCCCCTTCATGCGCTTCGTGGCCGAGCAGGCTTTGCGCCCAAGCGAGGCTCGGGCCCTGCGAGTGAGGGACGTGATGCTCCCGGAGGTCGCCTCGGGCAAGTTGACCGCCCGCCACAAACGGACGCGCCTTCCGTATAGGAGCAGACGTGGCAGCAGGGCCAAGAGGCCGTCCTGCCAAGGGACGAGCTGTACTCGTGGCGCCTGGGGAGCCCATCTCCATCCTCCGCGAGTCCTGCCTGGTGAAGTGGCTGGGGATGGGAATCTCATCCGTCACGGTTGCCGAGTGGGCCGGCTAACCCCGGGTTGGCTGGCGCTGCGTTACCGCACTGCTTCTACACGGAGAAGACCGAAATCGACTGGGACCATCTGGCCGGGGCCATGCCCTGCCGGACTCGCCCAGGTCGTGATTCTCGTCCCGCGCTCTGGCTGACACCTAGAGTTCGGGCGCCACCAGCTAATCCGCATCTGCACCGGTGGTCCTCGCCCCCAACGAAGACCTCACATGTTCAGCGTCCCTTTGGCCGAGACTGTCCGTTAAGCGGTCCTGCTGCCCTGACAGGTCTGGTTGATCGCCTTGGACCGGCCGATGCTCCAACTGCCGACTCGTCGGACGCCCAACCCACCCCACCTCAAGGTTCCCGTCATGCCCGCACGCCTGCTGTCCATCCCTGCCGTCGCCGCCGCCTTGGACGTCGACCGCCGCACCGTCTACCGCTTCATCGCTGCCGGCGACCTACCTGTCGTCGACCTCCGTACCGGAACAGGCCGGTCCCGTGTACGGGTCCCTGTGGCCAGCCTCGACGAGTTCATCAGCCGCCGTGCCGTCGTACCGCCGGCAGCTCGCCGCCGACCCCGGCCTATCCCAGTCCGTAACCCTTGAACAAGGAGTAGAGCCTCGTACCTCCGCAAGTTGAAGTCCGGAAAGTGGCAGGCGACCGTACGCAACCGGGCAGGAGACCGGTTCAGCGAGTCGTTTCCCCTCAAGTCGCAAGCGCGCGCCTGGGGCATCGAGATGGAGACCCAGTTCGCTCGCGGAGGCATGCGCGATCCGCGGGCCGGGGAAGTGTCGTTCCGCGAGTGGCACGACCGGTGGTGGAACGCCCGCGTCGTTGAGCCCCACACGCTTCGTGGCGACGCCTCCAATATCAAGAACCATGTCATGCCCTACTGGGCGGATTGGGAGATGCGGGCCATCACCCGCATGGACGTCCAGAGCTGGATCCGGACCCTGGTCGAGAAGGGGACGGGGGCCGCTGCGATCAAGCGGGCCTACAACCTGACGTCCTCCATAATGCGTGCCGCCGTCGACGACGATGTCCTGGCGGTGACCCCGTGCCGCAACATCGATTTGCCACAGATCGCAGTCAAGCCGCCGCAGTGGTTCACGCCCGACCAGGCGCAAAGCATCCTCGACGAACTCCCTGCCCCCTGGCGAACGATGTGCCTGCTTGGCTTCTACACCGGACTGCGCTGGGGAGAACTCTCCGGCCTGCACCGCCACCGCATCGACCAGCGCCGCTCGCGCCTGTTCGTGGTGGAGGTCAACTCCAAGAGCGGCATCAAGGAGTATCCCAAGAGTTCCAAGAGCCGTAGAGAGGTCCCGCTCCCGCCCCACGTCCTGGAGGCCCTCGAACGCCACGTCCACCGGCTCGACCGGGACGCCGTGGTGTTCACCACCATCACCAAGGGCCGTGCCGGACGGCTCCTCGCCGACAGCAACTGGCGCCGGCAGACCTGGTGGCCCACCGTCGAAGCCGCCTACTACTTCGACTCCGACGGCGAGCAGCAACTCGTCCCGCACTACCCGCCGCACTCCATGCGCCACACCTGCGCCTCGTGGCTGGTCCAGAAGGGAGTCTCGCTCTACGAGGTCCAGCACCTCCTCGGCCACGAGAGCTTTCAGACCACCCAGCGCTACGCTCACCTTCAACCGGACGCGCACAAGGCCGTCCTCGGAGCATGGGAGCGGATGGAAGCCCCGCTCACCGTCGCAGCATGAACGATCCTTCATCCCTGTCCGCGCCGGACGGGGGTGAAGGCGTTCACGAGCGGGCTGAGCTTGGATCACGGTTTCCGCCGACTGGCTGGTCTTGAGTCAACCGTGCACCGCTCGCTGGGCCTTCCGCAGCGCTTAGACTCTCTCCGTGGTAGGAGAGGACGCCCACTTAAAGGGAATCTCGGGAGCGAAGAGAGCCAAGCTCTACCTCGAGGGCACGATGCGGATCTGTGGGGCCTTCGCGAACACGGACTCGGACGCCTGGGCGAGGAAACTGACACTCGCCTGGCCCGAGGGCGGCGGCCGGACCTTCTCCTTCGACCTGGGCGGGTCGATGCGGGGCGCGCCGTACCATGGCGACCAGTTCTGCGCGGAGGTCAAGCACTATCAGGGGCCGGCGGACCAGGGTACTCACTTCGTCGAGTTCCTCGCAAAATGCTACGTCGCGCACCAGGAGAAGTACCTCTTCGGCGATCACTACATGTGGATCACCTGGGCCCCCTTCAATGTGAACAACTGGTCGCAACTACACGAGCCGCAAAGGATCGAGTCCGCTGTCGTCCAACACCGGCAACGCATCTTCGGTGACGTCTCCGAGGACGAGGCCAGGAAGAGGATCGACGCGAACGTGGTCCAGACCGTGTCCGAGCGCGTGTGGCGCATCGTCCTGTCAGAGAAGCAGGAGGGTTTGCTGCCCCTCACCGAGTGGCGGGCCATCCTGGCGCACGAGCTGACCCTAAAGGGGGAGTGGTGAACGCCGTCGCATCGTCGATCGCCGAGGCACTTGAGGCGGACGACCCGTACCGCTCGTTCGCCGAAATCAAACGACTCCTCGAACAGCACCTCCGGCAGATCAATCCGCAGATCCGGACCAGGCGCACCGGATACTACAATCACACCCACATGCCGGACCTGGTCATGCGATGGCCGCACGACGACGACCTCAGCGACCGATACGTCTACCTGCGCAGCACGACGGACGCGGACGAGCTCGGGTTCGACATCACGCGCCTTGCTGGCCAGGACCGGCCCATTGTTCTGGCGCTCGGCGCCCTCCGCCCGTCCTTCGACGCCCACACCCTGGATTCGCTCGCGACCGACCACCACACCCTGGTCTTGGACCTGGCGGCTTTCGCGGAGCTGACCGCTGGCGAGTCAGCTGACGCCGCGTTGAGGCGTCTGATCGCGAACACCGTCATCGAAGGCGGCCAGGGCCTCCTTGACGAGCACTCTGTGTCCCGGCTGGCCCGTGCCATGACGACCGGCACGCAGGCAGCCCGCCGCGGTGAGCGTGAGGGCACTGAGGACGCGCTTGCCTTTGCCTCGGACACGCTGTCCCCACCGATCGCGCGCCGCCTGACGGCCTTCTTGGGTACCTTATGGCGCGCTAGTGGAGCACCGGTAGCCGCGCTCGAACGCGCTCCCAGGTATCCGCAGCAACTGGACGAGTCGTCGCTCGATTACCTCCTCGAAGGTCAGGAGATCCCTGATGGGAACTTCTGGAGCCGTATCGCCCGTGAGATCACTCTGACCGATCTGCTGCAGCACGGCAGGGTCACCGCCACCGAAAATCTCCAGCACCTCATGCGCGCTGCGCTGAGCACATGGAACGCCCGGGTATGCGGCGTAGCCCCCTCGTCCGTCGCCGCTCGCCGTGACGTAGCCCCCCTGCGCTGGACTAAGGGCGAGGGAGTCCTCAGTTTCGACGCGCCCGGCTTCGTTCTCACGCTCGTACAGAAGGTCGACCACCTGACATCGTCGGCAGCACGGGCGGCGTACGAACTGCCGGCCCTCGACGAGGTCGGCAATCGGCTGCAGCTCCTGGGGCTGAGCCTCAAGGCCATCACACTGGTCAACGGTGGAGGAAAGGTGGCGTACGAAGGAGAGGTTGGCGCCTTGCATGGGGACCGGCTCCGTCACCTCAGCGAATCCCTCGGACCGGGAACCCTGGTCAAGAATCTCGAAGCCCTACCGCCAAGTGGCGTACCGGTGAGGTACAACTTCTCCACCCGGACCGCCTCGGTGAAACCGCCTCGCGGCAGTGTCCCACTACTGGAGCTCGTGAACACGTCCATCCGACTCTTCACGGATCTATCCCGCGCGGAGGAGGAACGCCTCGTCGAGGTGATCCCATCGGGCGGCCGCACCCTGCATGCCGGAATCGAGCACGACATGCCGGGGGCAGAGTCGCCCGCCGACTGACCCGCGGTGGGTCCACTCCAGAGGACCAGCCTCAGTCCTACTGGGATTCCTCGGAACCGTCTTCGCTCGCTCCAGCGATCTTGCCGCCGACGAATACCACGCCCAGCCCGAGGGCGGCTGCACCGGCGGCTGCCACCACCTTCATCCCCGCCCCCAGAAACTGCTTGCTCTCGCTGTCCTTCTCGCCTACCCGCTGTACGTTTTGGTCGAGGCGGTCGTGAAGGGCCTCTCGTTGCGCCCAGCTGAGGTCGTCCCGACCGAGGTCGGCCTGCAGAGCGTCCCGCTGGTCCTGCGAAGCCTTGTAGAAGTGGTTCTGACTGTTCTCGTTGGCTGCGAGAGTGGACTTGTGGGCCTCCGTGACCGCATCGATGTCGGCCTTGCCCAGGTCCTTGAAGGCGGGGAACTGCTCGATGAGCTTGAGCCGCACCTCGGTGGCCATCTCGGGCATCGCTGCCGCGAACTTGAGCACCTTGTCCTTGGACAGGTTCCGCCAGTTCGGGATACCCAACTTCCGCTTGACCGCTGCTTCGTTCACGTAGCCCATTCCCTGACTCCGTTCGTCGTCCCGTGAGGCATCCTGGATAGTAGCGGTGCCCACCGACAAGCCCCTCTTCCTCGTCCTCGGCCTGCTCGCCAGGACCCTGTGAGCCGTATTCGGGGGGTCAGGTCCCACCCACTGCGTCAGTCAACGGCACGACCCCACCGACGGTTGCATGGTTGGGACGGCACGACCGCAGGAATCAGCTCATCTCCGATGGCCGGTCAAGGTCGAGCACCGGGGCCGGCTCCAGGTCGGATCCGCAGATCTCCATCCCGGCGAACGAGGCATGATCCCGGTCCAAATGAAGCCACACGCGAGGCTCCTCGTCGTCGAGAATGATCTAGGCAGCGCCCGTTGCGCGGCGAGTTCCTCCACGACCGTCCACGGGACGGCGACGCCTTGCACCTCGCTGCCCGGGTGGTCTTGAGCAGTTCGACGCTCGCGTTGTCAGGGGAGACAGCCCACAGAATGTTCGTGTCCAGGATGATCAAAGTCGGTGGCTCCGGCCCCGGGCGGCGTGAAATAGGCGGGACAAGCCTCCCAAGCTTGGAGCGGCCTCGTCAGCGAATTTCGATCCCACTGCCCCTTTGACTGCGGGCCTCTCGTACGCACTGGGCGCACCGACGCGACTCCAACGACGTGAGGCTCCGTACCGGTGGAGTCGCTGAGTACTACGGGGAGCCATGACGCGCCAGAGTTCCGGTACCGAACCGACGTAGGGCCGTGACGCTCATTTGACGCTCCGGGGGCCCGGCGGCCCTCATCCAGGACCCCAAAGCATCTCTGACCTGCTGCTTTCCTGCCTGCGTCCAGGCCGACACCTTTCCGATGACGTCGCACGTGGAGTGCGTGGCGATCCTGGAGCCTGCAGTAAAGGGCGTCTGACCTGCTGGTTTCCTGACTTCCTAGGTTGCGACGGGTCGTACCGACCTGTTTCCGTGGGTTCACCGCGTGGAGCGTGGTGCAGGTTGCCGCCACGTGTCTCACCTGCGGCTTCGCAGCGGGGCGCGGGTCGAGAACGCTTTGCCTCAACTCTGTGAGGGACGGTTGGGGAAATGCCTTGACGCTCCTTCGACGCTGATTCTGGCGGAGCGTGATGCGGTATCTGGATGAGCATCAGCGCCGGCTGGCCATAGGGGCCGAGGCGCGGTCGCTGGGACATTGCGGGATCAGGATCGTCGCCGCTGCGGCCGGGGGCCGGGAGGGGACCTTCTCGCGCGGGGGTGGCTGAACTGGAGTCCGGTCAGGCTCTGTTGGGCGGGTCCGCCGTCCCGGCGGAGGTCGGAAGAAGGCGACTGAGGTGCGTGGGGGCGGCCGTCCGGCACGGCGGTCACGAGATTGACATGCCTCCGTCGATGGACAGGACCTGACCGGTCATGTAGTCGGCGTCCAGCAGCAGTTCGACGCCGCGGGCCACCTCGCCGGGCGTGCCCATGCGGCCGGACGCGGTCCGAGCCACGAGGGTGGCGCTGACCTCGGCGGGCACCTCCTCGGTGAGCGCGGTGGCCATGAGGCCGGGTGACAGCGCGTTGACCGTCACATTGAACCGCCCGCACTCCAGGGCCAGGCTCCGGGTCATCCCCACCACACCGGCCTTGGCCGCCGAGTACGCCGTCTGGCCCCGGCTGCCGAGGAGACCGGCGGGCGAGACGACGTTGATGACGCGTCCCCAGCGGCCTCGCAGCATGTCCGGGAGCGCCGCCCGGCAGGTATGGAAGGTGCCTGTCAGATTGACGGCGATGGTCCGGGTCCAGTCGTCGACGGACTGGGTGGCCATGAGGCCGTCCCGGCGGATCGCCCCCGCGTTGACGAGGACGCTGATGTCTCCCAGCTCGGCGCGTACCCGGTCGACCATGTCCCGGGTGGCGGCCCAGTCGGCGACGTCCGCCTGCACCAGCGCACTCGGCCCGCTGAGCTCGGCCGCCACCTTGCGGGCCCGGTCCTCACCACTGGTGTAGTGCAAGGCCAGCCGGTAGCCACGGTGATCCAGGACCCGTGCCACGGCGGCGCCGAGCGCTCCCGAAGCGCCGGTGACGAGAGCGACACGGCCGTGGGTACCCGGCGCCGCCATTAGACCTGCGCTCCCGTACGCGTGCCGGCCGGGCGGCACGGCGTGGTCAGGGAGGCCGCCGGTGTGAGGTCTCCTACCGTGGCCTCGCGTTGACGTGCCCTCCGTGCGTGCCGAAGGCCGAAGATCCGCGTCCGGTCGAAAGCCATCACACCACTCCGCAGGTACGAGTCGGGAAGGGGACGGGTCGGGATCCGATCCTCCGGGGGAGGTCCGGCCGCCCTCGCACCCGCGCAGGCGGTTCACAGCGCACAAGGTGCGACGAGCCGACTCCGGTCAGGGGTCGGCGTGGGGCGCGAGGGCCTCCGGGCGCGGTGTCACCTTCGACAGGCTCCACCTCGCCCGGAGGTCCGGTCTGCGTTCGGTTCCGCTACGAGGCGACGGGCGATTCGTCGGCCGCTTCCGTCACGAAACGCTCGGCCGCCGCCGCGTCGACGCCCAGCGAGGACAGGAACCCGGCACTGTCCTCCTCCTCCAGCAGCCCCAGCAGGACGTGGCCGGTGCTGACGGTGTCGTCGGCGAGGCGCAGGGCCACCCGCGACGCCAGTTCCAGCGCCTTCTTCGCGTGGGCGTCGTACGGAATCAGCACCGGGTCGGCGTCGCTGCGCGACGGCAGGGCGGCCAGCGCCGTGTCCCGTGCCTGGTCGAGGTCGATGCCCTGTGCCCGCAGGGCGCCGACCGCGCTGCCCTCGGTGCCGAGCAGGCCGAGGAAGACGTGCACGGGGACAATCTCGGCGTTGCCGGCCACCTTGGCCTCGTTCATGCCGGCGATGATGGCGCTGCGGGCGGGCTGGGAGAACTTCTCGAAGGCGTTGGACGGCTTGGCGTCGGGCTTGCCGACGAACCGCTTCTGGGCCGCCTGCCGGGTGACGCCCATGCTGCGGCCGATGTCGGTCCAGGACGCGCCGGAACGACGGGCCTGGTCGACGAAGTGACCGATGAGGTGGTCGGCGACCTCGCCGATGTGGTCGGCCAGCAGGACGGCGCCGGCGAGTTGGTCGAGGGCGTCGGTGTGGTTCTCGGTGATAGCCGTGATCAGCTCGTCGAGCTTGACCGGCGGAGTGGTCTGCGTCATGTGTCAACCTTAGGTTGTCAATGGCGAGGTGTCAACCTGAAGTTGTCACTCCTTTCGCGGTCGGTCCCGGGCCGGCGTGGCCGCCGCGCTCTGCGGCGGCCACCTCCGCTGCCGACGGGTGCGCGGCGGCCGTCACTCCTACCAGGTGACCGGCATCTCGGCCGGCCCGAACGCCTGGATCGAGTGGTACTTGTACGTCAGTTCCGCCTCGGGCACGGCGAGCGCGAGCGTCGGAACCCGCTCGAAGAGGGTCGTGTAGACGATTTCGAGCAGGCCCGGCACCAGGCGGTCCGCCGGGCACTTGTGCGGTCCGTGACCGAACGCCATGTGCCGGGCGGGCTCCTCCCGCATGAGGTTGAGCTGGTGGGGATACGGACACACCGACGGGTCGCGGTTGACGGGCAGCGTCGGCACCGCCACGCCGTCACCGGCCTTGATCAGCGTGTCGCCGATGAGCACGTCCTCCGTGGCCAGCCGCATGGGAGTTCCGTCGTTGACCGAGAAGTACCGGAGCATCTCGTCCACCGCGACCGTCATCCGGTCCGGATCGGCGAGCAGTTTCGGCCGCTCCTCCGGGTGGTTCAGCAGGGTGAGCACGCCCAGCGAGATCATCGTGGACACCGAGTTGTGAATACCCTGGGCGTTGGACAGCATCAGGGGGGCCATTTCGTACCAGTCGACATCCTCACCGTGCTTCTCGCGTTCCTGCACGATCAGGCGACTCATCATGTCGTCGCCGAGGTGGTTCGCCTTCTCCTTCAGGACCTCTATCGCGTGCCCGTTCAGACGGTCGGCCGCTTCCCTCTCCTCCGCCTCGGTGGAGGTGCCCAGCAGCAGCTTCCAGACGTTCTCCCGCATGATCCGCAGCTCGGTCGCGGGGATACCGAGGAACATCTCCTGCAACCGCCAGGCGATGGGGAACGCCAGCTCCTCCACCAGGTCGACCGGTTTGGTCTGCTGACCCAGTATTGCGTCGATCTTCTCCTCCACGGCGACGCGCAGACGCGGCATCAGCCGGGCCAGCCCCGCCGGGGAGAACTCCTGAATGATCGACTTCTTCTTCTCCAAGTGCTCCGGGCCGTCCAGGTTGATCATGAAGGGCGCGCAGTACTTCAGCTTCTTCAGTGAGCCAGGAGTCAGCTTCGGAAAGCGGTCGTCCGTCTTGTCCGAGCTGAACCGTGGGTCGGAGAGCACGATGCGGGCGTACTCGGGCCTCACAATCATCCACACCAGTTTGCCCGTGGGCAGTTCCACCTGGCCGATGCCGCGTTCCCGCAGCGTTTCGTACTCGGCCGGCAACACGCCGGGGAGCTGCCGGCGAACGGGGTGGGTCGGGAGTTTGGTCATGCCGGCACCTCTGCAGCCCAGTGGTAGAAACGGGTGGCCAACGAATTGCCTTGCGGGTCGTACGGCGGAATCAGCTCCGTGAGGTCGTCGACGAGCTGGAGGAAGCGGGGGTCGCCCTCCGTCCACACCTCGCTGATCGCCTCCATGCTGTTGGCTACGGCGAAGTCCTGGATGTGCAGGTAGATACCGCGCCACAGATAGATCTGGCGGCGCAGCGTCCCCATCTTCTGCGGGATGTCGGTCGCGTCCGACTCCGCGAACAGCCGCGACACCTCGGGGATGTGTTCCTGGCGCTGGACGTTGACGATCACCGCGCTGTACGTCTGCTCCAGGTGGTCCAGTTGTTCAGCCGGCCACAGGTAGAAACGCTCGGCCGTCGGCCGGTCGACCGGGCCGTCCCAGTCCTCCGTCGCGGCGTGATCGCCGAAATAGGGCGACAGGTGTTCGTCCAGCCGGGCGCACCGGGGGTCGGTGGTGATGATCCGGTATGCCTCGTCCGGGTCGGCGACGTCCCAGTCCTGCATATGCACGTAAAGGTCGCTGTAACTGAAGACCTGTCTGCGGCGCAACTGCGGCAGTTCAGAAGCGACCTCGCCATCGAACTCCCGAAGGATCTTGGTGACGTCGGCGACGTTGCCACTGTCGAACGAGCCGACAGTGATGATGCTCGGCATAAGCGTCTCCTCACGATGGGCGGGGTGCCTTTCGAGCGCGCTCAGCTTGCGCCCGCGCCTTCGACGCCGGATCGACGCCCGATCAACGGCCGGGGCCGACCGCGGACGGCGAACTCGAAGGGTCCTCGAAGCGAGATCGATCGAGGACGGACATGGTCGGGCGTGACGGATCCGGACGCTACGACGCTTGTGAGGTGTCTTGTTGTGTCGAGTACACAGCGGCGAGTTGACCACGGCATCACCATCGACGCCGCCGTGGAGACGGTGTTCGACACCGTCGCGGACATAGCGAGTTGGCCGCAGTTCCACCGGTCCGCCGTGCACGCGGAAACAGTCCACGCCAACGAGAAGGGGGAACTGGTCAAGCACTGGGCGCTGGCCGGTGACGCCGCCGTCCGCACCTGGCAGACCGTGCGCCGCACGGACCGGCCGGGGCGCCGCATCACCTTCGCGCACATGGAAGCCGAACCGCCCGCCACCGACCTCCGCGGCGAGTGGGTCTTCACCGAACTGGCGCCGAACCGGACCCGGGCCGAGCTGGTTCACCACGTCGGCGCGCCGGCCGACGCCGATCTCGGCCCGTTGCTGGACGGCATCGACCAGGACAGCGAGGACTGCCTCGCCACGCTGCGCGACACGGCGGAGCGCCGCGCCGACCTGGACGAACTCGTCGTGTCCTTCACCGACCCACTGTTCATCGCCGGTTCCGCCGAAGACGCCTACGACTACCTCTACCGGGCGGACCTGTGGCCGGAGCGCATTCCGCACGTGGTGGGGCTCGCCATGACCGAGGACGTGCCGAACATCCAGTTCTTCGACATGGACACCAAGGGCCCGGACGGCAGCACGCACACCGTCCGCTCGGTGCGGGTCTGCCTCCCGCCCAAGCTGATCGTGTACAAGCAGATCTCGCTGCCGACGATGCTAGACGCGCACACCGGCCACTGGCGGTTCACCGAGGTGCCGGAGGGCGTCATCGCCGAAGCCCGGCACACCAGCACGATCAAGCGCTCGGCGCTGTCACAGCTGGGCGGCGCGACGACGGTCGGTGAGGCGCGCCGGTACCTGCGGCGTCTGCTGAGCGGCAACAGTATGAGCAACCTCCGCCTGGCCAAGACGTACGCGGAGGAGCGCGCCGGTTTCTGAACCGGGCGCGTACCGGCCTCCGCGCGACCTCGCCGCGGTGCGGAAGGTGATGAACCGCCCGGGCGCACCGTGAGCTGCCGTACCGGCACCGACACCGTCCGGGCCGGGTCCAACGAACAGAGAACCGACCAGTCAGGAGGGGCAATGGCCAAGGAGACGACCGCCAGAGGCGGGGGACTGTGGGCAGCCGCCGATCTGCTGACCCCGATGGCGGTCCGGGTGGCGGCGACGTTGCGGTTGGCTGACCACATCGCCGCAGGCACCCGGACGACCGAGGCGTTGGCCAAGGCCGTGGACGTCGACCAGGACGCGCTGGGGCGGCTGCTGGACCACTTGGTGACCGCGGGCGTGCTGTCGAGCACCGGGCCCGCCGCCTACGAGCTGACGGAAATGGGTCACCACCTCTGCGAGGGCGAACCCGAGGGAATGCGCGCGATACTCGACATCGACGGTGCCCTGGGGCATGCGGAGTTGAGCCTCGTCCACCTGCTGCACACGGTCCGTACCGGTGAGGCCGCGTTCCCGCAGCAGTACGGCGTGGCGTTCTGGGACGACCTGTCGGCCGACGACGGGCGCGCCGAGTCCTTCGACGCGTTGATGGGCGCAAGGCTGGCGGCGCACGCGCCTGCCGTGGCCGAGGCGTATCCGTGGGGAACGCTCCGTCATGTCGTCGATGTCGGCGGTGGCGACGGCAGCATGCTGATCACGATTCTGCAGTCCCATCCCGAGCTGCGGGGGACGGTCGTCGACCTGCCCGGCCCCGTGCGCCGTGCCGGGAAGGCCATCGCCGCGGCAGGTCTCGACCACCGGGCCGACGCCGTGACGGGCAGTTTCTTCGACACCCTTCCCACCGGAGCGGACGGCTACCTGCTGTCGAGCATCCTGCACAACTGGGACGACGCGGCGGCCACCCGCATCATGCGCCGCTGTTCCGACGCGGCGCAGACGACGGGACGTGTGCTGGTCGTGGACTACTTCAACGACCAGACCGTGCAGACGGAGGGCGACCTGCGGATGCTCGCCTACTTCGGGGGCCGTCAGCACACCCTCGAGCAACTGGCCGACCTGGCCGGAACGGTCGGCCTGCACATCACCTCGGTCACCCCGGCCGGCCGTTACTCCGTCGTCGAACTGCGCGCTTCCCGCTGAACGGCCGCGCGCCGCGTCGGACGCGGGCCACCGCCGGTGCCGCTGACCGGCCGGCGCGAGCGGTTCTTCTCGGTGGCCGTCGAGAAGCGGGCTTCGATTCCGTCCAGGATGATCGCCAGACCCTTCTCGAATCGCTCGTCGGCCTCCCCGATCTCGGATGCCTGGACCATCCGGCTCAGATGCGGGAACTCGCCCGTCGCCAGCAGGGACTTGAGGTACGGCTCCATCCGCAGCCGCCAGGCATGGCGATCGACGCCGGACTGGTCCGCGGTCGCCCGCTCGGTCAACTCGGCCTGCACGGCACCGCCGACCCAGGAGTGGATCAGGTTGAGTACGTCGACCGTTTCGTCCATGCTCAGGCCGCAACCGGTGAGAACGGCGAGATCGCGTTCCATGCCGCGCATGAAGTTGGGGCCCATGATCGGGCGGGTGGCGAGGAGCGGGGCGAGCCAGGGGTGCCGCAGGAAGATCTGCCGGCGACGGTGTGCCAGGGTCGTCAGGTCCGCACGGAGATCGCCGGTCGGCTCCTGCGGCTCGAAGCCGGTCGCCTCGTCGATCATCACCGTGTACAGGTCTTCCTTGGTCGGCAGGTAGCGGTAGAGGGTCATCGCACCGGTGCCGAGTCTCTTGGCGATGGCGCGCACCGACGCGGCTTCGATGCCTTCGGAGTCCGCGATGCCGATCGCCACCGCGGCGATCTGCGCACGATTGTGCGTCGGTGCGGGACCTCGCGCCGGCCTTTCCGGTCGCATCCAGATGATTGGTTTCGAGTCCGACACAGCAGCCATCCTACGCATCCGGCGAAATCTTGCGTACAGCGTACTCACTTGGATATGTTAAAACTGCGTACGCCGTACTCGGTCAGGGGTTGATGCATGGAAGACGCGATCATGTACACCGAAAATGTGAGGAAGCAGTTCGGGGACGTCGTCGCGCTGGACGGCCTGGACCTGGTGGTGCCGTCGCACACCGTCTACGGCCTGCTCGGCCCGAACGGCGCGGGCAAGAGCACCACCGTGCGGATCCTGGCCACCTTGACCCGGCCCAGCAGCGGGCGGGCCGTCGTCGCCGGCTTCGATGTGGCCCGTGACCCGGCGGACGTGCGGAAGGTGATCGGCTTGGCCGGCCAGGACGCGTCGCTCGACGAGGAGCTGACGGGCCGTGAGAACTTACGGATCTTCGGCCGCCTCTCGCGGCTCGGCTCCCGCGGCGCCCGCCGGCGTGCCGACGAGCTGCTGGAACGGTTCGGCCTCGCCCACGCCGGTGACCGGTTGGTCGGCACCTACTCCGGGGGCATGCGCCGCCGGATCCACCTGATCGCCAGTCTGTTGCGCGCTCCCGCCGTGCTCTTGCTCGACGAGCCGACCACGGGGCTCGACGCCCACAGCCGTGTCGAGGTCTGGGAAAGCGTCCGCCGACTGGTGGCCGACGGCACCACGGTCCTGCTCACCACCCAGTGCCTGGAGGAGGTGGACCGGCTTGCCTCGGCGGTCGGCGTGATCGACCGCGGCCAGCTGATCGCCGAAGGCAGCCCGGCCCAGCTCAAGGCCCAGATCGGCAGCCACATCGACGTCGTGGTGGAGTCGACGGACCAACTGCCCAGGGCCATGGCGAGGCTGGAGAGGCTCACCGGCCGGTGCCCCGAGGCGGACGGATCGCGCGTCGTCGTCTCCGCGGTGGACCGGATGCCCACCCTGCCGTTGATCGTGAGCGAACTGGGCGCGGCCGGCGCGGTGATCCGCAACGTCGGCATCCGTGAACCCGGCCTGGACGACGTCTTCCTGACCCTGACCGGCAAGCACATCGAACCGGCGGAACCGGCCGAGTCGCCGGAGGCGGTGTGGTGAACCTCCTGGCCGACGGCTGGACGCTGACCCAGCGAAGGCTGTTCCGGTTACGCCACCAGCCCGGCACCGTGCTCACCATGCTCATGATGCCGACCGCGTTCGTGGTGCTGTTCGGATTCGTGTTCGGCAACGCAATCCGCGTACCCGGCACCTGCCACTACCGCGAGTTCATGATGCCGGGCGTGTTCGTGATGACGACCGGGACCGCCCTGTCCACGGCCATGGTGGAGGTGGCGACGGACCAGGCGCGCGGGGTGATGGAACGCCTGCGGTCGCTGCCGACCCATCGGGTGTCCGTGCCGCTCGGCCAGAGCGGAGCGGAGGGGATCCTCGGGGCTTACGGACTGGCGGTCCTGATGGTGTGCGGGCTCTTCGTCGGCTGGCGGCCGCACCACGGCGTGTTGCCGACACTCGTCGGCGTCGGCCTGCTCCTGCTGCTCCGCTACACGCTGGCATGGGTCGGCACCTACCTGGGACTGGTGGTGCGTTCGGCACGGACCGCGGCCGGCCTGACACCCCTGACACTGCCCCTCGTCATGGTGTCCAACGCCCTCGTGCCCACTGACCCGATGCCGGCCTGCCTCCGTGTGATCTGCGAGTGGAACCCGCTCAGCGCCACGGCGACGGCCGCGCGCAAGCTGTTCGGCAACCCGGGTACCCCCGGGCCGGACGCCGCGTGGCCGCTGACCCACCCGGTGACCGCGAGCCTGCTGTGGGCCGGCCTGCTGTTGCTGGTCTTCGTGCCGCTGTCGGCGCGCCGCTTCGCCCGCGCCGGACTGTAGATCCGTACGCGCAGTCTCCTGCCCGAGGGCGCGGCGGGTGAGCCCGGGAGCACCTCAGAATCCGGGGAGCCCCTGCGGAACCGGAACACCTTCAAAACCGGAAGCCCAGAACCGGAAGCACCGTCAGAACCTCGATGGGCGCCACGTGCCCGCGAGGAAACCGCTGTTCGCATCTACGGAGGGACAAGCATGCGTGTAGTGATCGTCGGAGGCGGCACCGTCGGGTTGTGCACCGCCGTCTTCCTCGCCCGTCAGGGTGTCTCGGTCCATGTGCTGGAGCGCCGGGCACAGGTCAACGACCATCCGCGGGCCTTCGGGATCACCGACCGGTCGGCGGAGATCCTGCGGGAGGCCGGCATCCACATCGAGACCCAGCATCTCGCCAGGGGGCTGATGACGGGAACGAGCCTGGCCGACCTGACCACCGTCACGGCCAAGTTCGAACCGCCGGAGATCGGCCCGGCCAAGCTGGGAAGCTGCCCGCAGGATCGGGTCGACCGGGCCGCGCTGGCGCGGCTGCGGGAACTCGGCGGCCAGGTAGACTTCGGCAGCGAGGTGGTCGCGGTGGCGGACGGCGGCGTCACCACGGCGGACGGCAGGACCGTCACGGGTGACTATGTGATCGCCGCCGACGGACACCGCAGCAAGGTCCGGGAGCTCCTCGGCATCGGCATGAGCGGCCCGGGACCATTGAGCACCTCACACATGCTCAACGTGCTGTTCCACGCCGAACTGCCCACCCCGCCGTTGTCCATGACGTTCCTGCGCAACGAACGGGCCTCGGGCATCCTGCTGAAGGTCGACAACACCGGCCGCTGGGTCTTCCACATCCCGAACGGCGACCCGGACACCCCCATCGAGCGGATACAGCAGCACATCAGGGACGCCACCGGCGTCACCGACATCGAGCCGGAGATCATCAGCCTGTTGCCCTGGTCGTCGACGGCGCGGGTGTCCGACAGCTTCAGGCAGGGCAACGTCTTCCTCGTCGGTGACGCGGCACATGTGGTGCCGCCGGTCGGCGGTCTCGGACTCAACGGCGGTATCGCCGACGGCCACAACCTGGCGTGGAAACTGGCTGCCACCGGTGACGCACTGCTCGACACCTACGAGGCCGAGCGCCGGCCGGTCGCGCTGTTCACCATGGAACAGACCGTGCTCCGCGCCCACAACCGTGACCTGCACTGGGACAACGATCCCAGCCGGGCCGCCGACCGGGCCGCCGTCGGCATGGCCGGCATCATGATCCCCGTGATCGGCTACCGGTACGACTCCCGCGCCGTGATCAACCCCGAACCGCTTACCGACATGGAGAACCTCGTCTTGGACGGTGCACCGGGCAGCCGCCTGCCGCACCGGTGGCTCCCGGACGGACGGTCCACGGTCGACCTCGTCGACGGCTTCACGCTGATCACCGGGACCGCGGCCGACCACTGGCTGGACGCGGCACGGAACCTGGGCATCACGGCGCACGCGGTGGAGGGGTGGGCCGAGGCCACCGGCATCAAGGAGGACGGCGCCGTACTCGTCCGCCCGGACGGGTTCGTCGGCTGGCGTACGGCCACCACGCGGCACGCCGAGACGGCCAGCACACAACACCTGCGGGACGTGCTCGACCGGGTCCTGTGCCGACAGCAGGCCTGACCCGGATCCGGACCTGTGGCAGGCGGTCGACACCGACGCGGTCGGTGTCGGCCGCGTGCTGTTCCGGCGTGGGGCGGTGACCGGGCCGCGCCCGCACGCTCCACCTCCAGGGTCGAACCACTCACGAACTCGCCTCGAACCGCTGCCGCGAGCATCGGCGCACAGTGATCCCTTGACCCCCGACCTCGAGCAAACGCGCGTCAACCGCGCCCTGTTCGCGGACGTTCCCAGCGCGACGGTGAAGGCCGGGCCGGAACGGATCGGATCCGAGTGGGACGCGAGGCCGGTCACGAACCGAACACCGAGGCAGAGGAGGCGGAGGATGGATTTCGGCGTTGATCCCTATCCCGAGTACGCGTGGTTGCGTGCGGAGGAACCGGTCCGGCAGGTCATGGAGGGCAAGGGCCTCTACGGACTGCTGGTGACCCGGTACGAGGACGTGCGCAAGTTGCTGACCGATCCCAGGATGAGCAAGGACCCGCGCAACGCACCGCTCGACTGGCAGGAGGCGGGAAAGGGGCGGCCGCTGGAGGACCGGACCGGGCTCGGGACGCACCTGCTGACCACCGACCCGCCCGAACACACGCGGCTGCGCCGGCTGGTCTCGACCGCCTTCACCGCCCGCCGTGTCGAGGGCCTGCGCGACCAGGTGCAGCACATCACGGACGGGCTCCTCGACACGATCGTGCCGCGGGGGCGGGCCGACCTGATCACCGAGTTCGCGTTCCCGCTGGCGATCACGGTGATCTGTGAGTTGCTCGGGGTGCCCAAGGCGGACCAGGACGTGTTCCGCCGGTGGACGAAGGACTTCCGGCGGTGGACGAACACCGACTCCGCCCAGGCCGACCGCGGTGACGCGCGGCCGGTCGGACTGCGCGACCTCCTCGAGTACCTGACCGATCTGGTCGCCAAGCGCCGGCGCGAGCCGGCCGACGGTCTGGTCGACGCGTTGATCGCGGCCCGGGACGACGACGACCGGCTGGACGAGACCGAGTTGCTGTCCATGCTGTCCCTGCTGTTGGTCGGGGGCTTCGAGACGACGGTCAATCTGATCGGGAACGGCACCCTGGCCCTGCTGCGCCACCCCGACCAACTCGCCCTGCTGCGCGAGCGACCGGATCTGCTGGACTCCGCGTTGGAGGAGATGCTGCGGTACGACGGGTCGTTCGAGACGGCGACGTGGCGGTTCCCGCTCGAACCCATCGAGATAGCGGGTACGCGCATCGAGAAGGGCCACCCGATGCTGCTGTCCCTGGCATCGGCCAACCGGGACGAGGCGAAGTTCCCGGCACCGGACGACTTCGACGTCGCTCGCGTGGACAACGCGCATGTGGCCTTCGGACGTGGTGCGCACTTCTGCCTCGGCGCGCCGCTGGCCCGGCTGGAGGGCCGGATCGCATTCGAGGGGCTGCTGCGCCGGCTGCCCGGCCTCGCGCTGGCCGTACCGCGGGCGCAGTTGCGCTGGCAGCGGAGTCTCACCATCCGGGGACTCGAAGCGCTGCCGGTCACCTTCGATGCCTGACCCCGGCATCGAGTGTTCCGTTCACTCGCCATGGACCGTTATCAGGAAAGAGACTCACATGCCGAATGCTGCAGTCAGCGCGCGAACGGTGAGGGCACGATGAACCGCCGGATCGCCATCACGGGGATCGGCGTACGTGCCCCGGGCGGTGGAAACGCCAAGGAATTCTGGAAACTGATCTCGTCCGGCACCTCGGCCATCCGCTCCATCTCGCTGTTCGACGCGTCCGGGTGCCGCTCCCGGATCGCGGGCGAGTGCGACTTCGACCCGGTCGCGGAGGGCTTCTCCCCCCAGGAGACCCGGCGCATGGACCGGAGCGCGCTGCTCGCCGTCGCCGCGACCAGGGAAGCGCTCGCAGACGCCGGCCTCGACCTGGCCGAGGCCGACCCGCATCGCTGCGGGGTCAGCGTCGGCAGCGCCATCGGCGGCACGATGAGCCTGGACCGGGAGTACAACGTACTGTCCGACGGCGGCCGCAAGTGGCTCCTCGACCACGAGTACGCGGTGCCCCACATGTACGACTATCTCGTCCCGACGTCGATCGCCGCGGATGTGGCTTGGGCGGCCGGGGCGGAGGGCCCCGTGTCCCTGGTGTCCACGGGATGCACCGCGGGCATCGAGTCGGTGTCCCACGCGGCGCAGCTGATTCGCGAAGGCTCCGCCGACGTGATGCTGGCCGGCGGCTCGGACGCGTCCATCTCGCCGATCTGCGTCGCCTGCTTCGACGCGATCAAGGCGACGACGCCCCGCAACGACGAACCGGTAACCGCCTCCCGTCCGTTCGACCGTACCCGGAACGGCTTCGTACTCGCCGAAGGCAGTGCGATGCTGGTGCTGGAGGAGCTGAACCACGCCAGGGAACGCGGCGCGCACGTCTACGCCGAGATCGGCGGATGGGGCGTGCGTGCCAACGCGTACCACATGACCGGGCTGCGGGCCGAGGGCCCCGAACTGGCCACTGCCATCGAGGTGGCGCTGCGGATGGCCGGGCGCGTGCCCGAACAGGTCGACTACGTGAACGCGCACGGCTCCGGTACGAAGCAGAACGACAGACACGAGACCGACGCGTTCAAGCGCAGTCTGGGCGACCACGCCTATCGGACGCCGGTCAGTTCGATCAAGTCCATGATCGGCCACTCGCTGGGCGCGATCGGTTCTATCGAGATCGCGGCGTGCGCGCTGGCCATCGAGGCCGGACTGATTCCTCCGACGGCCAACCTGCACGTGCCCGACCCGGAGCTGGGCCTCGACTACGTGCCGCTGACAGCGCGGCCGGCGGATCTGCGGACGGTGCTCAAGGTCGGCAGCGGGTTCGGTGGTTTCCAGAGCGCCATGGTGCTGACCAAGGGGGGATCCGATGAGTAGGACAGTCCTGGGGAGTGACAACGGCACGACGCCGACGCCCCCTCGTGCGGTGATCACCGGTCTCGGGGTGGTCGCGCCGAACGGGTTCGACGCCGACGAGTACTGGGATGCCGTCCTGCACGGGCGTGGCGGCATAGACCGGGTCGCCCGGTTCGATCCGGCGCAGTACCCGGCCGAACTGGCGGGGGAGGTCCCCGACTACGACGTGCGCGCGTACATCCCCGGCCGTCTGGTGCCGCAGACCGACCAGACCACCCGGCTGACACTGATCGCGACGGACGCCGCGGTCCGCGACTCCGCCCTCGACCTGGCCGCCCTCCCCGACGACCAGGTCGGCATCGTCACCGGTCTCTCCGTCGGCGGGCTCGAGTACAGCCAGCGCGAGCTGGAGAAGCTCTGCAGCCGCGGCAGCGAGCATGTGAGTGCCTACCTCTCGTTCTCCTGGTTCTACGCGGTGAACACGGGGCAGATCTCCATCCGGCACGGGTGGCACGGACCCGGCGGCGTCCTGACCGGGAACACCAGCGGCCTGGACGCCATCGCACAGGCTCGCCGGTATGTGGTGGGGGGCCTGCCGGTGGTGATGTGCGGTGCGGTGGAAAGCGCGATGTGTCCGCTCGGCTGGGTGATCGAGCTGACCACCGGCCGGATGAGCACGGTGACCGACCGGACGCAGGCCTACCTGCCGTTCGACACCGCCGCGTCCGGCTACGTGCCGGGAGAAGGCGGCGCCATGGTCGTCGTCGAGGAGGCCGTACACGCGCGCGAGCGAGGTGCTCAGGTGTACGGCGAGATCGCCGGGTACGCCACCACCTTCGACCCGCGGCCCGGTTCGGCTCGAGAGCCCGGACTGCGCCGGGCGATCGAGGCCGCGCTGACGGATGCCGGTGTGACGCCGGCCGAGGTCGACGTCGTGTTCGCGGACGCGGCCGGGGTCGGCGAACTCGACCGCGCCGAAGCCGCCGCCGTCACCGGCGTGTTCGGTCCACGGGCTGTTCCGGTGACCGCGCCGAAGACGATGACCGGCCGGCTGTACTCCGGTGGCCCGGCGCTCGACGTGGCCACGGCGTCGTTGAGCATGCGGCACGGCGTCATCCCGCCCACGATCAATGTGACCGACCCCGTCCGGTCCGACCAACTCGACCTCGTACTCGGCCGGCCGAGGGAAGCGACCGTGTCCACCGCGCTGGTGCTGGCCCGCAGCGACGGCATCAACTCCGCGATGGTGTTGACGGCGGCGTAACGGGACGCCGGTGGCAGCCGTCCAAGACGGCTGCCACGTACGGCGTCGGCGGCTGCCCTCGCATCGCGTCGGCGGCTGCCACGCGGGGCGTCGGCCCGGTCGAGGCGCACGGTGGTGACGCGGACGCCTTGGCCCGGCACCGCCCGGGTCACGGCTTGGCGATGATCTCCAGGACGCCGGCCGTCCAGGTGAAGCCGGCGCCGACGCCGGCCAGCAGACACGTCTGCCCCGGCTCCAGGGCGCCCTCGGAGACCAGATGGGCCAGCCCGGCGAACTGGTCGCCCGCGCCGAGATGTCCGACCCGCCGGCCCCAGGACCAGGTCGAGCGCTGCGGATCGATGCCGAACGGGTCGAAGTACTGCGCCCGCATCCGGGTTCGGCCCAGGTTCGGCAGCACGTACCAGTCGATGTCGCTCAGTTTGACGTCAGCCTGGGCGCACGCCCGGTCGAACGCCTCCCGTTGACCCGCTTCGATGCGGTTGAGTAGGGGCTCCACGCCCAGTTCTCGCACCAGGGCGTCGCTGTTCAGGTCGATCGGCGCCTGCGCGGCCAGCGGAGCGTCGCTGAACCGCTCGCTCCGGCTGCCGTGCTCCAGCCCGGAGTCGGACACCGTGGCCAGTCCGCGCAGCTCGGCGAATCCGGTGCGGGTGGACACCACCACGGCGGTGCCGCCGTCGCCGCAGACGGTGCTCGAGTCGCTGCGCCACCGGTCGAAGCCGGGCAGGCAGAACCGGTCCGCCGTGGTGACCAGGGCAGTCGGCCGGTCGTGCGCCCGCAGGTAGCCGGCCGCGAGTTCCAGGGCGGCCATGCCGCCGTTGGACATCTGGCGGACCTCGACGGCCGGGCAGGAGCCACCGCCGCAGAAGCGCTGGACGTACGACGCCGCCGGCCACATGTCGTGACCCTGGTGGTACGCGCAGGCGTGCAGCAGCAGGTGCAGGTCCTCCGGCCCGACCTCGGCGCGCCCGAGCGCGTCCCGTGCCGCCAGCACCGCCATCTCCGGCGCCGACTTGTCCGTCGAGACGCACACCGACTCGATGCCGGTGTTCCAGACCCGCACCCGATCGGCGAGCCCGGCTCGTTCCGCCTCGTCGAGTGTCAGGCGCTCGGGCAGCCACGAGCTCGCGGCGGCTATGTAGAGACCGTCGCTCATTGTCTTCCTCCCACGGATCGGATTGCCTCGGGTTTCCTGTCTCCGGTCATGGTCGTCATCTCCCCCGGAGGTTCGTTCGAGGCCCAGGCGAGGCGTTGGCCGCGGGGAACGCATACCGGCAGACCCGAGAGCGAATACCGGCGGCCTCCGTCGATCGGAACTCGATCGGGTGTCGAAGCATCCCGGCAATGTTGGTTTCGACGTCACGAGACGAAGGGGCAACAATGGCGACTTTCACCCAGGCGGACCTGGTGCGGTGCATACGCGAGGCGGCCGGCGAGGACGAAGGACTCGACCTGGACGGCGATATCGCCGACATGACGTTCGCTGATATGGGCTACGACTCCGTCGCGATGGTGGAGGTGACGCTCCTGGTCGAGCGAGAGCTCGGCATCCGTCTGCCCGAGGACGGCGACAGGACGGGCAAGGAGGCGACGCCGAAGCAGTTCGTCGGACTGGTCAACGAGCTGCTGCCCGCCTCGATCTAGCCGCGGGCGCGGTGGCGTGCCCGGCTCACCAAGGAGAAGACCATGTACAGCACAGAGCACGAGCAACGCTTCGACAACGGTGCGCCGGAGGCGCCCGAGCAGCTCGGCCTGCTCTCCGAGATCCTCAACCGGGAGACGTTCCGGACCCTGGGCCAGGAGGTGGGTGTCGGCCATGGTTGGCGCTGCTGGGACGTGGGTGCCGGGGACGGCTCCGTCGCTCGCTGGCTGGCCGCCAGAGTGGGAACGTCCGGACATGTGGTGGCCAGTGACCTCAAACCGCAGCACATACCCAGCCATCCGCGTATCGAGGCGATCCGCCACGACCTCACGGAAGACCCGTGGCCCGAGCCGGAGTTCGACCTCATTCACGCCCGGCTGGTGCTGATGCATGTGGCCGACAAGGAGACGGTCGCGGCAAAGCTGGCGGCGCACCTTCGGCCAGGCGGTGCGCTGGTGCTCACTGACTGGTATTGCGGCTGTGCAACCGAGGGCATCATCAAATCCCCGGTCGACGCATACACGGCGCGCATCTTCCAGCAGTATCACGAGGCCGTGCATAAACTCGCCGGAGAAACCGGTATGGATTTCGACTGGGCGTCGCGTACGCCAGAGGTGCTGTCCGCCGCCGGTTATCGGGACATCACGGTGCGCGACTTCCGGGCGCCGGGGGAGGGTGGGGCGCCGACCGCACGGCTTGCCCGGCTGCACAGCAGCATGCTGGAGCCCTTCCTGCTGAGCCAGACCGAACTAACCGTCGACGACCTGTCGGTAATCCGGGAAAAGCTTTTGGACCCGGAATTCGAGATGGTGACGAATCACACGTACACGACCGTCGTCCGGGTGCCGAAGTAAAGGCCGGTCATAGGGAATAGGCGGCGTCGCAAGGCGGGCACCCGACAGTCCCGGGCGGGGCCGGCCCCGCCGACGCGGTCAGGCGGCCGCGGCGACGCGGCCGCCTAACCGCGTCCCGACTCCCTCCACCGCACGGACAGGCTCCCATCGTCGCAGCACGTCAAACCGGGACAGGCTACCGTGCACCCCCTGAGCGGCACTCACCGTCCCCCCGAGCGGCGCACGGTGGCCCCTGCCCGTCGAGCAGCAGCGAACCGATGCGGCGGGGCAACCCGTAGGACATACCCCCCGGCTTGCCGCCCCGATCTCCTTCACCAAGAAAAGTTAAAACAGCTCGGAATGATCTTGTTGGGAAGTGGAGGGCCGGGTTACGGTATGTCGCGCGCCAGCGAACATATTGGGGGAGTTATGGTAGCTGCTGCGACAAAGGTCTTAGTGAGAAAACAACTTGCGGATTTTGCGGTCGATGATGTAACGCGGGCGCTGGAATGGCAAACCGCAAGGCTCATTGACGTTGACCTCGCGACGGAGCCTGCAAGGTTGTTTCCCGTGCGCCGCTCCCAGGGGATTCCGGCACCCTGGTGGAAACCGTCGCTCCACTCGGGGGCGCGGCATGCGGCCTGACCGCACCGTCCCGTTACGGATAGTGCTGATCGACGACCACGCGCTGGTGCGCGAGGTGGTGTGCGAGGCGCTCGACGTGGAACCGGACATGATCGTGGTCGGCGACGCCTCCAACGGTGCGACCGGCATCCTGCACTGCAAGACCGAACAACCCGACGTCGTCCTGCTCGAGGGGAACATTCCTGACGAGTCAGTGACCGAAACAGTGCAGGCCATCCGCTCCGCATCACCGAACGCCAGAATCCTGGTTGGCAGCATGCGTGACGACCCGGCGCTGGTACGCCAATTGCTCGACTGCGGTGTCCGGGGCTGTCTGAACAAATCGGCGAGCCGGAATGATCTCGTGTCCAGTATACGGGCGGTGTGCGCCGACGACTTCCGCATCGTGCTCCACGTATCCGTCGAGGCGCTGACGTACATCGCCACGACGGCGAACTACCCGGAGACGCTCACCAGACGCGAGCTGGAAATCCTGACCCTGGTGAGCAAGGCGATGAGCAACCGGCAGATCTCGCGGCGGTTGACGATCGCCGAAGGCACGGTGAAGCGCCATCTGGGCGCCATTTTCACAAAATTGGGCGCTCGCTCTCGGCTGGAAGCCGTCAACAAGGCGGTTTCCATCGGGCTCATCGCCCGCGGTGGGTGAAACGTTCCAGGAAAGTGCCCGCCGGCCGCCGAGGTGCAAGAACCGCACGTGCAGATCACCCTGAAGGGAAGGCAGGCAGACTGTGGCAACCTTGAACGGCAAGACCGCGCTCTTGAATGGCAAGACCGCGCTGGTGACCGGCGGTCGGACCGGTATCGGCTTCGGCATCGCCACCGCGCTGGTCGATCGGGGCGCGAACGTCGTGATCACTTCACGCGACGAGGACAAGCTGCGCAAGGCGGCAGCCGAACTCGGCGAGGAACGGGCCGTCGCGGTCGCCGGTGAGGCCACCGACCCCGAGCATCAGCGGAACGCGGTGGCGACCGCCGTGGACCGGTTCGGATCGCTCGATCTGCTGGTCAACAATGTCGGCGGTACGGAGCGGACCGCCCATCGGTTGGTCGACGTCGACGTGGCGGCGTACCGGCGCACGGTAGAGATCAACCTGATGTCCGCGCTGACCTGGGTCCAGGCGGCCTGGCACGGCTGGCTCGGCGAGCACGGCGGCGCCATCGTCAATATCTCCTCGATCGCCGGCGAACTCGCCGTTCCCGACGGCACGTCCTACGGCACGGCCAAGGCGGCGCTGAACCACTTCACCCGGCAGATGGCGAACGAACTCGCGCCCACGGTCCGGGTGAACGGCGTCGCCTCCGGCACGGTACTCACCGACTTCACCAGGGCGAACGTCGAGGGCAGGGAGGACAAGGTGATCGGCTCCATCCCGCTGAGGCGACTCGGCGAACCCGCCGACGTGGGTGCGGCCGTGGCCTTCCTGTTGTCCGACGAGGCGTCCTGGATCACCGGGCACACGCTCGTGGTCGACGGCGGCAGGCTCCTCCACAACAGGTGACACGGCACCGGTGCGACCGAGGATGGCCTCGCGGCGATCCTCGAGCCGTCACCGTGGCCCTTCCGCGGAGCGGTGACTACCGCGTGACCCGCTCCGCGCGGGGCTCCCCCGAGAGCCCCCAGTCCGACCAGGAGTCACGTCCGGCCAGCACCTCCCGATGCAGTTCCTTCAGCATCACCGAGGGTTCGAGGCCCAGATCGGCGGACAGCGTTCTGCGCAGGTGCTGGTAGGCGACCAACGATTCGTTCCGCCTGCCGCTGGAGGCCAACGCCTTGATCAACTGCGCGTGGTACCACTCGTTGAGCGGGTCGGCCACCAGCATGGCCTTCAGCTCCCCCACGAGTTCCCGGTGCCGTCCCAGCATCGCGTCGGCCTGGATGCGCAGTTCGATGGTGTGCGCCCGCTGCTCCGTGAGATGGACGACGTGCGCCTGGATCGACGGGCCGGCCGTCACATCGGCGAGCGCCGGTCCTGACCACAGGTCGAGCGCCTGCCGCAGCAGCCGCGCCGCCGCGGCCGGATCGCCGGCGGCGAGCGCGGTGCGTCCCTGCTTGGCCAGCCGGAGGAACGCTTCCAGGTCGAGCTGGTCCGGGTCCACGCGGAGCATGTAGCCGGTGCCGCAGGTGGCGAGCACCTGTTCGACCGTACCCTCCGGCACCCACGGTTCGAACTGACGCCGCAGCTGGTAGATGTACGTCTGCGCGGTGGGAACGGCACTCTTCGGCGGTTTGTCACCCCACAGTTCGTCGATGATCGCGTCGAGCATGACGATGTTGTTCGCGCACAGGAGCAGCTGCGCCAGCACCCGCCGTGCCATCGGCGCGGTCGGTGTGCAGTCGCCCAGGTCGTTGGTGACGGTCAGGCGGCCGAGTACCTGGAATCGCAACACGGATGAATGCCTCCACACGGTGATCGTCGGATCGGGCCTCGAACCAGACTCTGCCGATCGCTTTGCTCGGCAGGCAATGCTGCGGGGCGAAGGTCCCACCCCGGTGACCGTGTCGGATCGTGTCCTCTACAACCTTCGTCGCATTGCCGTGGACGAGAGGTTTGCGAGCGGCGGCACCGGATGAGCCCACCCTCCGAGAGCAGAGTGAGATTCCGCTGTCATGACAGAGGCTTTGGTGAAAGCGAGTGGTCAGGACGTCGTCGCGGTGGTCGGTCTGTCGTGCCGTTTTCCGGGCGCGAGTTCCCCCGAGGCGTACTGGGACCTGCTCGCGGCCGGCCGGGAGGCCGTCGGTGAGGTTCCTGCCGACCGCACCGTACACGTCGGAGAACGGGTGGCCCGGGCCGGGCTGATCGACGGCGTCGCGGACTTCGACGCGGGCTTCTTCGGGGTGTCGCCACGCGAAGCCGCAGCGATGGACCCACGGCAGCGACTGATGCTGGAACTGGCCTGGGAAGCGCTCGAACACGCGGGAGTCGACCCGTCGGCGGTGCGGGGCAGCCGGGCGGGAGTCTTCCTCGGGGCGATGGGGGACGACTACGCCGGTCTGGTGCGCGACCAGGGCGCGGGAGCGATCGACAGCTTCACCCTGTCCTCGCTCCAGCGTGGTGTCCTCGCCAATCGGATCTCCTTCTTCCTGGGACTGTCCGGCCCGAGTGTGGTCGTGGACTCGGGGCAGTCCTCCGCCCTGGTCGCCGTGCACCAGGCGTACGAGAGCGTGCGGCGGGGCGAGTCCGCGTGGGCGCTGGCGGGCGGGGTCAACCTGATCCTCTCGCCGGACTCGACGGCGAGCGCGAGCGAGTTCGGCGCGCTGTCGCCGGACGGCCGTTGCTACACGTTCGACGCACGCGCCAACGGCTACGTGCGCGGCGAGGGCGCCGGCCTGGTGGTGCTCATGCCACTGGCCGACGCCCTCGCGTCCGGCCACGACGTGGTGTGCGTGATCCGCGGCGGCGCGGTGAACAACGACGGTGGCGGCGAGCAGCTCACCACCCCGAGCCGGGCGGGACAGGAGGACGTGCTGCGGGCCGCCCTCGCCGCCGCGGGAACGGACCCCACCGAGGTCGGGTACGTGGAGCTGCACGGCACCGGCACACCAGTGGGGGACCGCGTGGAGTCGGCGGCGCTGGCCGCGGTCTTCACCGACCGGGACCGCCCGCTGGTGGTGGGCTCGGCGAAGACCAACGTGGGCCATGCGGAGGGAGCGGCGGGGATCGTCGGCTTCATCAAGGCGGCGCTGTCCGTACAGCGTGGTCGGGTCCCGGCGAGTCTGAACTTCGCCGCTCCGGCGGACGACGTCCCGCTCACCGAGATGGGCATCGAGGTCGCCGCCGAGCTGCGCGAGTGGCCCGGCGACGGGCCGCGGGTGGCCGGCGTGTCGTCGTTCGGGATGGGCGGGACGAACTGCCATCTCGTGGTCGCGCAGGCTCCTGATCCCTCCCCGGGTGAGGAGAACCGTGGCGCGAGCGCGGGCACCCTTGCATGGCTGGTGTCCGGCGGCACCGCGCGGGCCCTGCGCGCCCAGGCCGAGTCGCTGGCCGGGCACGTCGCCGCACAGCACGGCCAGGACCCCCTCGACATCGGGTTCTCGCTGGCGACCACCCGCGCCGCCCTCACCCACCGCGCCGTGGTGATCGGCTCCGACGCTTCCGAGCTGAGCGAGGGACTGGCCGCGCTGGCAGCGAACCGGCCGGCGCCGAACGTCGTGTCCGCTGCGGTCCGCGAGGGCGGCACGGCCTTCCTGTTCACGGGGCAGGGAGCGCAACGCGTCGCCATGGGCCGGGAGCTGTACGCGAAGTTCCCGGTGTTCGCCGAGTCCTTCGACGCCGTGTGCGCGGAACTGGATCCGCACTTGGGTCGAGGTCTGCGTCAGACCGTGTGGACCGACGCGGACCTGCTCGGCCGGACCCGGTACACGCAGGCAGCGCTGTTCGCGCTGGAAACGGCGTTGTACCGGCTGGTGGAGTCGTTCGGAGTACGTCCGGACCATGTCATCGGGCATTCGATCGGCGAGGTCACCGCCGCGCACGTCGCGGGGGTGCTGTCGCTGTCCGACGCCTGCACACTCGTCGCGACACGCGGCCGGCTGATGCAGGCGGCCCCGTCCGATGGGGCGATGGTGGCCGTCAACGCCGACGAGCACGACGTACGGTCGCTGCTGCCCGGGTCCGGAGTGGGTATCGCCGCCGTCAACGGGCCCGGCTCGGTCGTCATCTCCGGTGACCGCGACCCGGTGCTCGCGATGGCGGAATCCTTCCGCGCCAGGGGAGTGAAGACCAGGCAACTCAACGTCAGTCACGCCTTCCACTCCCACCACCTCGACGCCATTCTCGATGAGTTCGCCGACGCCATCCGCGGGCTGGCCTTCCACGCCCCTCGGATCCCCGTCGTCTCCAATCTCACAGGGCGCACCGCCACCACGGACGAGCTGACCGACCCGGCCTACTGGGCACGCCACATTCGTGGCACCGTCCGCTTCGCCGACGGCATCCGCACCCTGCACGACGCGGGCGTGTCCCGGTACCTCGAACTCGGTCCCGACCCCGTGCTCGCCGGCATGGCCCGCGAAACGCTCGCCGAGCAGGCACCGGTGGCCGTGTCCACGCTGCGTGACGGACAACCGGAAGTCCATACGCTGCTGAAGGCGCTCGGCACCCTGCATGCCACGGGGGCGGCAGTGGACTGGACGCCGCTGCTGAACGGCGGCCGCAGGACCGCGCTGCCCACCTACACCTTCCAGCGTCGCCGGCACTGGATCGGTGAGGCGCGCGAGACAGCGCCCACCGCGGAGCCGGCACCCGTCCGCGACCGCGAGGGCGTGCTGGACACGGTGCGCACGCACCTCGCGGCCGTCCTGGACTACGACGCGGCCGACATGACTTCGTCGGCGTCGTTCAAGGACCTCGGGCTGACCTCACTCACCGCGGTCGAGCTGTGCGCCGGGCTGTCGAGCGAGCTGGGCCTGGTCCTGCCCGCGTCCCTGGTGTTCGACCACCCCACCCCGGACCGGCTCGCTGCGTACCTGCACGCCGAGCTCACCGGGCACAGCGATACGGGCGGCACGGGTGACACCGTGAGCATCCGGCCGGCCGGCGACGGCGGCGCCGACGATCCGATCGTCATAGTCGGGATGGGGTGCCGGTATCCCGGTGGCGCGTCGTCGCCGGCCGAGCTGTGGGAGCTGGTGCGGTCGGGCCGGGACGCCGTCTCCGAGCTGCCCCGCGATCGTGGCTGGGACCTGGACAACCTGTTCGACCCGGACCCCTCGGTGTCCGGCCGGACCTACGCGCGGCACGGCGGATTCCTCGATGACATCGCCGGCTTCGACGCCGGGTTCTTCGGCATCTCGCCGCGTGAGGCGCTGGCGATGGACCCGCAGCAGCGGCTGCTGCTGGAGACCGCGTGGCAGACGCTGGAGGACGCCGGGATCGAGCCCGGTTCGCTGCGCGGCAGCAGGACAGGTCTGTTCATCGGAGCCATGGCGGGCGACTACGGCCCCCGGCTCGACACCCCGCACGGCGGGGTGGACGGATACGTACTGACCGGTACCAGTGGGAGTGTCACGTCGGGTCGGCTGGCGTATTTCCTTGGTCTTCAGGGGCCGGCGGTGACGGTGGATACGGCGTGTTCGTCGTCGTTGGTGGCGTTGCATCAGGCGGTTCAGGCGGTGCGGAGTGGTGAGTGTGCTCTGGCGCTGGCCGGTGGTGTCACGGTGATGTCTTCGCCGGGAATGCTGGTGGAGTTCTCGCGGCAGCGTGGGTTGTCGGTGGACGGGCGGTGCAAGGCGTTTTCGGCGTCGGCGGATGGCACCGGCTGGGGTGAGGGTGCGGGGCTGGTGGTGCTGGAGCGTCTGTCGGATGCGCGGGCGCGTGGGCATCGGGTGCTGGCGGTGGTGCGGGGTTCGGCGGTGAACCAGGACGGTGCGTCCAACGGACTGACCGCACCGAACGGTCTGTCGCAGCAGCAGGTGATCCGTACGGCGTTGGCGGCTGCGGGACTTACCGGCGCGGAGGTCGACGCGGTCGAGGCGCACGGCACGGGAACACAGCTCGGTGATCCGATCGAAGCCCAGGCGTTGCTGGCCACGTACGGGGCCGAACATTCCCAGGACGGGCC
>NZ_JBIWKB010000086.1:26558-31925 GCF_044765425.1 Streptomyces sp. NPDC102462 | reverse complement strand
CGACTCTATCAGATCTTTTCTCGACCCGATTTCCTCGGTGCTTTCCAGGTTCCCGCTCTCGCGTTTCCCTTTCCGGCGGACCCGACTTTATCAGAGATTCTGAGCCGGATTTTCCGCCGCCCCGATGAGGCAGGGCTCAGCGCACACGAAGCGGCTGGGCTTCCCTCTCAGGCGGAGCCGTAAACGTACTGGAGCGGGGTGCCCCGATGCAAATCGGGGCACCCCGCTCCGGGTTCACACGGACGAGGGAACGTCCGCGGGTCAGACCTCCACGACGACGGGGAGGATCATCGGCCTGCGCCGATAGGTGTCCGAGACCCACTTGCCCAGGGCGCGGCGGATGAGCTGTTGCAGCTGGTGGGGTTCCACGACGCCGTCCTGGGCGGACCGCTCCAGTGCTTCCGTGATCTTCGGGATGACGCCCGCGAAGGCGGAGTCCTCGATGCCGGAGCCGCGGGCCTGGACGTGCGGGCCGCCCGTGATCTTGCCGGTGGTGGAGTCCACCACCACGAAGACCGAGATGATGCCCTCGTCGCCGAGGATCTTGCGGTCCTTCAGGGCGGGCTCGCCGACATCGCCGACCGAGAGTCCGTCGACGTACACATAGCCGGCCTGGACCTTGCCGGAGATCTTCGCCTTGCCCTCGACGAGGTCGACGACGACGCCGTCCTCCGCGATGACGATCCGGTCGTGCGGGATGCCGGTGAGGGCTCCCAGTTCGGCGTTGGCCCGCAGGTGGCGCCACTCGCCGTGCACCGGCATCAGGTTCTTCGGGCGGCAGATGTTGTAGAAGTACAGCAGCTCGCCGGCGGACGCGTGGCCGGAGACGTGCACCTTGGCGTTGCCCTTGTGGACGACGTTGGCGCCCCAGCGGGTCAGGCCGTTGATCACGCGGTAGACGGCGTTCTCGTTGCCCGGGATGAGGGACGAGGCCAGGATGACCGTGTCGCCGTCGACGATGCGGATCTGGTGGTCCCTGTTGGCCATCCGGGACAGGGCGGCCATCGGTTCGCCCTGGGAGCCCGTGCAGACCAGGACCACCTCGTGGTCCGGCAGGTCGTCGAGCGTCTTCACGTCCACCACCAGGCCCGGCGGGACCTTCAGATAGCCCAGGTCGCGGGCGATGCCCATGTTGCGGACCATCGAGCGGCCGACGAAGGCGACCCGGCGGCCGTACTCGTGCGCCGCGTCCAGGATCTGCTGGATGCGGTGGACGTGGCTGGCGAAGCTGGCCACGATGATCCGCTTGCGGGCGCTCGCGAAGACCTGGCGCAGAACGTTGGAGATGTCACGCTCGTGCGGGGTGAAGCCGGGGACCTCGGCGTTGGTGGAGTCGGTGAGGAGGAGGTCGATGCCCTCCTCGCTCAGCCGTGCGAACGCGTGTAGATCCGTGAGGCGATTGTCCAGCGGCAGCTGGTCCATCTTGAAGTCGCCCGTGTGGACCACCATGCCGGCGGGGGTGCGGATCGCGACCGCGAGGGCGTCCGGGATGGAGTGGTTGACCGCGATGAACTCGCAGTCGAAGGGGCCGATGCGCTCGCGGTTGCCCTCGGCGACTTCGAGGGTGTATGGGCGGATGCGGTGTTCCTGGAGCTTCGCCTCGATCAGGGCGAGGGTGAGCTTGGAGCCGATCAGCGGGATGTCCGGCTTCTCCTTGAGGAGGAACGGCACTCCGCCGATGTGGTCCTCGTGGCCGTGGGTGAGGACGATGCCGTCGATGTCGTCGAGGCGGTCTCTGATCGACGAGAAGTCCGGCAGGATCAGATCGATTCCGGGCTGCTCCTCCTCGGGGAAGAGCACTCCGCAGTCGACGATCAGCAGGCGGCCGCCGTACTCGAAGACCGTCATGTTCCGGCCGATCTCGCCGAGACCGCCGAGCGGGGTGACCCGCAGGCCGCCCTCGGGGAGCGGCGGGGGTGAGCCGAGTTCAGGATGCGGATGACTCAAAAGACCCTCCTCACCACGCGCGCCACGTACCGGTGGGCACGTGGCGCGCGTGACGTTCGTGCAGAAGCAGTTGTCGTTGTCGGATGCGGGCACCGGTGGCCCGCCTATTCAGTTGTGAAGCCCGGATGGTGCCAAGTCTGGTGTTAGAGCTGTACCCCGCTGGCGGCAAGATCGATCTTGAGCTGTGCGATCTCCTCGGGCGTGCACTCGATCATGGGTGCGCGCAGCGGTCCTGCGGGCAGGCCCTGGAGGGCGAGCGCGGCCTTGACCGTCATGACGCCCTGGGTGCGGAACATGCCGGTGTAGACGGGGAGCAGCTTCTGGTGGATCTCGGTGGCCTTGTGGACGTCGCCCGAGGTGAAGGCGTCGACCAGGGCGCGCAGGTCCGGGGTGACCACATGGCCGACGACCGAGACGAAGCCGACCGCGCCGATGGAGAGCAGCGGCAGGTTGAGCATGTCGTCGCCGGAGTACCAGGCGAGTCCGGACTGGGCGATGGCCCAGCCGGCCCGGCCGAGGTCGCCCTTGGCGTCCTTGTTGGCGACGATCCTCGGGTGCTCGGCGAGGCGGACCAGCGTCTCGGTGTTGATCGGGACGCCGCTGCGGCCGGGGATGTCGTACAGCATGACCGGCAGTTCGGCGGCGTCGGCGACGGCGGTGAAGTGCCGGTACAGGCCCTCCTGCGGGGGCTTGTTGTAGTACGGGGTGACGACTAGGAGGCCGTGTGCGCCGGCCTTCTCCGCGGCGCGGGCCAGCTCGGTGCTGTGGTGGGTGTCGTTGGTGCCGACACCGGCCACGACGTGGGCGCGGTCGCCGACCGCCGCCAGTACCGCTCGTACGAGATCCGTTTTCTCCGCGTCGCTGGTGGTGGGGGACTCGCCAGTGGTGCCGTTGACGATCAGGCCGTCGTTGCCTGCGTCCACCAGGTGGGTGGCGAGCCGCTGGGCGCCGTCGAGGTCGAGCGCGCCGTCCGCCGTGAAGGGCGTGACCATGGCGGTGAGGACCCGCCCGAAGGGGGTCTGCGGAGTGGAGGTCGGAGCCATGGGTAACACGCTACTCGCTGCTCACTGCGCGGTCTGCCCTAGGGGTGACGGGAAAGTCCGGACAAATGCGGAGCCCGGCACTGCCTGCTCGGGGGTTCAAGCAGTGCCGGGTCCGTTTGATCAGGCTAGATGAACTTCTCCAAATGCCGCAATACGGACACTTCGCCAGGCTGATCCGTACCTGCGTGCGGTCTCAGGGGGCGACGCGGCCGTTGGCGTTGAAGGCGGCGTGGGTGAGCGGCATGAGCTGGGCCCAGGCGGCCTCCATCCCCTCGCCGACCATCTCGATCTCCCGCTGCGGGAAGGACGGCACCTTGGCCAGCTCGTGCTGGGTGCGCAGGCCGAGGAAGTGCATCAGCGAGCGGGCGTTGCAGGTGGCGTACATCGAGGAGTAGAGGCCGACCGGGAGCACGGACCGGGCCACCTCGCGGGCGATCCCCTCGGCGAGCATCTGCTGGTAGGTCCGGTACGCCTGGCGGTAGGACTCCTCCATGGCGCGCGTGACCAGCTCGTGCTGGCCGGGTGAGCCCTCGACGAACACGTACTTGCCGGGCCGCCCCTGCTGCACCAGCTTGCGCGACGTGTCCGGCACGTAGAACACCGGCTGCAGCTCGCGGTAGCGGCCGGACTCCTCGTTGTAGGACCAGCCCACGCGGTGCCGCATGAACTCGCGGAACACGAAGATCGGGGCGCTGACGAAGAAGGTCATCGAGTTGTGCTCGAACGGGCTGCCGTGCCGGTCCCGCATAAGGAAGTTGATCAGGCCCTTCGAGCGCTCGGGGTCCTTGTTCAGCTCGTCCAGGGACTGCTCCCCGACCGTCGAGACACGGGCCGCGAACAGCACGTCGGCGTCCGCCGCGCTGTGCTTGACCAGTTCGACGGTGACATCGCTGCGCAGCTCGATCTTGAACTCGTCGTCGGGGGTGGGGGTCACGATGCGGCGGGTCCTTCCCATCTCGTCACTTGGCGACGCCACTCTACGACCCGCCAAACGGGGCGTTCACTGCCGGGACCCAATGAACTTGGCGAAACCGGGCACCTTTCCCGTGGCTCACTCGTCTGTCCGGGTGAGAGTCATCCGTTCGATCATGATGTCCGCTTCCCGAAGGGAGATGTCCGCCCGATGTTCCGCCGGCGCGAACCCGTGCCGTTCGCCTTCCTCGCCGAGGCCGACAAGTTCCGCAGCAATGTCGCTCCCCCGCCGCGTCAGCGTGCGTCCGCCGGTCAGATGGCCGGGCGCTGGCTGCTCGGACTCACCCTCGTGGCCGGGCTCGTGGGCTCCCTCGTCCTCGGGATACCCGCGCTGTCCACTCCCGCCGCCCCACAGACCCCGCAGTCGCAGGCCGCGCAGGGGCGCTGACCGGGCAGGGCCCGTGCGCCCCCCTTACGGACCCCCGCGGGTGGTGAGCGGGGACCCCGGCGGATAGCCTCACCGGGCACAGCCCATGCATGGACGAGTGAGGACCAGCCGTGCCCCTGCCCTTCCTGACGGCCGACCGCTCCTTCGAGGCAGCCGACGACATCGCGTTGCCGCACGACGACCGCGCCCGTTGGCGCCGGCCCTACCGGCCGGGTCCCTGGCGGGTGGGAGCGGCAGCGCTGTGGCTGCTGCTCGCCTCGTTCGTGCTGTTCGGCGCCGTCATCATCGCCCTGACCGCCTCGCCGGCCTCCGCGGGGGTGGTGTTCGCGCTCGCGCTGCTCGTCATCGTCGCGGCGCTGCGGCTGCTGCGCATGGGCGTGTGGGTGAGCGCGCGCGGCCTGCGGCATGTGGACTTCCTCGTCACCCGCACCGTGCCCTGGAAGCGGATCGTCGCGGTGCGTACGGTGCAGACGCCGGTGCGCTGGCTCGGGCTGCCGCGCACGGTGCAGGGGCAGGCGCTGGTCCTCGTACGCCAGGACCGTGCGGCCGAGGAGTCCGCGCCGCTGCTGACCACGCACAACCTTGACTTCCTGGGGCGGGTCTCGGCCTTCGACCGGGCTGCGGACACCATCGAGGCCTGGGCGGCGGAGTACCGGCGGGGCTGAGCGGCACGGGGGGTCCGGTCCGCAGGACCGGCGCGGTGCCTTTGCCCTAGGCGTTGAGGGCGGCCTCGGCCAGGACGGCGAGACGAAGCGGCGGCGGGGGCCGAGGCGGACGGCGTTCGACGGCACGCTGACAAGGGCACCCTGGCCTTGCGCCATGACGTGCGGGATGAGGAACGGGACAACCCGGACTGGCCCCCCCATCGGCAGACCTGTGGCGTGCGAGCCTCAGCACGCCGACGATGTGCGCAAGCCTCAGCTTGCCGACGACATGCGCGAGCCTCACCACGCCGACGGCGCGTGCGGGCTCGGCACGCCGATGGCGCGTACGAACCCGGCACGCCGACAACGTGCG
>NZ_JBIWKB010000086.1:0-26458 GCF_044765425.1 Streptomyces sp. NPDC102462 | reverse complement strand
CGAACCACAGCACACCCACGACGCGCGCGAACCCAGCACGCCAACGACATGCGCGAACCACAGCACACCCACGACGCGCGCGAACCCAGCACGCCAACGACATGCGCGAACCACAGCACACCCACGACGCGCGCGAACCCAGCACGCCGATGACGTGCGCGGGCTCAGCGCGCCGATGACTGGTGCAGGGCGATGGCCCGCTGCATCGCCTTGCGGGCGCGCGGGGTGTCGCGGGCGTCATGGTAGGCGACGGCGAGGCGGAACCAGCTGCGCCAGTCGTCGGGGGCCGCCTCCGTCTCCGCCTTGCGCCGGGCGAAGACCTCGTCGGCCGAGTCCCGGTCGATGCGGCCCGCGGCGGTGCGCTTCAACTCGTCGACGGGCAGTCCGCCCTCGGCGTCGAGTTCGGCGGCGAGCTGGTTGGCCCGGCGGACGAACTGGGTGTTCTTCCACAGGAACCACACCCCGATCACCGGCAGGATCAGCACCGCGATCCCGAAGGTGACGGTGAGCAGGGTGCCGGACTGGATGAGCATGACGCCGCGGCTGCCGACCAGGACGAAGTAGAAGACCAGCAGGGCGGCCGTGACGGCGTAGGAGATCTTCGCGCGCATGGGAGCAGGGGTCCTCGGATCAGCCCAGGTCCAGGAAGTGCTCCAGGCCGAACGTCAGGCCGGGAGCCGACACCACGCGGCGGGCGCCGAGCAGGATGCCCGGCATGAAGCTGCTGTGGTGCAGGGAGTCATGGCGGATGGTGAGGGTCTCGCCCTCGCCGCCGAGCAGTACCTCCTGGTGGGCGAGCAGCCCGCGCAGCCGTACGGCATGGACGGGGACGCCGTCCACGCTCGCGCCACGCGCGCCGTCCAGGGCGCTGACGGTCGCGTCCGGCGCCGGTGCCGAGCCGGCCCGGTGGCGCGCCTCGGCGATGAGCTGGGCGGTGCGCGTGGCGGTCCCGGACGGGGCGTCCACCTTGTTCGGGTGGTGCAGTTCGATGACCTCGACCGACTCGAAGTAGGGCGCGGCGATCTGCGCGAACTTCATGGTCAGGACGGCGCCGATGGAGAAGTTCGGGGCGATGAGCACGCCCGTCTCCGGTGACTGGGCGAGCCAGCCGCGCAGCTGCGCAAGGCGCTCCTCGGTCCAGCCGGTGGTGCCGACGACGGCGTGGATGCCGTGCCGCACGCAGAAGTCGAGGTTGCCCATCACCGAGGCGGGGGTGGTCAGTTCGACCGCGACCTGGGCGCCGGTCTCCGCCAGCGTCTCCAGCCTGTCGCCCCGGCCGAGTGCGGCCACCAGTTCCATGTCCTCGGCGGCCTCGACGGCCCGTACCGCCTCGGCACCGATCCGGCCCCTGGCACCGAGGACCGCCACGCGCAGCTTGCTCATGTTCTTGCTTCCTAACCGGAGGTGATGGTACCCGAGGTGTGGTGGCCGGGTGCTCTAGGCGACGGCTTCGTGCAGCCGTGCGGCCTGTTTGTCCTTGAGCGGGCCGATGACCGACAGCGAGGGCCGCCGGCCGAGGACGTCACGGGCGACCGCGCGGACCTCGTCCGGGGTGACCTGCGCGATCCGGGTCAGCATGTCGTCCACGGACATCTGCTCGCCCCAGCACAGCTCGCTCTTGCCGATACGGTTCATCAGCGCGCCGGTGTCCTCAAGGCCGAGCACCGTCGAGCCCTGGAGCTGCCCCATGGCGCGGGCGATCTCGTCGTCGGACAGCCCGTGCTCGGCGACGTGGTCCAGTTCGTCGCGGCAGATCTTCAGCACGTCGTGCACCTGGCTCGGGCGGCAGCCCGCGTACACGCCGAACAGGCCGCAGTCGGCGAACCCGGAGGTGTACGAGTACACGCTGTAGGCCAGGCCGCGCTTCTCGCGGACCTCCTGGAACAGCCGGGAGGACATCCCGCCGCCCAGCGCCGTGTTCAGCACGCCCAGGGCCCAGCGGCGGTCGTCGGTGCGGGCCAGACCCGGCAGGCCGAGTACCACGTGCGCCTGCTCGGTCTTGCGGCCGAGCAGTTCGACGCGGCCGGCGGTGCGGATCGTGCGGCGGCCGTCGCGCGGGGCGACGGGCACCGCGTCCGGGCTGCCGAGGGCGCCGGCCTTCTCGAAGGCGGCCCTGACCTGCCGTACGACCTTGTTGTGGTCGATGTTGCCCGCGGCCGCCACGACCAGGTGCGTCGGGTCGTAGTGCTTCTTGTAGAAGCGGCGGATGCGGTCGGCGGAGAGGGCGTTGACCGTGTCGACCGTGCCGAGGACGGGCCGGCCGAGGGCGCTGTCGCCGAACATGGTGTGCGCGAACAGGTCGTGCACGCAGTCACCGGGGTCGTCCTCGGTCATGGCGATCTCTTCGAGGATGGCGCCGCGCTCGACGTTGACGTCCTCCTCGAGGATCAGCGAGCCCGTCAGCATGTCGCAGACGACGTCGATGGCGAGCGGCAGATCGGTGTCGAGCACGCGCGCGTAGTAGCACGTGTACTCCTTCGCCGTGAACGCGTTCATCTCGCCGCCGACCGCGTCGATCGCGGCGGAGATGTCCAGCGCGGATCTGCGGTCGGTGCCCTTGAAGAGCAGGTGCTCCAGGTAGTGCGTGGCGCCGTTGAGGGACGGCGTCTCGTCGCGGGAGCCGACGTGCGCCCAGATGCCGAAGGTGGCGGAGCGCACCGAGGGCAGGGTCTCGGTGACGATGCGCAGGCCGCCCGGGAGGGTGGTCTTGCGGACCGTGCCGATGCCGTTGGTGCCCTTGATGAGGGTTTGGGTACGGGCGACGGCCCGCGCCTCCGTGGAGGTGCGGGCCGTCGCCATGGCGTTACGCGACGTCACTTGTCGGCGTCGTCCTTCTTGTCCGAGCCCGCGGCGGCACCGCCGTCGGAGGCGCTGTCCTCGCCCTCGATCACCGGGATGAGGGAGAGCTTGCCACGGGAGTCGATCTCGGCGATCTCGACCTGGACCCTCTGGCCCACGCCGAGCACGTCGTCGACGTTCTCCACGCGCTTGCCGCCGGCCAGCTTGCGGATCTGCGAGATGTGCAGCAGACCGTCCTTGCCGGGCAGCAGGGAGACGAACGCACCGAAGGTGGTCGTCTTCACGACCGTACCGAGGTAGCGCTCGCCGACCTCGGGCATCGTCGGGTTGGCGATGCCGTTGATCGTGGTGCGGGCGGCCTCGGCGGACGGGCCGTCGGCGGCACCGATGTAGATCGTGCCGTCGTCCTCGATAGTGATCTCGGCGCCCGTGTCCTCCTGGATCTGGTTGATCATCTTGCCCTTGGGGCCGATGACCTCGCCGATCTTGTCGACCGGGATCTTGACGGTGATGATCCGCGGGGCGTGCGGGGACATCTCGTCGGGGCGGTCGATGGCCTCCATCATCACGTCGAGGATGTGCAGGCGGGCGTCGCGGGCCTGCTTGAGGGCCGCGGCCAGGACGGAGGCCGGGATGCCGTCCAGCTTGGTGTCGAGCTGGAGGGCGGTCACGAAGTCCTTCGTGCCGGCGACCTTGAAGTCCATGTCACCGAAGGCGTCCTCCGCACCGAGGATGTCGGTGAGGGTGACGTAGTGCGTCTCGCCGTCGATCTCCTGGGAGATCAGGCCCATGGCGATGCCGGCGACCGGGGCCTTCAGCGGCACACCGGCGTTCAGCAGCGACATGGTGGAGGCGCAGACGGAGCCCATGGACGTCGAGCCGTTGGAGCCCAGTGCCTCGGACACCTGGCGGATCGCGTAGGGGAACTCCTCGCGGGTCGGCAGGACCGGGACCAGGGCGCGCTCGGCGAGGGCGCCGTGGCCGATCTCGCGGCGCTTCGGGGAGCCGACGCGGCCGGTCTCGCCGGTGGAGTACGGCGGGAAGTTGTAGTTGTGCATGTAGCGCTTGCGGGTCACCGGGGAGAGGGTGTCCAGCTGCTGCTCCATGCGGAGCATGTTGAGGGTGGTGACGCCCAGGATCTGGGTCTCGCCACGCTCGAACAGCGCGGAGCCGTGCACCCGCGGGATGGCCTCGACCTCGGCGGCGAGCGTCCGGATGTCCGTCACGCCACGGCCGTCGATGCGCTTCTTCTCCTTGATGACGCGCTCCCGGACCAGGCTCTTGGTCAGCGAGCGGTACGCGGCGGAGATCTCCTTCTCGCGGCCCTCGAACTCCGGCAGCAGCTTCTCGGCGGCGAGCTGCTTGACGCGGTCCAGCTCCGCCTCGCGCTCCTGCTTGCCGGCGATGGTGAGCGCCTGGGCCAGCTCGGGCCGGACGGCGCCGGTCAGGGCCTCCAGGACGTCGTCCTGGTAGTCCAGGAAGATGGGGAACTCGCCGACCGGCTTGGCGGCCTTGGCGGCGAGGTCGGCCTGGGCCTTGCACAGGACCTTGATGAACGGCTTCGCGGCCTCCAGGCCGGCGGCGACGACCTCCTCGGTCGGCGCCTCGGAGCCGCCGGCGACCAGCTTGATGGTCTCCTCGGTGGCCTCGGCCTCGACCATCATGATCGCGACGTCGCCGTCCTCCAGGGCGCGACCGGCGACGACCATGTCGAAGACGGCGTCCGCCAGCTCGGTGTGGGTCGGGAACGCCACCCACTGGCCGCGGATCAGCGCGACGCGGACGCCGCCGATCGGGCCGGAGAAGGGCAGGCCGGCCAGCTGCGTGGACGCGGACGCGGCGTTGATCGCGACGACGTCGTACAGGTGGTCGGGGTTGAGCGCCATGACCGTGCAGACGACCTGGATCTCGTTGCGCAGGCCCTTCTTGAAGGACGGGCGCAGCGGGCGGTCGATGAGCCGGCAGGTGAGGATCGCGTCCTCGGAGGGGCGGCCCTCACGGCGGAAGAAGCTGCCGGGGATCTTCCCGGCCGCGTACATCCGCTCCTCGACGTCCACCGTCAGCGGGAAGAAGTCGAGCTGGTCCTTGGGGTTCTTGGAGGCGGTGGTGGCCGACAGCACCATGGTGTCGTCGTCCAGGTACGCCACGGCGGAACCGGCGGCCTGCTTGGCCAGGCGGCCCGTCTCGAAGCGGATGGTACGGGTGCCGAAGGCGCCGTTGTCGATGACGGCCTCGGCGTAGTGGGTCTCGTTCTCCACTAGCGTTTTCTCCGTTACTTGTCGTCTTCGTCCCCGCGGCTGCCCGTGTGGCAGGGGGACGGTCGCGGAGAAGCGCTCCGTCTGGTGCGGGCCGGTCTTCGATCGAAGCACCCGGGGCTCCCCCGGGGGCCACTACCGAGGACCGGCGGCGGCGAGGTGCGCTCCTCCTCGTTCATTGTCGTGCTGTGTCGTATGTATTGCGTTGTGCTACCACACTACAAAGCGTGAGTGACACTCCGCACGTTTCCGTACGTACAGCAAAGGGAGCGGCCCCCGATCGTTCCGGGAACCGCTCCCTTCGCGGCGTCTTACTTGGCGCCCGCCGCACCGCGGCGGATGCCGAGGCGGTCGACCAGGGCGCGGAAGCGCTGGATGTCCTTCTTCGCCAGGTACTGCAGCAGGCGGCGGCGCTGACCGACGAGGATCAGCAGACCGCGACGGGAGTGGTGGTCGTGCTTGTGGGTCTTCAGGTGCTCCGTCAGGTCGGAGATCCGGCGGGACAGCAGAGCGACCTGGACCTCGGGGGAGCCCGTGTCGCCCTCCTTGGCACCGAACTCGGAGATGATCTGCTTCTTCGTGGCGGCGTCGAGCGACACGCGTACTCCTCTTGGTCTGTGAATGGCCGCCGAGCGCCCCCGGTCTTCGTCTCGGGGAAGCTTCCACAACTCGGAGGCGGGGATCCGTCGCGCGCGTCCGTCAGGGCCCGTGAGGGGTTCCGGGGGTGCGCGCACATACGGCCGTCACCCAGAGTACCAGGCGGGCGCGTGCGCCTTTGCCCCGGCCGGCGAAGCACTCCTCGGCGACCGCGGCGGCCACTAGGGTGAGCGCCCGGATCAACGGTATACGTGCGGGAAGGGGTCGCTGCGGCATGGCGGAGACGGCGGAGGAGATCAAGGCGCGCAAGGAGAGGGAGCGCGACGAGCTGTACGCGCTCGACATCTCGGACGTCGAGTGGCACAGCGCGCCGGGCACGGAGGAGCACGAGGAGCGGGTCGAGATCGCGTACCTGCCCGGCGGGGCGGTGGCCATGCGGTCGTCCCTCGATCAGGACACCGTGCTGCGGTACACGGAGGCGGAGTGGCGGGCGTTCGTGCTCGGCGCGCGGGACGGCGAGTTCGATCTGGAGCCCGCGCCGCAGGACGGGGCACCCGCCGCGGAGTGAGCGGAGCGCGGCCAAGGCGAGCGGCACACGCGCGTACGGGAACGTGCCCGCCCGGTTGAGCGGCACGCACGCGTAGGGGAAGGTGCCCGTTCGCCTTCCCCTACGCGCGCGTGGCTCAGCGCTTGAGGCCGGCGCTACGTGACCTGCCCCCACTACGCCGGTCAATTCTTGTGCGGAGCACACCGGTTCGGGCCCGGCACTGATCGACTCCTGTCCCGTTCCATCCCCCTTGTTCATACTTGTCTTGCGGAATGTTCACCAATACGCGGACTGTGTACGGCACTTCAGGGCAGGGTGTGACGGAGTGGGCGCACGCCCGGGGGTGGACGGGCCTGCCGGGGCGGGGGGCTCGGTGACTAGGCTGGGAGCGGGCGTGAGGCCGGTACCCATGGACGGGACGTCGGCGCCCCAGGGGGAGAGCCGGTGGATCGGACTACCTCGAACGACAACGGACGACTGAGAACGACACGAGATGGTCGCCCCGGCACGGCACGAGGGTGCTCGACCAAGCGGGAGGAACTGTGAGCAGCGATCGGGACGGGATCCGCGGGGGCTGGGCCACACCCGGCGATGACCAGCCCGACGCGGAGTCGGCCATCGAGACGACCGGCGAATTCACCATCGACTACGCGCCGCCCGCCTGGTACACGCAGAACGCGGCGGGCGCGACGGGGGCGTCCGGGTCTTCCGGGCCCTCGGGGTCATCCGGGTCCGGGTCATCGGGCTCGTCGGGATCCTCCGGGTCGCCCGGTTCGTCGGAGGCGTCCGGTGGTTCATCGGAGCAGGCGGGCGGGCCGTCCGGGCCCGGTACGTCCCCTTCCTCGTTCCCGAGGCAGGGCTCGCCGTTCCCGCCCGGTGCGCCGATTCCCGGTCTGACTCCTCCGCCGCACGCACAGGCCGTCGGGGCGTCGGGCCCCGCTTCTCCCGCGCCCGGGGCCCCCTTCACGCCCCCGGCGCCCGCGCCCGGGGCGCCCTTCACGCCGCCGGCTCCGGCGCCCGGCGCGCCGTTCACTCCGCCCGCGCCTGCGCCCGCGGCCGGGCCGGGGGCGCCGTTCGCTCCGCCCCCGCCGCCCACCGGAAGCCCCGTCGCGGTGCCGAAGCTGCCGGTGGGCAGCGGGTTCGAGCCGCAGCAGCCGCAGCCACAGCCGGAGACCGGTCCCGCGTCGCCGGCGGCCGTGCCTGGCCTTCCGGTCGGCGCGGTCCAGCCGTGGACGGCGTCCCCGCCCACGGCTCCCCCGGCCCCTGCCCCGGCCGACGCGGACGAAGAGCAGCCGGACAACGGCGACTTGGAGAGCGGCGCCACGATGCGGTTCTCCTCGGTCGCGTTGAAGCGCGACCTCGCGGAACTCGCGGAACTCGCCGGGGGCGCGGGGCGTACGAGTGCGGGCGACGGCGTGAACTCCGCGGCTGACGAGGGCGTTGCGCCCACGTCGGGTGCCGGTGAGGAGGAGCCGGCGGCGTCGGAGGCGCAGGCCGTCGAGGGTGAGGCGGCCGAAGGTACGGCCGGGAATCCGGACGCCGACGCCGAGGACCCGGGCGAGGAGCACGACGACTCGAGCGAGGACCGCGACGACTCCGTGGCCGCGGAGCCCAAGCTTGCCTCGGCTGCCGGCACGGAGGACGAGGCCGAGACCGGAACCTCGGAGGAGGACTCGCACCTTGCGCGCGCCTCGGCGGCGGACACGGATGCCGGCGCGGACACGGACGTGGCTGCGGAAGCCCCGGCCGATACCGATGCGTACGCGGATGCCGACGCCGTCGGCGCCGGGTCCACGGATGTCGGGCAGGCCCTCGACGCCGATGGGGCCGTGGACGCCGACGCGGCACCGGAAACCGCGTCGGCCGAGGACGCGGCACCGCAGGACGCGGTACCGGCGCCTCCGCCAGCGCCCCAGGACGCCTTCCCGATCGCGCCTCCGGCACCGCAGGACGCCGTACCCACCGCACCGCCCGCACCGCAGGACGCCGTGCCTCCGGCACCCGCCGCACCGCCCGCACCGCAGGACGCCGGGCCTCCCGCACCCCCCGTGCCGCCCGCACCCCAGGGCGCCGTACCCACCGCACCGCCTGCCGCGCCCGTACCGCCGGACGCCGGGCCTCCCGCACCCCCCGTGCCGCAGAGCCCTCCGCCCGTCTGGCCGCCCGTGCCGGGGCCGCAGGGTGCGGTGCCGCCGTTGCCGCCCTCGTACCAGCCCGCCGCGCCCGCGCCCGCCGCGCAGTGGCCCGTGCAGTCGGGGTCGCAGCAGTCCGCCCCCGGTCAGGCACCCCAGCAGGCGCCTGCCGTGCCCGACCCGCAGGCAGCCGGCGCCGAGGGTCCGGCGGGCGGGACGCCGCAGCCGCCGGCCGTGCAGCCACAGGCTCCCCAGCCCGCACCGCCCGCACCCCAGGGCGGCTACGGCTTCCCGAACCCCGCCGCCCCGCAGCCGGGCGCGGCCCCCGCCCCGGCTCCCGGCGCGCCCGCGGGCTACGGCTTCCCGCAGCCCGGAGCCCCCGCCCCGCAGCCACCCGTCGCCCCGGCACCCAACGCGCCCGCGCCCGCCGCGCAGCCGGGGACCGCGCAGCCGGCGGGCGACCAGCCGCCCGCCGGACAGCCCGCCGGTTACGGCTTCCCGCAGCCGCCGGTCGCTCCCAACCCGCCGGCCCAGCCCGGCGGTTACGGCTTCCCACAGCAGCCCGCACCGTCGGGGCAGCCGCAGCCCCCCGGCCAGGCTCAGCAGGCCATGCCCCCGCAGCAGCCCGTCGACCCCCGGGCGGGCGCCGCCTGGCCGCAGCCGCTCCAGCACGACCAGCGGCAGCCGACCAACCCCGGTGCCGCGCCGCTCGGTTACACCGCCGCCGTCGAGCTGTCCTCCGACCGGCTGCTCAACAACAAGAAGCAGAAGGCGAAGAGCGGCCGGCCGACCGCACAGTCCTCCCGTTTCAGGATCGGCGGGAAGAAGGAAGAGGCGGAGCGGCAGCGGAAGTTGCAGCTGATCCGCACTCCGGTGCTGTCCTGCTACCGGATCGCGGTGATCAGCCTCAAGGGCGGCGTGGGCAAGACCACCACGACGACCGCGCTCGGCGCCACGCTCGCCAGCGAACGGCAGGACAAGATCCTCGCCATCGACGCCAACCCGGACGCCGGCACGCTCGGCCGCCGGGTGCGCCGCGAGACCGGGGCGACCATCCGCGACCTCGTCCAGGCGATCCCGTACCTCAACTCGTACATGGACATCCGGCGCTTCACCTCACAGGCGCCGTCCGGCCTGGAGATCATCGCCAACGACGTCGACCCGGCCGTGTCCACGACCTTCAACGACGAGGACTACCGGCGCGCGATCGACGTGCTCGGCCGACAGTACCCGGTCATCCTCACCGACTCGGGCACCGGTCTGCTGTACAGCGCGATGCGCGGGGTGCTCGACCTCGCCGACCAGCTCATCATCATCTCGACGCCGTCCGTGGACGGCGCGAGCAGCGCCAGCACCACGCTGGACTGGCTGTCCGCGCACGGGTACGCCGACCTGGTCGCGCGGTCCATCACCGTGATCTCCGGGGTGCGCGAGACCGGGAAGATGATCAAGGTCGAGGACATCGTGGCGCACTTCGAGACCAGGTGCCGCGGTGTGGTCGTGGTGCCCTTCGACGAGCACCTGGCGGCCGGTGCCGAGGTCGACCTCGACATGATGCGCCCGAAGGTGCGCGAGGCGTACTTCAACCTGGCCGCCATGGTCGCCGAGGACTTCACCCGGCACCAGCAGGCGCAGGGGCTGTGGACCAGCGACGGCAACCCGCCGCCGGTGGCCGCGCCGCCGCTGCCGGGCCAGCCGCTGCCCGGGCAGCCGGCACCGGGGCAGCCGGCACCGGGGCAGCCATATCAGCAGGTCCCGTACCAGCAGGTCCCGGGGCAGCAGCCGTACCCGCAGCAGGGCGCGCCCTATGCGCAGCCCGCGGCCCCGCCGCCGTATCCGCAGCAGGCGCAGCAGCCGGGGCAGCAGCCGTATCCGCAGCCCGGCCAGCCGCCGCAGGGCCAGCCGCCGCAGGCGCCGCCCCAGGGGTAGGACGGCGGTACGGCAAGGCGAAGGGCGGCCGGTGCGGTGAGGCACCGGCCGCCCTTCGGCGTTGCAGGGGCGGGGGCTACGCGTCGTCCGCCGCGATCAGCTCCCGGCAGCGCTTCACGTCGTCGGCCATCTGCTCCAGCAGGGCCTCCAGCGAGTCGAACCTGGCCTGCCCGCGCACATACGCCAGGAAGTCCACGGCGACGTGCAGCCCGTACAGGTCGAGACCCACGCGGTCGATGGCGTACGCCTCCACCGTGCGTTCGGTGCCGTCGAACTGCGGGTTGGTGCCGACGGAGATCGCGGCCGGCATGACCTCGCCCTGGGCGTGCAGATAACCGGCGTACACGCCGTCGGCCGGGATCGCGGTGTGCGGAAGCGTCTCGACGTTGGCGGTGGGGAAGCCCAGTTCGCGACCGCGCTGGGCGCCGCGGACGACCACGCCCTCCACGCGGTGCGGGCGGCCCAGGATCTCCCGGGCGCCCGCGACGTCGCCCTCGGCGACCAGACGCCGGGTGAGGGTCGAGGAGAACGGCTCGCCGTCGCCCGCCGCGCCGGTCACGAACAGGTCGACGACCTCGACCTCGAAGTCGTAGATCTCGCCCTGTTCGGTCAGGAAGTGGACGTTGCCGGCCGCCCGGTGCCCGAAGCGGAAGTTCGGGCCCTCGACGACCGCCCTGGCGTGCAACTTGTCGACCAGGACCTTCACGACGAACTCGGCGGGCGACAGCTTCGAGAACTCGGTGGTGAACGGCAGGATCAGCACCGCGTCCACGCCCAGCTCGGCCATCAGCTCGGCCCTGCGGTGGTGCGGGGCGAGCAGCGGGGGGTGGCTGCCCGGGCGGACGACCTCGCTGGGGTGCGGGTCGAAGGTCACCACGACGGAGGGGACGCCCAGCTGGCGGGCGCGGTCCACGGTGTGCTTGATGATGAGCTGGTGGCCGCGGTGGACTCCGTCGTAGGAGCCGATGGTGACGACGCTGCGCCCCCAGTCCTGGGGGATGTCCTCCAAGCCACGCCAGCGCTGCACTGTGACCGCTCCTCGAACCCGTGTCCGTTTCTACCTGACCGCTTACGCAGGTCTAAGGGTGCCATGCCGGGTGCCCCCGCCCCGCATCGGCATCGGGTTGTGACCGGGCGCACGCGGGCACCGCGTATCCGGGGACCGCCCGGACCACCGATCGTACGGAACCCGTGGCACGCGGGGACGCGCACGCCGGCCGACGCCGAGCCTCCGACGCGCGCTCGGGCCGGCCGGCCAGGTTGTGGATCGGCGCCGGAGACTCGTCAGGGCGGGGCTCCCGGCGAAAGCGCCCCCTTGTGCTCCCCCGGTTCACTCCGAGCGCCTGCCCGGCCGGGTGAATGGGCGGGGACGGCTGGATAACCCTAGGGGTGGGGGAACCGAGGGGGAACCGTGGAGCGGCGGCAGGAGCACCCCGTGCCCCGCCGCTCCACGGGCCGGACGAAGCCGTCAGCCGAAGACGGCCAGGCTCTTCGCCTTGCCCTTGTGCTCCTCGACGAGCGCGAGGAAGCGGCCCTCGGGGTCGAACACCCCGACGGGGCCGCGGCCCGCGTACACCTCGGGCATCTCCAGCCGTACGCCGTTGAGGAGCAGCCGGGCCCGTCTGGCATCCACGTCCCAGCGCGGGAAGGCGGCCGCGGCGGCCTGCGCGATCGGCATCACGGTCAGCTCCTGCTGGAGCTGGTCCAGGGTCCGCGCCGACTCCAGCCGGTACGGTCCGACGCGGGTTCGGCGCAGCGCGGTGAGGTGACCGCCCACGCCCACATCGGCGCCCAGGTCGCGGGCGAGGGCACGGATGTAGGTGCCGGAGGAGCAGACGACCGAGACCACCAGGTCGAGCACCGGGGTGCCGTCCTCGGCGACGGCGTCCCGGACGTCGTACACCGTGAAGGAGGAGATGGTGACCGGCCGGGCGGGGATCTCGAAGTCCTCGCCCTCGCGGGCCCGTTTGTACGAGCGCACCCCGTCGATCTTGATGGCGCTGACCTTGGACGGCACCTGCATGATGTCGCCGGTCAGCTTGGCGACGCCGGCGTCGACGGCGTCGCGGGAGACCTTGGAGGCGTCGGTCGCGGCGGTGATCTCGCCCTCGGCGTCGTCGGTGAGCGTCGTCTGACCGAGCCGGATGGTGCCCAGGTACTCCTTCTCCGTCAGGGCGAGGTGCCCGAGGAGCTTCGTCGCCTTCTCCACGCCGAGGACGAGTACGCCGGTCGCCATCGGATCGAGGGTGCCCGCGTGCCCGACGCGGCGCGTCCGCGCGATCCCGCGCATCTTGGCGACCACGTCGTGCGAAGTGAAGCCCGACGGCTTGTCGACGATGACGAGGCCGTCGGGCGTGGTGTGCTTGCTGGTCATTCGCCGGCGACGTCCGTCTCGTCGTCCGCTTCGGGCTTGCGGTACGGGTCCGCCTCACCGGCGTACGCCGCGCCCGCTGACGCCTCGCGCACCTTCGCGTCGGAGGCGCGCGCCCGGTCGAGGAGGTTCTCGATGTTCCGGGCGGTGTCCGGCAGGGCGTCCGCGACGAAGGTGAGCGTCGGCGTGAACTTCACGCCGGCGGCCCGGCCGACCTCGGAGCGCAGGATGCCCTTGGCGCTCTCCAGTCCGGCCGCGGCGGCCTGCCGCTCCTCGTCGTCGCCGTACACCGTGTAGAAGACGGTCGCCTCCCGCAGGTCTCCGGTGACCCTGGTGTCCGTGATGGTGACGTGCGAGCCGAGCCGCGGGTCCTTGATCCCGCGCTGCAGCTTCTGGGCCACCACCTCCCGGATGAGGTCCGCCAGCCTTTTCGCCCGCGCGTTGTCGGCCACTGGTCCGTCTCCCGTTCTTTCTTCTTCTGCGTTCTGTGGTCAGTCGTCGTCGCCGTGGAAGCGCCGCCGTACCGACAGCAGCTCCACTTCGGGGCGGCCGGCGACCAGCCGTTCGCACCGGTCGAGTACGTCGCTCAGGTGCCCCGCGTCGCCGGAGACCAGCGCGAGGCCGATCAGGGCCCGGCGATGGAGGTCCAGATGATCCACCTCGGCCGCGCTCACCGCGTACTTGCGCTGCAGTTCGGCGACGATCGGGCGGACGACGGAGCGCTTCTCCTTCAGCGACCGTACGTCGCCGAGGAGGAGGTCGAAGGACAGCGTCCCCACGTACATGTGTCCCCGGATGACCCGCCGGTACGGGATCGAATGGCCCTGCCCTCGGGATCGGGAGGGACATCAAGAACGGTACCGCGTGCCTGCCGGCAGCTCGACGGGGTTTTCGCGGTTCCGCCCGGGGGCTCCGCCCCCAGACCCCCGGGTCCTTTTGCCCACCCGCCCGCCCGCTTCGGTGGGCCGAGCCGTCACCCCACGGGGCTCCGCCCCGGACCCCATGGGCCACGGCGCACCCACCCCGCAGCGGGACCGCCCGACCCGCCGAGTCGGGCGGGTGGGTGGGAAAGGGTACCGGCCGGCGGAACTGTGTGTCCCGCCGGCCGGTGTCAAGCCCGGCCGGGGCCTACGCCCGCGGCTTCTCCCGCATCTCGTACGTCGCGATGACGTCGTCGACCTTGATGTCGTTGAAGTTGCCGAGGTTGATACCGCCCTCGAACCCTTCGCGGATCTCGGTGACGTCGTCCTTGAAGCGACGCAGGCCGTCGATGGTGAGGTTCTCCGCGACGACCTTGCCGTCGCGGAGCAGGCGCGCCTTGGTGTTGCGCTTGACCTCGCCCGAGCGGATGAGCACACCGGCGATGTTGCCCAGCTTGGACGACTTGAAGACCTCGCGGATCTCCGCCGTGCCCAGCTCGACCTCTTCGAACTCCGGCTTGAGCATGCCCTTGAGGGCCGCCTCGATCTCCTCGATCGCCTGGTAAATGACCGAGTAGTACCGGACGTCCACGCCCTCGCGCTCGGCCATCTGCTGCGCACGGCCTGCCGCGCGCACGTTGAAGCCGATCACGATGGCGTCGGAGCCCATCGCCAGGTCGATGTCGGACTCCGTGACCGCACCGACGCCGCGGTGCAGGACGCGGATGTCGACCTCTTCGCCGACGTCCAGCTGGAGCAGCGAGGACTCCAGTGCCTCGACGGATCCGGAAGCGTCACCCTTGATGATCAGGTTCAGCTGCTGGACCTCGCCGGCCTTCAGCACCTTGTCCAGGTCCTCCAGGGACACGCGGCGCGTGCGCTTCGCGAAGGCCGCGTTGCGCTCGCGAGCGGCGCGCTTCTCCGCGATCTGGCGGGCCGTACGGTCCTCGTCGACCACGAGGAAGTTGTCGCCTGCGCCCGGGACGTTGGTCAGACCCAGGACCTGGACCGGCGTGGACGGGCCGGCCTCGGCGACGTTGTTGCCGTTGTCGTCGAGCATGGCCCGGACACGGCCGTAGGCGTCGCCCACGACCATCGTGTCGCCCACGCGGAGCGTGCCTCGCTGGACGAGGACCGTCGACACGGCACCACGGCCGCGGTCGAGCCGGGACTCGATCGAGATGCCCTGCGCGTCCTGGTTCGGGTTGGCCCGCAGGTCCAGGGCGGCGTCGGCGGTCAGCACGACCGCCTCCAGCAGGCTGTCGATGTGCAGACCCTGCTTGGCGGAGATGTCGACGAACATCGTTTCGCCGCCGTACTCCTCGGCCACCAGGCCGTACTCGGTCAGCTGACCGCGCACCTTGGTCGGGTCCGCGCCCTCGACGTCGATCTTGTTGACCGCGACCACGATCGGCACGTCGGCCGCCTTGGCGTGGTTCAGGGCCTCGACCGTCTGCGGCATCACACCGTCGTTGGCCGCGACCACGAGGATCGCGATGTCCGTCGACTTGGCGCCGCGGGCACGCATGGCGGTGAACGCCTCGTGACCCGGGGTGTCGATGAAGGTGATCGCCCGCTCTTCGCCGTTGACCTCGGTCGCGACCTGGTAGGCACCGATGTGCTGGGTGATGCCGCCGGCCTCGCCCGCGATGACGTTCGTCTTGCGGATGGCGTCGAGGAGCCGGGTCTTTCCGTGGTCGACGTGACCCATGACGGTGACCACCGGCGGGCGGACCACCAGGTCCTCCTCGGAGCCCTCGTCCTCACCGAACTCGATGTCGAAGGACTCCAGGAGCTCGCGGTCCTCCTCCTCGGGGCTGACGATCTGAACCGTGTAGTTCATCTCGCCGGCGAGGAGCTGCAGGGTCTCGTCGGAGACGGACTGCGTCGCGGTGACCATCTCGCCCAGGTTCATCATGACCGCGACGAGCGACGCCGGGTTGGCGTTGATCTTCTCCGCGAAGTCGGTGAGCGACGCGCCGCGGGAGAGACGGATGCTCTCGCCGTTGCCGCGCGGCAGCATCACGCCGCCGACGCTCGGGGCCTGCATGGCCTCGTACTCCTGGCGCCGCTGCCGCTTCGACTTGCGGCCACGGCGCGCGGGACCGCCGGGACGACCGAAGGCGCCCTGCGTGCCGCCACGGCCACCGGGGCCGCCGGGACGGCCGCCGAAGCCGGGACGGCCACCGCCGCCACCGGCGCCGCCGAAGCCACCACCGCCACCACCGGGACGGCCGGCGAAGCCGCCACCGCCGCCGGGACGACCGCCGCCGCCACCGCCGGGACGACCGGCGAAGCCGCCGCCACCGCCGGGACGACCGCCGCCGCCACCGGGACGGCCGGCACCTGCCGGGCCGCGACCGCCGCCGGGGCCCGGACGCGGACCGGCAGCGGGACGCTGCGGCATCATGCCGGGGTTCGGACGCGGACCGCCGGGACCGCCGCCGGGACGCGGACCGCCCTGCGGGCGGGGCATACCGGCCGGGCTGGGCCGGCCCGAGGAACCGGAGTGACCACCGGGACCCTGCGGACGCGGACCGCCGCCCTGGGCGCCGGGCGCCTGCGGACGGGGGCCGCCGCCGGGGCCGCCGGGGCCACCCGGACGCGCGCCCTGCGGACGGGGCGCCTGCGGACGCGCCATGCCGGTGGAGCCACCGGAGGTGAAGGGGTTGTTGCCCGGTCGCGGACCGGCCGGACGGGCGCCGGGACGCCCTTGACCGCCGGAACGCGGGGCACCCTGGCCCGGACGGCCCTGACCCTGGCCCTGGCCGCCCGGACGAGCACCGGGCTTGGGGGCGCCGGGACGGGCACCGGGACGCGGACCCTGGGCGGCCGGGGCCGGAGCCGGGGCCGACGGCGGAGCGGTGAACTCCGGCGTGGTGGGCGCCGCGGGGGCCGGACGGGGCGCGGGCTTCGGGCCCGGGCGCGGTCCGGGGGCCGACGGGGCCGACGGCTGCTGGGCCGGCGGCTGTTGGACCGCGGGCTGCTGAGCCGCGGGCTGCTGGGCCGCGGGCGGCCTGGGGGCGGCCGGCTTCGGTGCGGCCGGACGCTCCCCCACTGCCCTGGCGGCATGGGAGTTGCCCCCAGCCTGCGCCGGGCTCGGCGCGGCGGGCTTGGGGGTGGCCTTGCGCGGGGCGGACTTGGCGGCGGACCTGCCGTTGCCACCGCCCTGGAAGGCGTCGGTCAGCTTGCGTACTACGGGCGCCTCGATCGTCGAGGACGCCGAACGGACGAATTCACCGAGTTCCTGGAGCTTGGCCATGACGACCTTGCTCTCCACACCGAACTCCTTGGCGAGTTCGTAGACCCGGACCTTAGCCACTTCGCTCCTTTGAGGTCCGGGTTGCGGCCGGACCGTCGCTAGTTCATGGGCGTACTCATCGCGTACTCATCGAGTGCTCATCGCAATCTCGACCTGCTTTCGACTCGCGAGGTACCAGGCCGCACGGAGTTCCGTACGGCACGTCTTTCCTTGCCGTGTTGCCTCAGCAACTGTGTGTCTGCTCGACGTACCGGCGCAACGCCATTACGTCGAGCGGTCCCGGGACGCGGAGCGCCCGCGGAAACGCCCGGCGGCGTACCGCCTGATCGAGACAGACCGGGACGGGGTGCACATAAGCACCCCGGCCGGGCAGCGTACCGCGAGGATCGGGGACGCAGGCGTCCTCGACCGCCACGATGCGCAACAGTCCGATCTTGGCCGCTCGCTGCCTGCACCCCACACAGGTGCGCTCAGGGCATGCGCGGGCTCGCGTCCGGCCAGACACTGCTAAGTCTACCTCCCCGCACCGACCTCACCCCTACGGGGCAAAGATCGAACGGTTGTTGTCGTGTTCCAAGCGACCTGCGGCTTGGATCTATTCCCCCCGTCCGGGTGAGCTCACTCCGGTGACTGCTCGGTGTCCGGACGGATGTCGATGCGCCAGCCCGTGAGCCGGGCCGCGAGCCGGGCGTTCTGTCCCTCTTTGCCGATCGCCAGGGACAGCTGGTAGTCGGGCACGGTCACCCGGGCGGACCGGGCGGCCATGTCCACGACGTCCACCTTGGAGACCCGGGCGGGCGACAGCGCGTTCGCCACCATCTCCGCCGGGTCGTCCGACCAGTCCACGATGTCGATCTTCTCGCCGTTCAGCTCGCCCATCACATTGCGCACCCGGCCGCCCATGGGGCCGATGCAGGCGCCCTTGGCGTTCAGACCCGGACGGGTGGAGCGGACGGCGATCTTGGTGCGGTGACCTGCCTCACGGGCGATCGCGGCGATCTCCACGGACCCGTCGGCGATCTCCGGCACCTCCAGCGCGAAGAGCTTCTTCACCAGATTGGGGTGGGTGCGCGAGAGGGTGACCGACGGCCCGCGGACGCCCTTGGCCACCCGGACGACGTACGAGCGCAGCCGCGTGCCGTGCGGGTAGGTCTCGCCGGGGACCTGCTCCTGCACCGGCAGGATGGCCTCCAGCTTGCCGATGTCGACGAGCACGTTCTTCGGGTCGCGGCCCTGCTGCACCACGCCGGTGACGATGTCGCCCTCGCGGCCCGCGTACTCGCCGAGCGTCGCGTCGTCCTCCGCGTCCCGCAGCCGTTGCAGGATGACCTGCTTGGCGGTGGTGGCGGCGATGCGGCCGAACCCGGACGGGGTGTCGTCGAACTCGCGGGCCTCCTGGCCCTCTTCGAGATCCTCGGGGTCCTCCTTCGCCCACACGGTCACATGCCCGGTCTCCCGGTTGAGCTCCACGCGCGCGTGTCGGCGGCTTCCCTCGGTGCGGTGGTAGGCGATGAGGAGGGCCGACTCGATCGCCTCGACCAGCAGGTCGAAGGAGATCTCCTTCTCCCGGACCAAGCCCCGCAGGGCGCTCATGTCGATGTCCACGGCTACGCCTCCTCTTCCTTCTTGTCGTTCGTGACGGACTGCTCGCTGTCCTTGCGGCTGAACTCGACCTGCACGCGCGCCTTGGCGATGTCCGGGAAGGCGAGTCTGCGCGCGGTCGGCCTGCGGCCCTTGACACCGGGCACCTCAAGGTCAAGGCCCTCCTCGTCCACCGCGAGGATCCGGGCCACCAGTTCGCCGCCCTCGTGCAGCTGGAACTTCACCAGACGGTCCGTGGCACGCACATAGTGGCGGTGTTCGGTCAGGGCGCGCTCCGCTCCCGGGGTGCCCACCTCCAGGTCGTACGCGCCCGCGCCCATCGCGTCCGTCTCGTCGAGCTTCGCCGAGAGCGCGCGGCTCACATCGGCGATCCGGTCCAGATCCGCACCGGTGTCTGAGTCGACGACAACACGCAGCACCCGCTTGCGTCCTACGGAGTCCACGGCGATCTCTTCGAGATCGAGGCCCTGCGAGGTGACGAGCGGTTCCAGCAGTTCTCGCAGCCTCTCGCTCTGGGTGGTGCTCATCCGGGTGACTCCTCGGCCGCGTGTGCTGTTGTGGGATGGGTCGCGTGTCTGGTCAAAGGGTATCCGGTCGTGGGGGGTGTTGCCGTCCACCTGCGCACGAGCGGTGCCGGTGACCGGCGCCGGGAAGGCACGCGGGTACGGTGATCGCGAGCGTGCCCCCCTTCTCGTCGTACGAGTTCCCCGAGGACGTCTGCCGTGCCCCTCTCCCCGCCCTCGCGCGCCCTGTCGGGGCCGCGGAGAAGAACCCTGCTCGCCTCGGCCGCCGGAACGGTGCTCCTCGTGGGCTGCTCCGGCGGCGACGGGGACTCCGGCACCGCCGGCGGTCCGTCGGCCGCCGACCGGACACGCGCGCGTGCCGCCCGGGACAGCCGGGAACTCGCGGCGCGGTACGACGCCGTGCTCGCCGCGCATCCGGCGCTGGCACGGCGGTTGCGGCCGCTGCGGGCCGAGGTCGCGGCGCACGCGGCGGCGTTCACGGAAGGGGAGGAAGGGAGGGAAGGGGCGGTGGACACATCGCCGTCGCCGTCCGTCTCCTCGTCCGGGTCCGCCGCCGCGGCGGTCCCGGCACGGGCCACCGAGGCACTGGCGGGGCTCGCCCTCGCCGAACGCGAGCTGGCCGACCGGCGCGCCGAGGCGCTGCTGGAGGTGCCGGGCGAGCTGGCCCGGCTGCTGGCGTCGGCGGCGGCGGCCGGGGCGGCGCACGCGTATCAGCTGGCGGGCGACGGCAGATGAGCGCAACGACCGAGCGGGAGCGCCCGGCGCGCCGGGCAGCGCGGAAGGAGGACGCCGGGTGAGCGAGGCGCAGGACGGCGGGCTGACGGCACTGCAGGCGGCGCTGGCCGCCGAGCACGCGGCCGTGTACGGGTACGGCGTGGTCGGCGGGCGGATCGCCGCGGGGCGCCGGGCCGAGGCGCGGGCGGCGTGGGACGCGCACCGGGCGCGGCGGGACGCGCTGGCGCGCGAGGTGCGTGACCGGGGCGGTGAGCCGGTCGCGGCGAGTGCCGCCTACGCGCTGCCGTTCCCGGTGCCGGACTCGGCCACCGCGCTGCGGCTCGCCGCCGAGTTGGAGGAGCGGGTCGCCGGTGTCTACTCCGACCTGGTGCGGGCGGTCTCGGGCCGGCAGCGCGGCTCGGCCGCGGCGGCGCTGCGGGAAGCCGCGGTGCGCGCGGTGCGCTGGCGCGGGGAGAGCGTAGCCTTCCCTGGTCTCGCCGAACGGGCCGGCGGGACGACCGGCAGTGGTAGGGCTCCGGCGACGCGGACGCCGTAGCCCCGTACAGCAGGAAGGGAACGACTCGCGCATGTCTTTCGAACCGCCGCGCCGCCTGGTGCGCGCGCTCGGTGAGACGGCACCGGACGGTGACGACTGGCTGGAGCAGCTGCCCGAGGCGGCCCGGCAGGCCGTCGCACTGCGCGAGTTGACCGTGGAGCGGGTGCAGGTGCCCGGCGGGCGCAGCAGCCTGGTGCTGCTGGTGCGCCGCGCGGACGGGTGTCCGGCCGTGCTGAAGCTGGCGCCGCGCCGGGCCCGGCCGGAGAGCGAGCGGGCGGCGCTCGCGCACTGGGGCGGGCTGGGCGCCGTCCAGTTGCTGGAGCCGTTCGTGACGGAGGGCGAGCTGCTGCTTGAGCGGCTGCACCCGGATGTGTCGGTGCGCTCGCTGCCGGAGGCGCGGGCGTTGCTGGAGGCGGCCGGGACGCTGCGGCGGCTGTGGGTCGAGCCGCCCGGCGGGCATCCGTTCGAGACGGTGGCCGAGCGTACCGGGCGGCAGGCGGCGGCGATGCGGGCCGGGGCGGACGCCGAGGTGCTGCCGCTGGTCGACGCGGCGCTCACGGCCCGCGACGACCTGCTCGTGGCGCCGCCCGAGCACCGGCTGCTGCACGGCACGTTCCGGCAGAGCAAGGTGCTCGCCGGGGAGCGGATGCCGTGGCTCGCGGTGGGGCCGGACCCGGTGGTCGGCGAGTGCGCCTTCGACCTGGCCCGGCTGGTACGGGACCGGGTGGAGGACCTGATCGCCTCTCCGTCGGGCTCGGCCACCACCCGGCGCCGGGTGAAGCGGCTCGCCGAGGCGCTGGACGTCGACCAGGACCGGCTGCGGGGCTGGACCCTGTTCCGCGCGGTGGAATCCGCCCTGCGGTCCCGCCGGGCGGGCCGCACCAAGGACACCGAACTCCTCCTGGAGTTCGCGACCTGGCTGTAGGACCGGCCGACCCGGACCAGGGCGGACCGGGTTCCGGCCCTGGCCACCGGGTTCAGCCACGCTCCTCAGCGGGGTCCCGCGACAGCCCGCGAGAGCGACCGCACAGCGCCGGCCCGGACGGGCACCCTCCCGACGGGTTGCCGAGGCGACCGCATCCCGGGAGATCCCCGACCCCCACTCGGCCGGGAGCCCCTGGCCCCCCGATACCGATCCGGACGGACCCCTCGGGGTGTCCGTCCGCGGAAGGCCCGCTGCAGCGGGGTGGAGCCTGCGGACGCCACGGACTGGAGCCCCTCGTCCCCCGATGCCGGCCCGGACGGACCCCTCAGGGCGTCCGGTCGCGGAAGGCCACGCGGCAGCCGGGTGGAGCCTGCGGACGCCACGGACGGGAGCCCCAGGCCCCCCGATACCGATCCGGACAGGCCCCTCAGGGCGTCCGGTCGCGGAAAGCCCCGCGGCAGCCGGGTCGAGCCTGCGGACGCCTCGGACGGGAGCCCCAGGCCCCCCGATACCGATCCGGACAGGCCCCTCGGGGCATCCGGTCGCGAAAGGCCCCGCGGCAGCCAGGTCGAGCCTGCGGACGCCTCGGCCGGGTGCTTGGGGTGTCCGGCCCGGGGGCGCCAGGGCCCCGGGCCGGAAGACCGGGGGTACCGGGCCGGAAGACCGGAAGACCAGGGCGCCGGGCCGGAAGGCCGGGGTGCCGGGCCCCGGTCGGCATCGCCCGTTTGGCGGAAGGATTCCGCTGGGGCGCCGCAGGGGTCAGTGGGATGTCAGGCGGGTGATCGCCTCGGCGACGGTCAGCTCCTCGCGGTGGCCGGTCCTGCGGTCCTTCAGTTCCAGGACGCCCTCGCCCGCGCGGCGGCCCACCACCAGGATGCGGGGCACGCCCATCAGCTCGGAGTCCGTGAACTTCACGCCCGGTGAGACCCCGGCCCGGTCGTCGACCAGGACGCGGAGGCCCGCGGCGGCCAGCTTCTCGGAGACGTCGAGCGCCACCTCGGTCTGCAGGGCCTTGCCCGCGGCCACCACGTGCACGTCCGCAGGGGCGACCTCCGCAGGCCAGCACAGGCCCTGCTCGTCGGCGGTCTGCTCGGCGAGGGCGGCGACGGCACGGGAGACGCCGATGCCGTAGGAGCCCATGGTCACCCGGACCGGCTTGCCGTTCTGGCCGAGGACGTCGAGCTTGAGGGCGTCGGCGTACTTGCGGCCCAGCTGGAAGATGTGGCCGATCTCGATGGCGCGGTCCAGCTTGAGCCCGGTGCCGCAGTTCGGGCACGGGTCGCCCTCCTGCACCACGACGACGTCCACGTACTCGTCCACCTCGAAGTCACGGCCGGCGACCACGTTCCTGGCGTGCACGTGCTCCTTGTTGGCGCCCGTGATCCACGCCGTGCCCGGCGCCACCCGCGGGTCGGCGAGGTACGTCACCTTCTCCAGGCCCTGCGGGCCGACATAGCCCCGGACCAGGTCGGGGCGGCCCGTGAAGTCCTCGGCGGTGACCAACTCGACGGCGGCCGGGGCGAAGTGCGCCTCGACCTTGTCCATGTCGACCTCGCGGTCGCCGGGTACGCCCACGGCGACGATCTCGCCGTCGACCTTGATCAGGAGGTTCTTCAGGGTGGCGGACGCCGGGACGCCGAGGGAGGCGGCCAGGGTCTCGATGGTCGGGGTGTCCGGGGTGGGGATCTCCTCGGCCGCGGGCACCAAGGAGCCGTCCACCGGCTTGAGTTCGTAGCCGATCGCCTCGGTGTTGGCCGCGAAGTCGCAGTTCGGGCAGTCCGCGAAGGTGTCCTCGCCGGCCCCGGCCGGGGCCAGGAACTCCTCGGACTTGGAGCCGCCCATGGCGCCCGCGGTGGCGGCGCAGATGCGGTAGTCGAGGCCGAGACGGTCAAAGATCCGCTGGTACGCCTGCCGGTGCAGGGCGTAGGACCGCGCGAGGCCGTCGTCGTACAGGTCGAAGGAGTACGAGTCCTTCATCAGGAACTCGCGGCCGCGCAGGATGCCCGCGCGCGGCCGGGCCTCGTCGCGGTACTTGCTCTGGATCTGGTAGAGGATGACCGGCAGGTCCTTGTAGGAGGACGCCTGGTCCTTCACCAGCAGGGTGAAGATCTCCTCGTGGGTCGGGCCGAGCAGATAGTCGCCGCCCTTGCGGTCCTGGAGGCGGAACAGCTCGGGGCCGTACTCCTCCCAGCGGCCGGTCGCCTCGTACGGCTCGCGCGGCAGCAGCGCGGGCAGCAGCACCTCCTGGGCGCCGATCGCGTCCATCTCCTCGCGGACGATGCGCTCCACGTTGGCGAGGACCCGCTTGCCGAGCGGCAGCCAGGACCACACGCCGGCGGCGGTGCGGCGCACATAGCCGGCGCGGACGAGCAGCTTGTGGCTGAGGACCTCGGCGTCCGCCGGGTCGTCGCGCAGCGTCTTGGCCATCAACTGGGACATGCGCTGGACCGGTGCGTTCGCCATCGTTCTCGTACTCCTGCCGGGGAAGGGTGATGGCTAGGAGGTTAGCCGGGCGGCTGCCATGGCCGGAAATCCATTCCCGGCCGGCGGCGCCGCAGGGGCAGCGGCGCCCCCATGACCGCGTACGGTCTGGGCGCGCTGGGGAACAGGACCTGGCGGGCCAGGTCCTCGTAGCCGAGGGAGTGGTACAGGCCGCGGGCCGGGCTGTCGGTGTCGATCGCGGAGAGGATCGACCGGGGTTCGGCGGCCTGGTCGGTGATGGTGGTGATCAGGGCGCGGCCGATGCCCCGGTTCTGGTACTGCGGGTGGACGTGCAGCTCGGTGATCACGAAGGAGTCGTCGAGCCACTGGTCGTGGCCCTGCGCCCGCAGGTACGGCTCCACGACGGTGGACCACCAGTGCGTGCGGTCGTTGGGCATGCCGTACACGAATCCGACGAGGCGGCCCGCGACGGTGGCGCCGAAGGCCCGCGCGCCCGGGTAGGTCATGTGGCGCAGGACGATGTGGCGGCGCACGGCGATCTCGTCGGCGCCGAGCCCGAAGGCGACGGCCTGGACGGCTAGGGCCTCGTCGACGTGGGTGGAGAGGTCCAAGGGGCCGATCACGAGGTCCATGGCCCGGAGCCTACAGGGGTGTTCCGGGGGTCGGCGGGGCCCGGGCGCCCCTTGTGGCCGAGAGGCGGCCCCGCGCGGCCCGCGAACGTCTCCCCGGGCGCAGCGGCCCCAGAAACCTCACAGGCCACAGCGGTCTCAACTGGCTCCAGGGATCGCTGCCGACCCCAGCCGGATCGGTGCCCAGCGGGCTCTGTGGTCGCTGCCAGCCCTCATCGGACCGATCGACTCAGGCGGCTCCGTGGGGCCTACCGGCCCCTGTTGGGATCGCCCGGCTCAACTGGCTCTTGACCGCTGACGGCCCCTGCGGGATCGATCGGCTCAACTGCCATCGGCACTGCCGGCCCCGCCGGATCGGCCGGCTCAACGACTCCGTAGCCCTGCCAGCCCCCACCAGATCAGCCAACTCAACCGGCTCTCCCAGCCTCGTCGGCCCTCGGAAGAGGCCGGTTCAGTCGGCCCTCGGAAGAGGCTGGTTCAAGCGGCTCCGTGGTGCTGGCAGCCCCCGCCGAATCGGGCAGCTCAACCGACCCCGTGGCCCTGCCAGCCTCCGCCAGATCGGCCAACTCAGCCGACCCCGTGGCGCTGCGGCCCCGCCGGATCGGTCGGTCGGCGGTCTCAGCCTCTTCGGTCCCTTGGGAGAGGCCGGGTCAGAACAGTACGCTCATGAACGCGCCGACCTCACGGAAGCCCACCCGCAGGTAGGTGCGTCTGGCCGGGGTGTTGAAGTCGTTGACGTACAGGCTCGCCACGGGGGCCACGTCCGCCAGCGCGTAGCGCAGCACCGCCGCCATGCCGGGGGCGGCCAGGCCCATCCCCCGGTACTCGGGGGCGACCCAGACGCCCTGGATCTGGCAGGCCCGGTCGGTCGCCGCGCCGATCTCCGCCTTGAAGACGACCCGGCCGTTCTCGTCGAGCCGGGCGAAGGAGCGTCCGGAGCCGACGAGTTCGGCGACCCGGGCCTGGTAGAGCAGTCCGCCGTCGCCGGCCAGCGGGGAGACGCCGACCTCCTCGGTGAACATCGCCACGCACGCCGGCATGATCGTCTCCATCTCGTCCTTGCGGATGCGGCGGACGTAGGGGTCCGGGGCGATGTCGACGGGCAGCCGGTCAATGACCATGAGCGGTTGGTGGGCGCGGACCTCGCGGGCCGGGCCCCAGTGCGGTTCGAGCAGGCGCCACAGCTGGGCGGTGGATTCGGCGGGGCCGACGATGGAGGAGCAGCGGCGGCCGGCCCGGCGGGCCCGGTCGGCGAAGGCACGCACGGCCCTCGGGGTGGCGCAGATCGGCACCAGGTTGGCGCCCGCGTAGCACAGCGAGGTCAGCATGCCGTCCTCGTACCAGCCCCACATCTCCCCGCCGAGCCGCCACGGGTCGAGGCCCGCCACCTGCACCCTGGACGTCACGAAGGCGTTCGCGACGGGCTCGCGGTCGAGGACGGCGAGCGCGGCGTCCAGGTCGCTCGGTTCGAGCACCCGTGAGGTGGTCTGGGTCAACACGTGCGGGGCCTCACCCTGGGGGTTCTGCTGATCTCCGCACTGTACCCGCCGAATTTGTGCCGCGCCGCCCCACGGGGTCGGTGCGGTGGGGGCGGTCGGTCGGCCACGTGTGACGGGACGGCCGTGGCCGGCCTGGATCTTGCGGATGCGCGGGTGCGGGTCGTGGGCGGGCGGGGTCCGCGCGGGGCAGGTCGGGACGACGGTGAGCCCGAGGAAGGAGGCCCACGGCCGGTCCGGGAGGCCGGTGCAGGGGATGCCTCGGGTGCTCTCGGGCACCCGGGGCGGGCAGCTCACGCCCTGTATCGCTGAGGGGCGCCGAGGGCGTAACTCGGCAGAAGGAAAAACCCTGTTGGCGCTGCGGATGGCGAAGTCGCCGTCGGTCACGGTGGGTTCGCTCGCGGCCGTGGCCGACAGCGGGATGGGTGACGTGGAAGTGCGGGGTCGTGCGGGCCTGTGCGCGGGTGACGGTGACGTAGCCGTACGCCGCTTCCAACTGCCCGGCCGCGGGCCGCCGTTCATGCAGCCGCCGCCCCGAACGCCGTGCAGGGGCTCCCAGATGGGCGGGACCTCCACGGGGGGCGGCGCCACGGCGAGCGACCGGGCGCTCGGGGCGGGCGTCAGCCGGCGACCGACACCGACGGCTCGCCGGAGGCCACGCCCTCGGACTCCATCTGCTCGGCGATCTTCATCGCCTCCTCGATCAGGGTCTCGACGATCTTCGACTCCGGCACCGTCTTGATCACCTCACCCTTCAC
>NZ_JBIWKB010000085.1:21050-32868 GCF_044765425.1 Streptomyces sp. NPDC102462 | reverse complement strand
GCCCTGCCTTCATGCCCCCGCGCAGCCACAATCACCTGAACAGCACACCCGTACGGAACCCCAAGCTGCACATTCGGTTTCGAGAAGCCCTCTGAGGGGTGGCTCGATAGGTCGTTTGGCGGGTGCGGCGTCGTTGTGGCTGGGCGCGCCGTTCCCCGCGCCCCTTTGGGGGCGCTTCAGCTGAACTTTGGTTTGGGGCCTGGCTGTGGCTGTTCGGTTCGGGAGCCGCACATTTCGTCTGTCAGTTGTTTCACCAGGCGGTCCAGGTCGGTGGGGCGGTCCGGGCCCCACCAGTCGCCCAGCAGCTCCGCCAGCGACTCCTCACGGGCCCGGGCCAGCCGGTCGGCGGCCTCGCGGCCCTCGGCGGTCAGATACAGGCCAAGGCCCTCGCGCACGGCAAGGTGCCGCTCCTCGACCTGACGGGCGGCCGCCATGACGACATGCAGCGGAACGGGACCCCGCTCGGCGAGCACACCCGGCTCCACCGAGCCGTACTTCCGCATCCGCAGCAGCAGCCAGCTCGCCCCGGGCAGCAGGTCGTACCCGGCCCGTTCGGTGATCTTCTGGTAGACCTCCCGCCGCCCGTCACGGGTGCCGAGCAGCGACAGCGCGCGGCACACCTCGTCGTACGAGGACCGCTCGACCGGGTTGGACGCCAGCGTCTCCGTCCCGTCCGGCGCCGTCACCGAGGCGCGCAGCCGGTCCTCCTTCAGGAACCACGCCAGGACGAACCCGAGCAACGCGACCGGAGCCGCGTACAGGAAGACGTCCGTGATGGAGGCCGAGAACGCGTGCAGGGCCGCCGGCCGCAACGGCGGCGGCAGCGCGCCGATGCCGCGCGGGTCGGCCTGGAGCGCGCCCGGCGTGATCCCCGGCGGCAGATGCACGCCCCGCAGGGCGGCGACGAGTTCGGTACCGAGGCGGCTCGCGAACACCGTGCCGAAGATGGCGACGCCGAACGAGGCGCCGATGGAGCGGAAGAAGGTCGCGCCGGAGGTGGCGACGCCCAGATCCTCGTACGACACGGCGTTCTGCACGATGAGTACGAGGACCTGCATGACCAGGCCGAGCCCCAGGCCGAGGACGAAGAAGTACGTGCTCATCAGGGCCGTGGAGCTGTGCTCGTCGAGCCGGTGCAGCAGGAGCAGGCCGATCGTGGTGACCGCGGTGCCGGCGATCGGGAACACCTTCCAGCGGCCGGTACGGCTGACGATCTGCCCGGAGACGGTCGAGGACAGCATCAGGCCCACCACCATCGGCAGCATGTGCACACCCGACATGGTCGGCGAGACACCGTGTACGACCTGGAGGAACGTCGGCAGGTAGGTCATCGCGCCGAACATCGCGAAGCCGACGATGAAGCTGATGAGGGCGGCCAGCGTGAAGGTGCGGATGCGGAAGAGTTCCAGCGGCAGGACGGGCTCGGCGGCCCTGCGTTCCACGCCGACGAACGCCGCGGTCAGCGCTACGCCGGCCGCGGCGAGGCCGATGATCTGGGGCGAGCCCCAGGGCCAGGTGGTGCCGCCGAGTGAGGCGATCAGGACCAGGCAGGTGGCGACCGCGGCGATCAGCAGGGTGCCGAGGTAGTCGATGACGTGGTGGGCGGCCCGGCGCGGGATGCGCAACGAGGTGGCGATCACGGCGAGGGCGACGATGCCGACGGGCAGGTTGACGTAGAAGACCCAGCGCCAGCTCAACTGCTCGGTGAGCAGGCCGCCGAGCAGCGGTCCGAGCACGCTGGTGGTGCCGAAGACCGCGCCGAACAGTCCCTGGTAGCGGCCGCGTTCGCGGGGCGGGACGAGGTCTCCGACGATCGCCATCGACAGTACGATCAGGCCGCCGCCGCCCAGTCCTTGCAGGGCCCGGAAGACGATGAGCTGCGGCATGTCCCGGGCCATGCCGCACAGCGCGGAGCCGATCAGGAAGATCACTATCGCGAGCTGGAAGAGTCTCTTGCGGCCGTACTGGTCGCCGAGCTTGCCCCACAGCGGGGTGGCGGCGGTCGACGCGAGCAGGTAGGCGGTGACCACCCAGGAAAGGTGCTCAAGGCCGCCGAGGTCGCTGACGATGGTGGGCAGCGCGGTCGAGACGATGGTCTGGTCGAGGGCGGCCAGCAGCAGTCCGAGGAGCAGGGCGCCGATCGGCACGAGGACGTTTCCGGGGACGTTCTGTGCGCCCCTGGCGTCCTGTGTGGTGCCGTGCGTCTCCAGCGCCATGGGACCTCCCGGACTTCCCTCCTTTTTTCCCACCTTCCATCGTGAGCGGTGTCACCCGTTATGGCCTGTTGAGTCCCGCGGAAACCTCTCCGGAACCTGCCCTTCCGGGGGCTTCCGGGCGGGAGATGTGTGGGAGGTCTGCATAATCTCTGGAGATCGCGCGGGGACGCGAGGGAGGGGACGACACACACATGACGGATCCGAAGGGCCCCGAGGATCCACGGGCCACCACAAACCGGGAGAACAGCACCGACCCGGAGGACGCGCTGAGCCGACGGGACACGGCAGGCCCAGGGGACGCGGTGGGCCCAGGGGACGCGGCAGGCCCAGGGGACGCGGTGGGCCCAGGGGACGCGGTGGGCCCGCCGGGCCCGGCTAGCCCCGAGGGCCCTGTAAGTCCGAAGGGCAGCGCGGGGGCCGGGGGCGGGGTGGGGTCTCTAGGCGGTGGGAGCCTGACGAGCGGTGGAGGACAAGCGGGCAGCCCGTGTCCGGAGTGCGGGGCGCCGCGGGGGGCGGACAACTCCGCGTCCTGTCGCTGCGCGCAGCGCGCCTCCGACGCCCTCCGCGACACTCGCACCGCGGAAGCAGCCGCGGCGGAGGACTTCGATCCGCTACGGATACGACCGTACGTCGACCTCGCCCCCACCGGCACCGCCCCGGACACGCCCCGAAAGGGGCGCGGGGAACTGCGCGACCAGCCCCCCACCACCCGCACCCAACAACAAACCCAAGCAGACGGGACCCTCACAGGCACCGGCCCAGACACACCCCCAGAGGGGCGCGGGGAACTGCGCGACCAGCCACCGACCACCCGCACCCGACAACAAACCCAGGCAGACGGGACCACCCCGGAGCCCGAGGTCACCATGCCGCTGCGGCAGATCCAGGCCAAACCGCCGGAGGCAAGACGTCGCCGTACCGTCCTGCTCTCGGTCACCGGTGCCGCGGTCGCCACCGTCACGGCGGCCGGTTTCGCGAGCGGACTGTTCAGCTACGAGACGCCGTCACGGGACGGGGCGGCCCCCGAGGACATCCGCGCAAGCGTGCCCGAGCGCACGACCGAGCCGGCCACGACGCAGGCGCCCCCGACTACCGCGTCCGCTCCCCCGGCCGCCCTCACCCCCTCCGCGTCGGCGAGCCAGTCCCCGACGACGTCCCCCACCCCGTCGACCTCGGAGTCGGGCACGGCAACCCCCTCCGCCACCCCGTCCCGTTCGCCGGAGGCGTCCCGTTCGGCGACCGCCGCCGACACGGCCGGGGAGCCGACCCCCGTCCCGGGCCCGGTCCTGCGGCGCGGCGACAGCGGCCCCGAGGTCACCGAACTCCAGCTACGCCTCAAGCAGTTGAACCTGTACTGGGCTTCCGCGAACGGCCGCTTCGACCGGCACCTGGAAGACGCCGTACGCACCTACCAGTGGACCCGCGGCATCCGCGAGGACGAGCCAGGCGTCTACGACGCCGCCACCCGGACAAGCCTGGAGTCAGAGACCTCCCAGCCCTGACCCCTCGCCTCACACGGTCCCCGCTCGGACCCACACGTTCGCGTGAAGTGACGGAAGGAACTCGCATCGCAAAATCGAACAGGCGTAGCATTGCCGCGTGGCTGAGACCTATGACTTTCCGAGTGACCTGCTCGCCGGTCAGGAGGAGCTGCATCAGGTCCGGGCCGAGCTGTCGGCCCTGCTGAAGCGGCTCCCCTGGTCGGTCGAGCCGCTGGACGGCTTCAGCGACGACCAGGGCTGGCGGAAGGTGGAGCGACCCGCGTCCCCGGGCTGGACGGATGACGAGCAGGCCGAGGTGGAGAAGCTGCGGCAGCGGGAGCACGAGCTGGCGGTGTTCGTCAGCACGCACCGCTTCTGGGCGGAGGTCGCGGCGGCGGAGCGGGTGGACGCTCGGATGGGGCTCAAGCACGCGCACGAGAAGCCGCCCGCGGGGCCGGACACCGGGTGAGCCCGGACCCGGCGGGGGCCCGGACCCGTGCCGCAGGAACCGTAACGAAGCGTCAGCGTTTGATGCGTCCGCGGACGGCGAGAGCGGCGAGAGCGAGCAGGGTGGGTTCCATCAGGCGGGAGGCCATCTCGATATAGGTGCCGGCGGTGGTCAGGTCCTGTCCGCTGGAGCGGAACACGACCGAGTTGAGCGTGACGTTCAGGGCTTTCTCGAAGCGGTCGCCGGTGATCCTGTTCCCGACGGGGTTCTGCGGGTCCTCCTTGTCGATCTCGAAGGTGACCTCGCCTCCCCCCGGCGGCACGGTGCCGGTCGCCGCCTGCTTCGGGGAGTGGCCGGGGAGTCCGAAGCCCATCAGCAGAAGGATGGTGACGAGCATCGCGGCGACCAGCCAGCCCATGGCCCGGGAGGCGCGCAGGCCATAGCCGGACAGCAGCCAGTAGCCGTGCAGCAGCCCACGTTCAGCGCGGCTGGTGCCGGTACGGTCATGGCGGCGCATCTCCATCTCGCCGTAGTAGAAGTCCGCCGCCCCCGGCTCGTTCTTGCCGTCCTCGAAGGCCTTGCGCAGCGCCCGGTACACCGGCGCCAACTGCGCCGGACCGGCAGACCCGGCGCCGAGTACCGCCGCGTTCCAACCGGGCACCGCCGCCGGCTGTCGCGCACGCCAGTGGTGTTCCTCAGCGAGAGTGCGGCGCCGCGTGAAGCGCACCGGGCGCCGGCGCCGCCAGTGCAGGCCGGGCGGGACCTCGGCGAAGGAGCATGTGCCCTCCAGCCGTAACTGGTCGAGATGCACCGTCCCGGTGAACAAGCACCCCGACAGGTCGACATCGGCGAGGACCAGGTGGGCCGCGTCCACTGCGCGCAGTGATGCCAGCCGTACGGCGGCGTCGGGTGTGCCGGCACAGACCTGTTCTCCGACCGGTCGTCCGTCGGGGAGGAGGAAGCGGTCGGGTTCTGCCGCGATCGTCAGGGGGTACTCGAAAAACGCGTGGGCGAAGTCCACTTTGGCATGGCGCAGGCGCAGTTCGGCTGTTGAAGACCAACGCGTCCGCCGGCACTCCACACGGCGCGCAGCGAGCGACAGGGTCACCGGACCGTTGAACACCGCCCCGGACAGCACCACACGCCCAGCGCACACCAATGGTCCGAGGGCGTCCGCCCGCTCGAAAACCGCCTGTACGAACTGGACGTCGCCCTCGAAGGTCGCCGCCTCGAACCGGGCGTTGCCCTGGAAGATCGCCGCCTCGAACCGGGCGTTGCCCTGGAAAGTCGCCGAATAGAAGTGGGCGTTGCCCTTGAAGGTCGCCAAATCGAACCGGGCCTCGTCCTGGAAGGTCGCCGAATCGAACCAGGCGTCGTTCTCGAAGGTCGCCTCCGCGAACAGGACGCCGCTCTTGAAGGTCGTGGAACTGAACCCGACGTTCTCCTCGAAGGTCGCAGCCCTGAACGCGACGGGATCCTCGAAGGTTGCCGAATCGAAACCGGCGATGCTCTTGAAGACGGCCGCAACGAACACGGCGACGTCCTCGAAGGTTGCCGAATCGAACCAGACGCTGTCCTTGAAGGTCGCCGAGTCGAATCGGGCCTCGCGCTTGAAGGTCGCCGAATGGAACCAGGCGCTGTCCTTGAAAGTCGCCGATCTGAACCCGGCGGCCCTCTCGAAGGTCGCCGAATCGAACTGGGCGTCGCCCTCGAAGGTCGCCGAGCCGAACCCGCTGTCGTCGCCGAAGGTCGCCCGCCTGAACCCGGCGGCACCATGGAAGGACGCTGAGTTGAACCAAGCGCCGCCCTCGAAGGTCACCGAATAAAACCAGGCGGAGTCCTCGAAGATCGTGCGGTTGAAGTCGGCCAAGCCCGTGAAGGTCGTCGAATCGAACTTGGCGACGTTCTTGAAGGTCGCCGAGTCGAATCGGGCCACGCCGATGCGGGGGTCTCCGGTGGCCGGGTCGCGCAGGGCATCGAGGAGGGCATTCAGGAGGGACCGGGTGAAGTGCGTACCGCGGTGGTCGATGTCGTCGCCGGCGGACAGACCGGCCAGATAGGCGTCGCGGTCGATGTCGGTCAGATGAGCCAGGCACGCGGTATGGCCGGGGACATGGATGCCCCGGCAGCCGACAGCGTCCGTGGCGGGATCCGCACCGTGCGCGCAATGCGGCCAGCGAGGCGCCCCGGGCAGAGGGGGTCGAGGTGTGCGGGGTGTGCTCATCGCGTGGCGGCTCCGCTGCTCCGTGCCGGTCCTGGGGCTCGTCCGGGGTAGGACGTGTGGTTGCTGCTCGGCAGTTCCTACAACGAACCTCGGGGCACGTGCCATCGAAGTCCGATCGCCGCCGCTGTGGAGCGGAGGCCCGTGGCCGGCGTGGACGTCAGCCTGGGACGCCTACGGCAACCGGTCCTCCTCGGCGCCGCCCACCTCGTGCGCCCGGTCGATCTGCGCCATGTGGTCCTCGGCCCAGGTCCGTACCACGGCGAGCGCGCTCTCCAGGGAGAGGCCGAGGTCGGTCAGCCGGTAGTGGACGCGCGGCGGTACGGACGGCTCGACCCGGCGGGCGACCAGGCCGTCCCGGGTCAGGCTCTGCAGGGTCACCGACAGCATCTTCTGCGAGACACCCGGCATCCGGCGCTGGAGTTCCCCGAAGCGCACCTCGCCGGGGGACGCCTCCGCGAGCACCTTCACCGCCATCGACGTCCACTTCGTACCGATCCGGTCGAGCAGCCGACGCGTGGGGCAGTCGGGGTCGAACAGGTCCCCGCGCCTGACCTGGAAGGTCACCTGAAGCTCACCACCTGAGACGAAAGTGCGGTCTTGGACCGCCCAGGCTAGTCACCTAGTGTCCCCTTGTCACCAATGGTGACCTACACCATTCACCACCATCCGACAAGAAGGCGGACACATGGAGCTGCACACGGTCAGGGCCAACGGGGTCGACCTCAACGTGGCCACCGCGGGAACGGGCCCCGCCGTGCTCCTCCTGCACGGCTTCCCGCACACCTGGCGGCTGTGGACCCACGTCATCGACGACCTGGCCGCACGGCACCGGGTGATCGCACCGGACCTCAGGGGCTTCGGCGACAGCGCCCGCCCCACCGACGGCTACGACGCGGGCACCCTCGCCGACGACGCCGAAGCCCTGCTCACAGCACTCGGCGTGACCTCGGCGGCGGTGGTCGGCATCGACGTCGGCACCCCTCCCGCCTTCCTGCTGGCCATGCGCCGACCCGACCTCGTACGGCGACTCGTGGTCATGGAGTCGCTGCTGGGCCGGCTGCCCGGCGCCGAGGAGTTCCTGGCCGGCGGACCGCCGTGGTGGTTCGGCTTCCACGCCGAGCCCGGACTGGCCGAGTCGGTGCTGGCCGGGCAGGAGGAGACGTACGTCGACTGGTTCCTCGACCGCGGCACGCTCGGGCACGGGGTGCGGGCCGACATCCGCGACGCGATCGTCCGTACGTATGCCGGCCGCGAGGCGCTGCGCGCCGCCTTCGGGCCCTACCGGGCGCTGCCGGTCAGCGCGCGGCAGATCGACGCGGCCGTGGCCGCAGGGCGGCTGACGGTACCGGCGATGGCGATCGGCGCGCATCCGGTGGGGCGCGCCCTGGAGCTGCAACTACGGCCGTACGCCGATGACTTGACCGGGCATGTGCTGGAGGGCAGCGGCCATATCGTGCCGCTGCACCGGCCCGACGCGCTGCTGTCCCTGCTGCGGCCGTTCCTTTCCGCGACCTGGTGAAGGTTCACCCTGGGGCGGGGTGCGGCAGACTGGGCGCATGTGCCGGAGTATCAAGACCCTGCGTCCGCCCGTGCTGCCGGAAGAGGCCACGGAGGAGGAGATCCGCGCCGCGGCGCTCCAGTATGTGCGGAAGGTGTCCGGGTTCCGGGCGCCGGCCGCGCACAACCGGGAGGTGTTCGACCGGGCCGTGGAGGCGGTGGCGCGGGCGACGGCGGAGCTTCTTGATGGGCTGGAGGTCCGGGGATCGCTCCGCGGTTCGCTCCGCGGGTAGGGCAGGGGGGTCGGTTGTCGAGTGCGGGTTTGTTGTGGGTTCTCGCGCAGTTCCCCGCGCCCCTGAGTGGCCAGCCGTTCGTCGTCCGGTGCGGGTTCGTTGTGGGTTCTCGCGCAGTTCCCCGCGCCCCTGGGCGGCTAGCGGTTCGTTGTCGGGTGCGGGTTTGTTGTGGTTGCTCGCGCCGTTCCCCGCGCCCCTGAGTGGCCACCGGTTCGTTGTCGGGTGCGGGCTCGTCGTGGGTTCTCGCGCAGTTCCCCGCGCCCCTGAGCGGCCAGCCGTTCTTCTTCGGGTGGGGTTAGGTGGGGCGGCGCATCCAGTAGGTGGCTGCTGCTCCTGCTGCGAAGAGGGCTGCCAGGGAGACTGCCGTGGCCAGCCAGGTGGCGCCCAGCCACTGCGCGCCGAAGTAGCCGAGGGCGACGCTGTAGGCGGCCCAGGACAGGCCGGCCAGGGCCGACCAGGGGAGGAAGTCGCGGGCCCGGCGGTGCGCGGCGCCCGCGCAGAAGGAGACGACCGAGCGGCCGGCCGGGGCGAAGCGGGCCAGGATCACCAGGGCACCGCCGCCCCGCGACAGCGCCGCACCGAGGCGTTCCTGCGCCGTGGTCAGGCGGCGGGAGCGGGCGATGGCGCGATCAAGCCGCTTCCCGCCGCGCCAGGCCAGGCGGTACGCCACCAGGTCACCGAGGACGGACGCGGTGGCCGCGGAGAGGATCAGGACGAGCATGTCGGGCACCGCGTGCGGGACCTGCCCGGTGGCCGCGCCGGAACCGGCCGCCGCCGTGGTGGCCGCCGTGATCACCAGCACACCGCTCGGCAGCACCGGCAGGAACACGTCGAGCAGGACCGACAGGGCCACCATGGCGTATATCCACGGTCCGGAGGTCAGTGACCCCACGCTCTCCAGCACGACGACTCCCATTGCTCCCCCGATGACAGCCATACAGCGTACGCGGCGGGTGTGACAGCGGGGACGTCGGGGGCGAAAGAGGCCGAAGAGAGTGCGGCGGGGGTCAGGCCGTCACCGGTTCCTGGTCCGCCGGGCGTTCCCGCTCGGCGGACGCGCGCCGGGCGAGCAGGCCGTCCAGGCCGAGCGCGCCGGAACCGGTGAAGACGAACAGGAGGAAGGCCCAGCAGAACAGGGCCGACATCTCGCCGCCGTTCTGGATCGGCCACAGGGCGGCCTCCTGGTGCACGGTGAAGTAGGCGTACGCCATGGAGCCCGAGGCGACCAGCGCGGCGACCCGGGTGCCGAGGCCGAGCAGTACGAGGGCGCCGCCCCCGAACTGGATCACGGCCGCGTACCAGCCGGGCCAGGTGCCGGCGTCGACGCCGGTGCCCGCGGCGCCGCCGAGGACGCCGAACAGCGAGGCGGCGCCGTGCACGGCGAAGAGCAGGCCGACGACGATCCGGAACAGGCCGATGGCGTACGGCTGAGCGGAGTTGAGGCGTGCGGACATGTGGGGGGTCTCCTCATCGGTTTCGGTCGGGCCGGCCGGGGACGGGCCGGTCTGGTGCGGGTACCGAACGAGGCGACCAGGTTAGGTTGACCTAATCGATGCTTGCAAGTTCAACATCCGGCCACGGTGCCGCTTCCGCTTCCGGTTCCGCTTCCTCCCGGGCCGTCCGCAGAACCGCCCGCGCCACCGCGTCCGCGTCGGACAGCGTGACCGAATCCACCCCGGGCCTGGCCCCCGCCGCGGTCACCCAGTGCACCCCCTCGGTGGGCACCCCGAACGCGAACCGCCGTGCGTGCGACTGGCCTTGACGGTCCATCAGGCGATAGGGGCGCACGGTGACATCCAGCCCTCCGGTCTCGTAACCGTCGACGGTGTGCGGCCGGCACTCGCCGGTCCGCAGCAGCCCGGTGAGCAGTTCGTCCGCGGTGCGCCGCACATCCGGTTCCGGAAGACGCGCCTCTATGAGAGTCGTCACACGCACCGCCGAGCCGGGCACGTCCGGTGAGTACGCCGTCCACGCCCCGCCCGCGCCGCGCACCTCGAGCCGCGGCCCCAGCACCTCCACCACCCCCGCGTCCAGCAGCGCCGCCAGCTCCTCGATGCGCCGCCGCGGCGGCCCGATGGACAGGAACGCGTTCAGCGGGGTGTACCAGCGGTCCAGGTGGTCGCGGCGGGAAGCGCCGGCCAGTCCTCCGTGGTCGACCACGAGCCGTATCTCGTTGCGCAGGTCGCGCAGCACGTCCAGGGCCGCCTTGAGGGGGCCGGCGACATTGCCGAGCGCGGCCTGCGCGGCGTCCTCGCGCAGATGGGCGCGCAGCCAGGTCCGCCACTGCTCCCGGTCCGCGAAGTCCCGTCCCGCGTACGGCCGGGAGATCCGCTCCCAGCACCAGCGGTCGGCGTCCCGTACCCCGAACTCGTCCAGCAGCAGGGCCTCTTGGGGATCGCCGTGCGGTACGGCGAGGAACCGCCCGGCGAAGTCGGCACGCCCGGTCAGCGCGCCGTAATAGACGGTCTCCACCTCCTTGGCCACCAGCGGCCATATCTCCGCCAGGAAGTCCGGCGGTTCACCGGAGTCCGCGCGCTTGCGGAAGCCCGCGATCACCTCCGGGGTCAGCACCCGCGGGGTGTGCCGGCCGTACGGGCCCTTCGCGTTGTCGCCGCGCGCCTGATAGGGGACCCCGCGGCGGGAACCGGCGTACAGGCGCGGCTCGTCACCGGAGGGCGTGTAGCGCAGGGTGCCGTCGGCGCCCCGGGTGAACCGCCCGCCCCGGCCGGTGGTCAACAGGGCCAGATGGTCGAAGAAGTTGAGCCCCAGGCCGCGCAGCAGCACCGGCTCGCCGGGCGCGAGCGGGGCGAGGTCGACGTCGGCCGGGTTGGCGGGCGGTATGTGACGCAGGCCGTGCCGCCCGGCGTACTCCGCCGTCTCGCGCAGCGTACGGTCCGCGCGCGCCGGGAGGTGGCCCTGGGCGAGGACCACCGCCGCGAGTCCGGTCAGGGTCCGGCCGTCGTCCAGGGTGAGCGCCTGCCGGCCGTCGGCCTCGTCGGCGAGCCGTACGGCGCGGGCCCGGTGGGTGCGTACGCGTACGGCGTCCGGGGCGTGCCGTACGACCCGGGCGAACACCCACTCCAGATAGCGGCCGTAGTGGGCGCGGGTCGGGTAGTCGTCGGGGTCCAGCTCGCCGTCCGCCCACTCGTGCAGGCTGGGTCCTGGCCGGATCGGTCCCGAGCAGTCGACGCTCTCGTCGGTGAACAGGGTCACCTGGCAGGCCACGGTGTTCATCAGCAGTTCCGGCGGCTGAACGGTGCGCCAGACGCGGCCCGGGCCCGGCGGCGCCGGGTCGATCACATGGACCGTCAGCCGGACGCCGGGCGGGAGCAGCTCCGGCGCGGAGGCGCAGAGGCGTTCCAGGACGCTGGTGCCGCGTGGACCGGCGCCGACCAGGGCGACGGAGACCGCAGAGGATTCCTCGGTCGATGCAGACAAAGGTGAGACTCCCGAGCATGTGGGGCGCAAAGCAGCGAAACGTCCGCAGGAAGCGGACGGTCCGCCTCATCATGCCGCCGCCCACCACGGAAGCCAACGCGGGTCCCACAGGTCCCGGTTGTCCCTCATGGGCGGGTGAGGAGTAAGTCCTCCACGGTCGCCGGGTTCCCGACCGGGCGGCCGAGGAGTCCATCACCGTGCCGGCGGTTCCTGTCGCGCTG
>NZ_JBIWKB010000085.1:0-20951 GCF_044765425.1 Streptomyces sp. NPDC102462 | reverse complement strand
GCCCTGTCGGGGCCATGGACGCCGTCGGGCGACTGCGGCGGCGTTGTGGCCGGTCGCGCAGTTCCCCGCGCCCCTTCGGGGCACGGACCCGGCGGGTCGCCGTCGGTGGGATTCCGGCGGTTCCTGTCGCGCTGCCCTGTCGGGGCCATGGACGCCGTCGGGCGACTGCGGCGGCGTTGTGGCCGGTCGCGCAGTTCCCCGCGCCCCTTCGGGGCACGGACCCGGCGGGCGGGGACCGACCCGGCAGACTGCCGCTTGCTCAGGGGGTGGTGAGGAAGGTGTTCTCCGCTGTCGTCAGGCTGCCGTTCGGCGCTGCCTGGTCCAGGCGCAGCCGGGCCGAACGTCCGGTCAGCGTCAGCGTCATGAGCTGGTTGCCGAACCAGGGGCCGCCCGTCCTGCGCCAGGACACCGGCGGCTGCGGGCAACGGCCGTGCCGGGCCAGCCGGCGGCCCAGGCCCCGCGCCACCCCGCTCCAGCCGAAGCGGAAGCCCAGGCGGATCGAGAGCGGGATGGAGTTGTGCACCGGAGAGCAGGTGAGCTGGAGGACCCGGGCGTCGGGCGGCCCGGCCGGCCAGGACGGCTCGGCGACGTACGCGTGGTGGACGTCCCCGGAGAGGACCAGGACGGTCGCCGGCGCGCCCGGCCCCGAGCCCGCCTCGGCGAGCAGTGCGGCCAGGGCGGCGAAGGACTCCGGGAAGGCCGCCCAGTGCTCCAGGTCGGCACGGCGGCGCACGTCCTCGCCGAACCGCGCCCAGCGGGGCCCGCGTTCGCCCCTGCACAGCGCCGCGTTCCAGGTCTCGGCGTCATGCACCAGGTGCGGCAGCAGCCAGGGCAGCGAGCTGCCGATCAGCAGGTGGTCGCAGGAGCCCCGGTCGGCCAGCGCCTGCTCGCGCAGCCAGGCCGCCTCGCCCGGGTCGAGCATCGCGCGGCCGTCCTCGTCGAGCACCCGGGCGGCCCGGGTGTCCACCATCAGCAGCCGGACCCGTCCGAAGTCGCGGCGGTAGCTCCAGCGGACCGAGGCGGGATCGGCGTCGGCCTCGGCCGCGAAGGCGCGCAGCACATCGGTGGCGTCGGGGGTCTCCCGTACGGCCGCGTACAGCGGGTCGGCGGCGAGTTCGGCCGGGGACAGATTGCCCAGGTGCTGGTGGACCCAGTACGACATCAGACCGCTCAGCAGCCGCTCGCGCCACCAGTCGGTGGCCCGCATGTCGGCGAGCCAGGCGGCGGAGGTGTTCCAGTCGTCGATCACGTCATGGTCGTCGAAGATCATGCAACTGGGCACGGTGGACAGCAGCCAGCGCACCTCGGGGTGCAGCCAGGACTCGTAGTAGAGCCAGGTGTACTCCTCGTAGTCCGCGACCTCGGCGCCCGGAGGATCGCTCAGGTCGCGGCGGGCGGCGAGGCGGCGCCGGATCGCCGCGGAGGTCTCGTCGGCGTACACCTGGTCGCCCAACAGCAGCAGTACGTCGGGCCGTTCGCCGTCCGGGTCGGCGGCCAGCCGGGCGGCGAGCGAGTCCAGCGCGTCGGGGCCGACCGGGTCGCGCTCGCCGGCCGGGGGCGCGGCCCAGCGGCAGGAGCCGAAGGCGATGCGCACGGTGTCGTCCGCGGCGGGCGTGCGGATCGCGGACGGCGGGAACGGCGAGTCGGGCAGCGGCCACACGCGCGTGTCGTCCAGGAACACCTCGTACGCCGTCGAGGTGCCCGGCGTGAGCCCGGTCACCGGGATGAGGGCGTAGTGATGTCCCGCCACCTGGAAGGTGCGGGCCGTGCCGGTCGCGCCGTCCGCGCAGCGCACCTCGGCGGCGCACGGCCGGCTCGCCTCGACCCAGACGGTCGCGGTCCTGCCGTCGGCGTACCTCAGCAGTGGTCCCAGGCGCAGTTCGGCCACGCTCACCCTCCTCCGTCGTCCCGTACGGTACGGAACGACGGAGGCGGGCGGGGCGGTTCCGGAGATCAGCAGCCGCTGAGGTAGCTGGTGAGGGCGCTCTTCTCGGCGGAGTCGACGGAGAGGTTGTAGTAGTACTTCACCTGGACCCAGGCGCGGACGTACGTGCAGCGGTAGGCCGTGCGGGACGGCATCCACTCGGCCGGGTCCTTGTCGCCCTTGGCCTGGTTCACGCTGTCGGTGACGGCGATGAGCTGCGGACGGGTCAGGTCGTTGGCGAACGCCTGGCGCTGGGAGGTGGTCCACCTGCTGGCGCCGGAGTCCCATGCCTCCGCGAGCGGGACGACGTGGTCGATGTCGACGTCGGAGGCGGCGTACCAGGTGGCGCCGTCGTACGGGGAGTACCAACTGCCGCTGGTGGAGGCGCAGGAGGAGTCGGTGACGACGTTCGAGCCGTCGCGCTTGAGGACCGTCTCGCGGGTGTTGCAGGTGCCGCTGATGGTGATCCAGTGCGGGAAGAGGTCGCGGCTGTAGCCGGTGCGGTTCTCCGTGGCGACGGTGAGCTGCGAGAGGTAGCTGCGGGCGGTGGCGCCGCTGACCGGGGTGGGGAGCGCGGCGGAGGCGGTCGGGGAGTTGAAGAGCGCGACGGAGGCTATGAGACCGGTGAGCGCGGCGAGTATGCTGACACGTCGACGCGCGTAGAACTTGGCCATGCGAACTCCCTTGAGGGGTGAGGGGGTTGGGGTGCGAGCGTGGGAATGCTCGCGGGCCCGTGTTGCGTGCGGGTGTGTGTGCGGTAAGAAGCTAGTGACGTGCACATGACACGACAACCCTGCGGTGGGCTTGGGCGGGGCGCATGGGGGGTTTGCCTCGATTTGTGAGCGGGCGAGTGCGGTGTTGTCTTGGCCGGGGCGCCTAAGGGGGTGCCTCAGCTGGCCGGTGGGCGGGTGCGGCATTAGGTGTGGCTGGGCGCGCCGTTCCCCGCGCCCCTGGAATGCCGGGCGGCACCCAGAAAGCCGGCCTGGGTCCGGGGGCGCCTAAGGGGGTGCCTCGGGTTGGCGTATGGCGGGTGCGGGAGCGTTGTGGCTGAGCGCGCAGTTCCCCGCGCCCCTGGAATGCCGGGCGGCGCCCAGAAAGCTGGCGTGGGCTTCTAGGTTGTGCGGGGCAGGGTGCCCAGTAGGGCCGCGTCTAGGCCCAGTCTCAGGGCTTCGCCCAGGTCGACGCCCAGGGCCGCCAGCGAGGGGTCGGCCTCGTAGACGGCGAGCACGGCGGCCGGCGGTGGGCAGTAGGCCGACAACGCGCCGGCCAGGATCAGGGCATGCAGGCAGAATGTCTGAGCACCGTCGCCGAGTTCCGGCACATGCCGGTGGACCAGGCCGGTCATGGTCGCCAGGGCGTCGAGCGAGGACCGCTTGTGACGCAGGGCGACCTCAAGGGTGACGTTGTGCTCCAGGACGCCGCCCTGCGCCCCGAACAGATCGCACAGCACGGGGCGGGCGGCCAGCGAGCGGCTGAGCACCTCGGCCAGCCGGCCGGCCCGCTGCTCGGCGGGCAGACTCGCGTCGATGCCGGCGGCCAGCTCGTCCGGCAGCTCCGTCAGCCAGGTCTGCAGGAAGTAGTCCAGCAGTTCGAGCAGCACCGCCTCGCGTGAGTCGAAGTAGCGCAACAGGGCCGACTTGGCGAGGCCCGCGCGCCGGCTCAGCTCGTTGAGGCTCACCTCGGCCACCGGCATCTCGTCGAGCATCGCCGCCGCCGTGTCCAGGATCGCCCGGCGCCGGATCTCGCGCTGCTCCTCACTGCGCGCCCGCTGGAAGGTCATGACCGCCAGCCTAGCTTATGTACCGCCGGTCCCTTGACAATGTACCGCCGGTCCCTTACGTTCGGGGGAGACGCAATGTACCGGCGGTATATAAGGAGGATTTCATGGAGTGGACCGAGCGGGATGTTCCCGAACAACGGGGACGGGTGGCCGTGGTGACCGGCGCCAACACCGGCCTGGGCTTCGAGACGGCCCGGGTGCTCGCGGAGCGCGGCGCGTCGGTGGTGCTGGCCGTGCGCGACACCGAGAAGGGCAAGCAGGCCGCCGCGCGGATGATCGGCGACGTCACCGTGCAGGCCCTGGACCTGACGTCGCTGGACTCGGTCCGCGCCGCGGCGGCCGCATTGCGCGACCGTCACCGGCGGATCGACCTGCTGATCAACAACGCGGGGGTGATGTACACGCCGAAGCAGACCACCCGGGACGGCTTCGAGCTGCAGTTCGGCACCAACCACCTGGGGCATTTCGCGCTCACCGGGCTGCTGCTGGACCTGCTCCTGCCGGTGCCCGGCTCCCGGGTGGTGACGGTCAGCAGCACCGGGCACCGCATCCGGGCCGCGATCCACTTCGACGACCTGCAGTGGGAGCGGTCGTACAGCCGGGTCGGCGCCTACGGGCAGTCCAAGCTCGCCAACCTCATGTTCACCTACGAGTTGCAGCGGCGGCTCGCGGCGCACGGCAGCACCGTCGCGGTGGCCGCGCACCCCGGCATGTCCAACACCGAGTTGGCCCGCAACACCCCGGCGATCGTCCGCACGCCGCTGACCTGGCTCGCGCCGGCGATCACCCAGAAGGCGCCGATGGGCGCCCTGCCCACCCTGCGGGCCGCCACCGACCCCGCCGTCCTCGGCGGGCAGTACTACGGCCCCGGCGGCCGGACCGAGGTCAAGGGACACCCCCGCCTGGTCACCTCAAGCCCGCAGTCCTACGACGCCGCCACCCAACACCGCCTCTGGACCACCTCCGAGGAACTGACAGGCATCAAGTTCCCCATCTAGCCCGGCGCCCCTGCCATACGACACCTACGGCAACGTCCCACCTGACCACCCAGTCCCCCGCGTCTCCTTCGGGGCGTTACTTGCGGGTGGGGAGCATGGCCAGGGCCTGGGAGCGTTGGGCGACGAGGGTGTCGTATGTGCCGTCGCGTTCTGCCCAGCGGTGGAGGTGGACTGCCTTCACCAGGATTTCGTGGGGGGTGGGGTCCTGCGACAGCAGTTGCATGACCTCGGTGGCGAAGTCGTCGAGCGGCAGTGCGTGCGGGTTCACCTTCTCCTGTCCTGCCGTGGCGACCGCCGGGGGGACCAGTTCGACGACGTCGACGCCGGTGCCGTCGAGTTGTGCGCGCAGGGCCTCGGAGTAGGCGTGCACCGCGGCCTTCGAGGCGGCGTAGGTGGGCATGGGCGGGAACGGCAGGAACGCGATGCCGGAGGTGACGGTGACGAAGGTGCCGGCGCCCCGGTCGACGAGGTGCGGGGTGAAGGCGTCGACGACCCGGATCGTGCCGACCAGGTTGGTGTCGATCGTCGTACGCGCCGCCTCGAAGTGCGCGGGATCGCGCAGGTCCTCCATGAGCATGACGCCCGACATCGTCACCACGGTGTCCAGCCCGGGATACCGGGCGAGCACGGCGTCGCGGGCACGGTCGACGGAGTCACCGTCGGTGACATCGATGCCGAAGGTGCCGAAGCCTTCCGCGGCCAGCTCCGACAGCGCTTCCGGGTTACGGCCGGCCACGGCCACGGTACTGCCGGCCGCGGCGAACCGGCGGGCCAGTTCCCGCCCGATGCCCGAGGTGCCGCCGACGACGAGAACGGTGCGGTTGGAGAGATCCATGACAGGTCCTCCCTTTCTCAAACTTCTCAAACGGTGATGCCACAAGTCTTGACGGCAACCACCGGATGTGGCAGAGCCCCCGTCTTCCCTGGTCCTGCCAGGACCCCCGCTCAGACCCGCGCGGCGTTTTACGGTGGCGCCATGAAGGACGCGGAATCCGACAACCGACTCGGCAGCTACCTACGCGCACGACGCGAGCTGGTCTCCCCGGCGCAGGCGGGACTCCCGGCCGGCGGCAACCGCCGTGTCCCGGGCCTGCGCCGCGAGGAGGTCGCCCTGCTCGCCGGCATCAGCGCCGACTACTACCTGCGCCTGGAGCGGGGCCGTGACAAGAACCCCTCGCCCCAGGTCCTCGATGCGCTCGCGCGCGTCCTGCGTCTCGACGACGTCGAGCGGACGTATCTGCTCGGCCTCGCGGCGGCACGCCCCAGGGCACCGCGCCGCAAGCGACCCGAGCACGTACCGGCACGGGTGCACCAGCTCCTCGCCCATCTCCAGATCCCCGCGTTCGTCGAAGGACGCGCCTTCGACGTGCTGGCCTCCAACCCGATGGCCGTCGCGCTCTCCCCGCGCCTGAGGCCCGGCCAGAACAGGCTGCGTTCCCTGCTCCTCGACCCCGAGGAGCAGGCGTTCCACCAGGACTGGCCGAAAGCCACCGCCGATTTCGTCGCCGCCCTGCGCACCACCATCGGGGACGACACGGACAACCCCCGGTTCGTCGAACTCGTCGGAGAACTCGCGCTGTCCAGCGAGCGGTTCCGCACCCTGTGGGCCCGGCACGACGTCCGCACCATGGACGGAGGCACCACCACGGTCCACCACCCCGTCGTCGGTGACCTCAGGCTGCACCGCGACAAGCTCCCCGTGGACGACGTCATCCTCGTCGTCTACTACCCCGACAAGGACAGCGACAGCGACGAGAAGCTGCGGCTCCTCGCCGCGCTCGCACAGACCGGGACCGCGGACGCGGCACACGAGGGGCCGGCCGACGCCCCGCGCCCGAAGACGCCCTGACGAAGACGCCCTGACGAACACCGGCGGCCGTGAGGACGGCTTTCAGACGACCAGGACCCGGCGCCCACGCGTGTGACCGGCCTGGCTGTCGACGTGCGCCGCCGCGGCCTCGCCGAGCGTGTACGACCTCTCGACCGGGATATGGAGCCTGCCCCGCGAGATGAGGCCGACGGCCGCGGCGAGCGCTTCCGGCATGCTCCCGGCCACCCCGGAGAACCGGACACCCAGCTCCGGCGCACCGAGATCGGCGATGGAGACCACCTTCTGCGGATCCCCGGTCAGCTCGACCAGCTCGCGGATCACACCCGAACCGGCCAGATCGAGCGCCGCGTCGACCCGGCCGAGCCGCCGCACCCGCTCGACCCAGCCCTCGCCGTACGGCGTGGCGAGGGCGCCCAGGGAGCGCAGATAGTCCTGGTTCGCGGCACCGGCCGTACCGATCACCGTGATGCCGCGGTCGCGGGCGATCTGCAGCACCGCCGACCCGACTCCCCCGGACGCGCCGCTGACCAGCAGCGTCTGCCCGGACCGCACACCGACCTGGCCGATGATGCGCAGCGCGGTCTCCACCACGGAGGGATAACCGGCCGCCTCTTCGAACGTCAGCCCCTCGGGCATACGGGCCCAGGCCGACAGCACGGCGAACTCGGCATAGGTGCTCGCACCCTCACCGAACACGCGGTCGCCGACCTCGACCCCTTCGACACCCTCGCCGACCTCGTCCACCACCCCGGCGGCGTCCTGCCCGACTCCGGCGGGCAACTCGATCGGATGGACCTGCTGGAACTGGCCTTCCCGGATCCGCCAGTCGACGGGGTTCACGCCCGCCGCCCGCACGGCGATACGTATCCGACCGGGCCCCGCGTGGGGCTCCTCGGCGTCGATGAGATGCAGCACGTCCGGACCGCCGAACTCGGCGAAGCTCACTTTCTTCATGCCGCCGACCGTAACACTAACGGTTATGGTTTAAAAACCGTTCCAGTTTTGCATCTGATAGCGTCAGGGCATGACCGTGCCGTCCGGACGCCGTGAGCGCAAGAAGGCCGCGACCCGCCAGAAGATCGCCGACACCGCCCTGCGGCTCTTCATGGAACGCGGGTACGACGCGGTGGGCATCCGCGAGGTGGCCGCCGAGGCCGACGTGGCCGTCACCACGCTCTTCTCCCACTTCGCCTCCAAAGAGGCCCTGGTGTTCGAGCAGGACCAGAACTTCGAGCAACGCCTCACACAGGCGGTCACCGAACGGGCACCGCACGAGCCGCTGATCCCCGCGCTGCGCCGCGAGATCCTGGCCCTGGTGCGGCACTGCACGGCGGACGGCGCCGCCCCGGTCTGGCGCATGATCGACGCGTCACCCGCCCTGCGGGAGTACGAGGAGTCGATGCGGCTGCGCCATGCGGAGTCGCTGGCCTCGGCCATCGCCGCCGATCCCGGACTGTCACAGACCACGACGGCCTGCCGGACGATCGCGAGGTTCGCGATCGACGCGTTTTCACTGGCCCGTGAGGCGGCCGATCCCGAGGGCGCGGTGGACGAGATCTTCCGGATGATCGAGGCGGCCTGGGGCGCCGCCCTCCCGGCCCGCGGGTGAGCTGAACGTCGCGTGAACGGTTGACGCGGCGGTGGCGGGATGGCGCCTTCGTTTTGTACCGTAGAGAAACAAAGTGGCTCCCGCCCGCTTTCCCTGACCGGCGGGCGGGGCCGCCTTGTCCCTCCGGGGGCGCTGTGTGCCTCCGGGGTGCCGTGTCCCTCTGGGGGCGCACCCGACCTTCCCAGCGCCCGGCGCCCGCCGCCGGCCCGCCACCCGCCGCCTTGGAGCCGCCGCCCATGCCGCCCACCGTCCTCACCGCCCGCGCCCTGCTGCTCGACATGGACGGCACGCTCGTCAACTCCGACGCCGTCGTGGAACGCATCTGGCGGCGCTGGGCCGAGCGGCACGGACTGGACGGCGACGAGGTGATGACGGTGGTGCACGGCCGCCAAGGGCACGCCTCCATGGCCGTACTGCTGCCCGACCGGCCCGTCGAGCAGAACCTCGCCGACAACGCCCGCATGCTCGCCGAGGAGACCGCCGACATGGACGGCGTGGTCGAGATCCCCGGCGCGAGCGCCTTCCTACGGGCCCTGCGCGGGCTGCCGCACGCCCTCGTGACCTCCGCCGACGTCCCCCTGTCCACGGCGCGGATGGCCGCGGCCGGGCTGGACCTGCCGGACGTACGCATCACCGCGGAATCGGTCGGCGCCAGCAAGCCCTCCCCCGAGGGCTTCCTGAAGGGCGCCGCGGAACTCGGCGTCGACCCCGCCGACTGTCTCGTCTTCGAGGACTCCGGAGCGGGCATCGCCGCGGGGCGCTCCGCGGGCATGCGGGTGGTGGGCGTGGGCCCACGCGCCGGAAAACACAACCCGGACATCACGGTGCCCGACCTCACCCAGGTACGCCCGGAGCGCACCCAGAACGGCACAATCCAAGTCCACATCAACTAACAAAGGCCACCCCAAAGGGGCGCGGGGAACTGCGCGAGCAACCACGACGCAGCCGCAGACAACAGACAACGCGCCACACCCCCAAGGGGCGCGGGGAACTGCGCGACCAGCCACGATGGCGCCGCAGACAACCGACGACCCCCCGCGGCACCCCCAGCGGAGCGCTGACGTACGGGTTCCGTCAGTGCCGCCATACCCCCGGCCCCCCACCGCGCCACTCGATCAGCGTGGAGCGGACCACGTCCATCTCGTCCCAGCCCTGCAAACCCGCCTGCTGCATGAAGCGGGCGATGTCCTGAAGGCTGAACGCGCGCCCAAGAATCTCCCCGTTCACGCGCACCCGCCGACCGCCTTCCTCGTCGGGCGGGTAGATCACCACGGGTTTCGTGCCGGTCATGTCTCCACACTCTCCCCGCGCGCGGACGAGCGCACAGCGGACCGCCCCACAGCGCGCGCGGACCGGGAACCGAGGCCATGGCCGCCTCGGCCGCTCACTCCGCGGGGTCCTCCTCGGCATGCCGGACGGCCTTCTTCACGGCCTGCTCCACCTCGTGCCGGTTGGCCTCGGTCTGCTTGGCGTGCTCGGTGATCGCCGCCTGCGCGGCCTCGGCGGCCGTACGCCAGCGGCGCCACTGCGCGTCGTAGTCATCGCCGCTGAGCCCGGCGAGCTTCGCCCGCTCTTCCTCGGCGGTGCGTTCCAGTGCGATGAGCCGATCGGGGATGTCTGCCACGTCCACGGATGCTAGGTCCGCACCCGCCGCAGCCCCGGTCCGACCCGCGAGACGGGGGTCCAGATGGACGCGCCCCGCTCCGCGAACGGAACCAGACGCAGAAACGGCCCCCCGGAGCCACCTCCGAAGGACCGTTACCGGTGGGCGCGGACGGTTTCGAACCGCCGACATCCTGCTTGTAAGGCAGGCGCTCTACCCCTGAGCTACGCACCCCGAATGAGTCGACAGCCTACCTTGCCGACGGCGGTGCGCCGCAAACCCGTACCGGGGGTTATCCCCACCGTGGATGCGGTAGTGGGCCGGATCGGTGGGTGGGGGACGAGGGCCTAGCGTCGGGGGGAGGTCCGTGTCGTTCGGCTCAGGGGGAGATTCGTCTCATGGTTCGTTCTGTTCGTGCCCGTGCGGGCGTCGCCGTCGGTGCTGTCGTGGTGGTGGTCGCCGGGGCCGCCGGCTGCGGTGCCTCCGCCGGGGACGACAAGCATCCCGACCACCGGGACTTCACGCTGCACGGCCGTACCCTCACCGTCGACTCCGACGACTCGGCGCTGGAGATCGTCGCCGTGGACTCGGCCAAGGCGGACACGGTCAAGGTCACCCGGTGGTTCCAGGGGTCGGTCGTCGTCGGCGGCGATCCCCGGGTGACCTGGTCGATGAAGGACGACCGGCTGGAGCTGCGGGTGAAGTGCTCCGGCCTGGTCGCCGACTGCTCGGCCCGGCACCGCATCGAGGTGCCGCGCGGGATCGCCGTCAAGGTGGAGGACGACGACGGCAGCGTACGGGCGCGCGGCTTCAAGGACGCGCTCGACATCCGTACGCACGACGGCTCCGTGCGCGTCACCGACTCCAGCGGCCCGCTCGACCTGCGCACCGACGACGGCTCCGTGCACGCCGAGGTGTCCTCGCCGACGGTCCGGGCCCGCTCCCACGACGGCTCGGTCCGCCTCCAACTGCGCGCCGTACCCGACCTGGTGGACGCCCGCACCGACGACGGCTCCATCACCGTCGACCTGCCCCGCGCCACGTACCGGGTGACGACCGGCGCGGTCGACGGCTCGGTGGACGTGTCCGTACCGCGCGACGACGCCAGCGCCCACGCGGTCACCGCGCACGCCCGGGACGGGAAGATCACGGTACGGACGGCGAACTGACCGGCCCGTGTGTTCGTCCTCTGTGGGTGGGAGAATGACACCACCGAGGACGCAGCACAGCACGGGAGAGGGATGTGACGGCGACACCGGCGACGACACCATCGCAGCCGTACCCGCCGTTCGCACGGCCCAGGCGCGGCCCCTCGGCCCTCCGGGACGCCCTCACCCTGATGGGTCTGCCCGTGCTCGTCGCCCTCGCGGTGCCCGGCGCGTTCGCCGGCGGCGGCACCCGGCGCTGGTTCGGCGGGCGGGCGGAGAGCCAGCGGGCGCAGGCGCAGGCCGCGAAGGACGCCGCGGCGGCCGCGTTCTACGAGCTGGACACGGCCCAGCGTGACCTCAGGATCTCCATCGAGACGATCACGGCCGTCGACGACTCCCCCGCGGCCCGGCGTGCCGTCTCCGACTTCGACGCGCTCGGCCGGCGCATCGACGAGGCCAGCCACCGCTATATCGAGGCCGTCGACGCGCATGACCTGGACCGGGACGACCTGGAGGCGTCCGTCGCCTCCCAGGCGCGCGGCGAGCTGACCGCGGCCAAGGAGGAACTGGTCCGGGTCAAGCAGGAGCTGGACCGGTTCGGCGACGGGCTCGGACCGCTGCTCGGCAAGGCCGAGACCCAGCTGGCCCGGCTCGCGCCCGCCGTGGAACGGGCCCGGCAGGCGCTGCTCGCCGCCTCGAACGCGCTGGACGCCGTCCGTGGTACGGGGCTGAAGGCGGACGACCTCGCCGCCCGGCTCGCGGCGCTCTCCCCCGAACTGACCCGGTTGAACCAGGGTGCCGGCCGGCACGGGGTGCAGCCGACGCTGGAGCGGGCCGAGCGGGTGGCGCGGGAGGCGGAGGCGATCCGGGTCGAGGCGGAGCGGCGGCCGGCGCAGGCCGCCGAGATCGATCACCGTCTGGTGAGCCTGCGGACCAGGGCGCAGGCCCTGACCACCCGGGCCGGGCAGGTCGACCCGGTGCTGAGCGAGTTGCGCCGCCGGTTCGCGGCGGCCTGCTGGCAGGACCTCCAGCAGGTGCCGGCGCAGGCCGCCGAGAACGTACGGCAGGCCGAGCTGAAGCTGCGCGACGCGCAGGCGGCCCGGGACGCGCAGCGCTGGGCGGACGCCACGTCGCTGCTGTCGACCGTGCGGGCGCTGCTGAACACCACGGACGAGGCGGTGTCGGCGGCCGGTGACCGGCTGACCCGGCTGAACGCCGTGCAGAAGGATCCGCAGCGGGAGATCGAGCGGACCCGGTTCGCGATCCGGGACGCGCAGCGGCTGGCCATGACGGGCCGGGCCACGCCGGACCCGCGGGACGCCCGGCCGCTGGACGACTCGGTGGCCCGCCTGGAGCGGGCGATCGCCACGCTGGAGGGGCGCCACCCCGACTACTGGCACTTCCTGACCGAGACGGAGGCGGTGCGGCAGACGGTGGCCCGCGTGGTCTCCCGCATCCGTGAGGAGCGCGGCGCCCCCGGTCACTGACCGACATTTGCCCGGGGGGCGGGGTGGGCGGATATTGGGTGGTACGCATGGCCTCCGCACACGCCCAAGGGAGGCGGAGATGGCCTCACATACGATGCGGCCGGAGACGCGCCGCCGGATCCGGTTCGACGAGCACCTGCCCGTCGATCACCGGCTGAATCTGGTCTACCGGATCGGCGCGGGCCTGATGGGCCTGTTCCTGGTGGCCTTCGGCGTCCTCGGCCTGACCGACAACATCGGCTTCTTCAACACCGGCGGGAACACGGCGTTGGGCCTGAACACCAACGGCACGCTCAGTGTCCTGTCGATCTGCGTCGGGGTGCTGCTGTGTGTCGGCATGGTGATCGGCGCGAACTTCGCGTCCACGCTGAACATGACCCTCGGCATCCTGTTCCTGCTCAGCGGCTTCGTGAACCTCGCCCTGCTGGACAGTCCCTACAATTTCCTCGCGTTCCGCATCCAGAACGTCTTGTTCAGCTTCGTGGTCGGCCTGCTGCTGATGGCCTTCGGCATGTACGGCCGCGTCAGCTCGACCCTCCCCCACGACAACCCCTACTGGCGAGCCCGCCACCCCGAACCCCGACAACTAGAACAACGACACGAACCCCAGTAGGAAAACGCCCCAAAGGGGCGCGGGGCTGTATCGACAAGCGGCTCCGCCGGGCGGGCGCAACCAGCCACAACGCCACCGCAGCCAACCGACGACAGGTCCCACCCCAAAGGGGCGCGGGGAACTGCGCGACCAGCCACGACGCCGCAGCAGCCGGGAAACGACCGCTCATAGACGGCGAGACCCGATGCAGCCGCAGCCGACCGACGGCAGGTCCCGCCCCAAAGGGGCGCGGGGAACTGCGCGACCAGCCACGACGCCGCCGCAGCCGGGAAACGACCGGTCACGGACGGCGGGACCGTGGGCGCGACCAGCCACGACGGCGCCGCAGGCGAATGACGGCCCAGGCACAGCGACAACGCCGCTGCGCTCGGAATCGAACGGTAACTGCAACAGGCCACCCCGGCAGATAACCTGTGCGCATGCCTCGCTACGAGTACCGCTGCCGGAGCTGCGGCGACACCTTCGAACTGAGCCGCCCCATGGCGGAGTCCGCCGCGCCCGCCGTCTGCCCCGCGGGCCACGACGACACGGTGAAGCTCCTGTCGACCGTGGCCGTCGGCGGCTCGGCATCCGCGTCCGCACCGACGTCCGCACCCCGCCCGAACGCCGGAGGCGGCGGCTGCTGCGGCGGCGGCTGCTGCGGCTAGCCGCACCCCCAGATGACCGCTACGTTCCCCGCCGAGCCGTTCGCAGGAACTCGCGCAGGATGCGTTCCCCGGCCAGTACCCCCCGCTCCGGCAGGGCGCTGACCGTGGGGGCCGTCCAGCCGGAGTCGGCCAGTTCGCCGTGTCCTGGCCGCCAGCCGCGGTCGGCCGCAAGGAGCAGGTCGGCGTCGAGCAGGGAGTCCCCGGCGGCCAGCGTCAGCTCCGCCCCGGTGCGGCGGGCGATCTCGCGTACGGCCGCGCTCTTGGTCAGCGGCTTGGGCACGGCGTAGATCTTGCGGCCCTGGAGGGAGACCGTCCAGCCCCGGTTCTCGGCCCACACGGCGAGTTCCTTCACCCAGTCCTCGGGCAGCAGCTCACGCTCGACGACCAGATAGGCGAACAGATCGTCGGCGACCCGGTGCTTGCGTACCCACGCGGGATCGGCGGTGTCGGCGAGGTGCCGCCTGACCTCGTCCAGGGAGGCGCACTCGGCCGCCAGCCGGGCCAGCACCCGCGCGTGCCATTCGGGGTCGGACACGCCGTCCACCAGCAGGTGCCCGCCGTTGGCGCAGACCGCGTAGGCGGGCGCCGGGCCGGGCAGGTTGATGCGCTGGTACTGCCTGCGGGTCCGGGTGGTGGTCGGCACGAACACGGCCGCGTCACCCAACTCGGTGAGCAGTTGGGCGGCGGTCTCCGTCAGGTACGACAGCGGTCTGCTCTCGTGCACCTCCACGCACAGCAGCCGCGGCGCCCGGGCGTCCGGCATGGTCAGCGCGAGGGCCGCCGCCGAGTAGATCAGGGTGCGGTCGAGGTCGCTCGCCACGAGCACCGGCATCAGACCGTCACCGCCCTGCCGTCGGCGCCGGTGGCGCCCCGCGTGTACTGGGGGTGGATCAAACCCACGCAGGTGTAGGGGAGTTCGTCCACTTCCTCGACGGGTACGCCGCGCTGTTCGGCCAGCAGCCGCACATGGTCCAGGTCGGCGCCCGCGCCGGACCGGGCGAGGATCTTCCACGGCACCCGGCGCAGCAGCACCCGGGTGGTCTCGCCGACGCCGGGCTTGACCAGGTTCACGTCGTGGATGCCGTACTCCTCGCTGATGCGCTCGACGGCCGCCCAGCCCGCCCAGCTCGGGGTGCGGTCGGCGGCGGCCAGTTCCTTCACGGCGGCGGCCACCGGGTCGGCGACCTCGGGGAAGCGTGCGGAGACGGCGTCCAGGAAGACCGGCGACAGGTCGGAACCGGCGAGTTCGCGGTAGAACTTGGCGCCGTGGTAGTCCTGCGGTCCGACGAGGTCGGCGCGCAGGACCGTACGCGAGATCAGGCCGGAGACCGTGGAGTTGAGGCAGGCGGACGGGATGAGGAAGTCCTCGCGGGTGCCGTAGGTCCGTACGCATGAGCCGGGGTCGGCCAGCACCGCGATCTCCGGGTCGAAGCCGGTGATGCCCTCGGCTTCCTCGAACTCCCGGATCGCGGCGGCGAGTTCGCGGGTGATGGCGCCCTTGCCTGTCCAGCCGTCGACGAAGACGATATCCTGCGGGTCGTGGTGGGCGGCCAGCCAGCGCAGCGCGTTCACGTCGATGCCCCGGCCGCGCACGATGGAGACGGCGTAGTGCGGCAGGTCGAGTCCGTGCCGGAACCGGGCCCAGCGGCGCATCAGCACGCCGACGGGGGTGCCCGCGCGGGCCAGGGAGACCAGGACGGGGCGGGGGGACCGCTCGGCGATCACCGTCTCGGTGACGACGCCGACCGCCCGGGCCAGCCGTGCGGCGGAGGCGTCGAGGGCCTGGTGGAACAGCTCCTGGTACTGCTCGCTCGGCTGGTACTCCACCGGCAGCGACTCGGCGTAGTGGGCCCCGCCGTTCTGGATGGCCTCCTCGCGCTCCTCGGTCGGCGCCTCCAGGGTGACGTCCGAGAGGTCCTGGAGCAGCCAACCGACCTCGTCGGGTGCGTACGAGGAGAAGGCGGGGCCGCGAAGGGGCTCGGGCAGCATGGCGGGTCTCTCCTCGCAGGCGGCGGGGACGTACCGGGGCTCGGGGACGTACGACGGTACGACGGCGAGCAGGACGTGCGGGCTGTGCTCGCCGAGCCGGGCCAACAGGCCGTCGGGGGCGTGCAGTTCGGGGGTGTCGGCGACCGAGTCGACGACCGCGACGACGGCGTCGAAGCCGCCGCCCGCCACGTTGTAGGCGTAGCGCTCGCCGGGGCCGTCGGCCGGGTCGTCGTGGGCGGGGAAGACGATGCGGCTGCGTATCGCGTAGCCGGGGTCGTCGACGGCGAGTACGGGTGAGCGGGTGGTGGTGGAGTAGCGGACCTCGGCGGTGACGATCTGCTCCAGTTCGCGGGCGAGGCGCAGGGGCGCGTACATCAGTTCCTCGAAGCCGAGGACCAGGACGCGCCGGGCGTCGGCGGGCAGGGCCTCGGCGACGCGGGCGGCCATGGCCGGCAGGGCCCGCTCAAGGCGGGCACGGTGCGCGGGCGTGAAGCCGTGCCGCCCCCCGTCGGGCAGCCCGCACGGCCACCGCAACGCGATCCGGCCACCGCGCCCACTCGCCGCCCGCTCAGGAGCGACGGCGGCTCCGAACCGGCCTGCGGCCTCGGCCGCAACACGGTCCGCCGGGGCGCCGCCATCCGCCGGGAAGTCGTCCGCCGTGGGGCTCTCCGCCCTCGTGCCGCCGTCCGGCCCCGTCGGGTCCTCCGCCGCGGTGAGGCCGTCCGGCCTCGTCGTGGCGTGCGCCTCCGTGGGGGCGGTGGGGGTGTCGGCGGGGGTGGTGGGCTCGTGGTGGGCGACCAGGGCCTGGCCCTTTTCCAGGACGTCCGCCGGCAGGCGCACCGTGCCCGAGGCGGCTGCGACGAGGTCCACGCGGGCGCCGATCTCGCGGGCGAAGTCGGCCAGCCGGGCGGCGTCGGCCGGCGAGCGCATGTCGACCAGGGCGACCACCACATAGCGCGAGCGCGGATAGCGTTCATGCAGGTCACGAATGGTGTTCAGCACCGTGTTCCCGGTGGAGAACTCGTCGTCGACGAGGACCAGCGGGCCGTCGCCGACCAGCAGCGCCGGATCCTCCGGCAGCAGCAGGTGGGAGGTGGCGTGCGAGTGGGACTCCTCGAAGCCGCCGGCCCGTGCCACGCCGGGTACCGGGCGGCGCGTGGAGTGCAGACAGGGGGCCAGGTGCAGGCCGTCGGCGACCGAGTGGCCGAGCCCGGTCGCGGTCTCCGCGTAACCGAGGACGACCGCGGTGGCGGCCTCCTCGTCGCCCAGCAGCTCACGCACCCGCCGGCCGAGGGTGACCCCGTGGCCGTACACCACGGCCGGTGACTGCGGTACGTGCTTGCCGAGCACGTTGGAGACGAGCAGATGCGCCCGCTTGGGGTTGCGGCGCAGCGCGAGTCCGAGCAGGTCCGTGAGGGTGTCGTCGCCCGTCAGCTGGACGCCGAGCCGTTCGGCGACCCAGCTGCCGGACCAGACCGTGCGGGTGTGATTCATGGGGTTCATGGGTTCCTTGTGCCGCGGGTGCTCAGCCGGGTATTCCGGCGGCCAGCAACTCGACGAAGCCGACGTCCTCGTGGGCGACGCCGAACATCTCGGCGCGCAGCAGGGTCCGCTCGGCCCAGGCGCGGTGCGGCTTCACCTCGTTCATCTTGTTGGTGTACGCCGACCGGAGGACGCCCCCGCCGCCCCGGTCCGGGCGCAGGATGTCCTGGGCGTCGCTGAACTCCTCGTGACTGACCACGGACAGTGCGTGCACGGGCAGCACATGGGACGGGTGGATGCAGGTCTTGCCGAGCAGGCCGTTGGCCTGGTCGAGGGAGATCTCCCGGAGCAGTCCGTCCATCGCGTGCTCGATGAGCCGTTCACGCAGCTCGACGGCCTGCCCCTCCAGGAAGGGGCTGCGGCGCAGCATCGGCTTGAACATGCGCTCCGGGACCCGGAAGTACTCCCACACCGGTCCGGTGACCGTGAAGCCGGTGCCGTCGGCCCGGCCGAGCATGTTGACCACGTCGGCGATCACGGAGGCGACGATCTGGACGTCGTACGCGGTCATGTCGGGCGGCCGGCGCAGTCCGTAGGAGGAGCAGAAGTCGGTCACGCCGAGACGCAGGGCCAGCACCCGGTCGCGGTACTTGTCGACCGCGCGCAGGATGCCCTCCAGGGTCTCCACCCGTGACTCCCGGTACAGCAGTTCGGGTGATTCCAGGACGGGCATGGCGAACAGCCGCCTGCCGCTGGCCGCTTCGGCGCCGGTCAGCGCCTCCAGGAAGGGGATGCCGCGTTCCTCGGTGAACTTCGGCAGGACGAAGCCGGACAGCAGCCGGACGCTCGGGCCCAGGCGCCGTACCAGGTCGGGGATCTGTTCGGGGTGGCGGACCCGGATGAAGAGCAGCGGCAGCTGCGCGCCACGCCGGGACGCCAGGTCGGCGAACTGCCGGACCAGGTTCTCCTCGCCGGCCACGACGTCCGCGTCGTCGATCGAGTCCTCCAGGCACAGCACCATCGAGACCACGCCGAGTCCGGCCTGCTTGACGATGTCGTCGGCCAGCCGCGGCCGGGTGGCCGGGCTGTACAGCGTGGCGCCCAGGCCCGCGGAGAGCTGCCGGGCCGCGGAGTCGGCGGTGAACTCGCACGGCTCCTGGTGGAAGAGGCGCCGCCGCACCTCAGGGGCGATGTGCCCGAAATGACGCATATAACTCCCCCGTGGTGCAAGGTGGGCCTGTGGGTTCCGTGTTGGGGTGGCCGGTAATAGTACGTAGGGATCCATGCCCTGGGTTCCCGCTGGGCATGAATTTCAGGTAACTCGACCGTGTCGGTCGCGGGCACCCCCCGCGTTGTCGTGACCAGGACCGAGAGGGCAGGATGACCGCATGACGCACGCGATGCTGAAAGGGTCGAACGTCCCGCTGGAGGCCACGACCGTGCGGGCCGTGCTGCGCTGGGCCCCCGGGCAGGGGGTTCCCGACATCGACGCCTCTGCGCTGCTCCTCGGCCCCGGCGGTCGTGTGCGTTCCGACGAGGACTTCGTCTTCTACAACCAGCCCCGGCATCCGTCGGGGACGGTGTGGCGGCTCGGCAAGAAACGGGTCGCCGAGGGCCTCACCGACACGATCCAGACAGACCTCTCGGGAGTCGACCCCGGGGTGGGCCGAATTCTGCTGGTCGCCTCGGCGGACGGCGTCACCTTCGATCGCGTACGGTCCCTGCGCATCCTGCTGTACGACGCGACGGCCGCCGACGGTGCGGCGCTGGCGTACTTCGACGTGAAGCCGGAGACCGGGGCGGAGACGGCGCTGATCTGCGGTGAGCTGTACCGCCGTGGTGAGGGGTGGAAGTTCCGTGCCCTGGGCGAGGGGTACTCCAACGGGCTCAAGGGGCTGGCCACGGACTTCGGTATCTCGGTGGACGAGTCGGAGTCGGCGGAGTCGGAAGCGGCGGAGTCGGAGGCGGCTGCTGCTCCTCCGGAGGTGTCCCGGCCGTTGCCGCCTGAGCAGCCGTCCACCGTGCCGGTGCAGCCCGCGTACGGGTATCCGCAGCCTGGGGCTGGGCAGCCTGCGTATGGGTATCCGCAGCCTGGGTCGGCTCAGCCGGCGTATGGCTATCCGCCGGCGGTGGCTGTGGCTCCGCCGGTGGCTCCGCCGGATGTGCGGTTGCCGCCTCAGGGGCCGCAGTTCGTGCGGTGACGGTTTGGCGGGGGCGCCTACGGGGGTGCCTCGGCTGACCGTTTGCGGGTGCGGCGCCGTTGTGGCTTGGCGCGCAGTTCCCCGCGCCCCTGGGGGGTCTGGGCTTCCCGGCGGAATAAGTTCGGGTGGCGCCTCGGGGGGTGCCTCGGTCGGGCGTTGGCGGGTGCGGGTGTGTTGTGGCCGGTCGCGCAGTTCCCCGCGCCCCTTTGGGGGCGCTGCCACTGCTCGGCGGAACAGGCTCGGGGCGGTGGAATGAACTAGTGGCCTGGTTGGGATTTGTAGCCTCTGCCCCATTGGAGGCCCCAGCCGTACAGGCGGTCCAGTTCGCCCTGGAAGCCGTAGACGAACTGGACCTCGCGGCGGACGACCAGTTCGCCCTTGATGTTCTCGATCAGCACCACGGCGCAGGAGCGTGCCTGCGGGTGCCGTTCGTCCAGGCCTATCTCGATCCGTGGCCCGTTGCTCGGATAGAGCGTGACGATCGCGTGCGTGCGGTCGAACGCCGGGGTCTGGTCGTAGATGTACACGAACACCAGCAGCCGCTTGATGTTCTCGCGGTGGTCCAGATTGACGTACATCGTCTCGCCGGACGCCGAACCGAACCGGTCGTCGCCGCTCAGCTTGACGTACGGCGGTGCGTTGATGTCGCCGAGGTAGCCGCCGAGCGGCTGTACGACCCCCTTTGTGCCGTCGGTCAGCTCGTACAGGCAGCCCAGGTCGAGGTCGACGTTGACCATGCTCTGCCCGTGGCCCACGATCTCCGGGGGTTTCAGCGCCTTGAAGGGGTGCCGGAACAGGCTGGTGCGCTCGACGCCGCCCATGATGTCGGACGTCCGCATCCGCCAGCTCAGGTTGACGCGCAGATGCCCGGTCGCCGCGTCCTGCTTGGACAGGGACACCTGCTGGTGCCGCTTGGTGAGCTGGATGGAGTTGGTGGCCGCGCTGCCCGAGTCGAATTCGGCCGCGCGCCCGCCCAGCAGCCCGTCGAAGAAGCCCATTCCCGCCCCCAGTACTCATGCCCGGCCCGTGCCGGAGCGGCCGAGCGCGTCGGCCGCCCCGCACAGAGCGTTCCTCACCGGCCGGGGTGTCACACCCCGGACGGGACCTCGGTCTTCTCGTCCGAACCGGTGCCGCCCTCGGCCGCGGCGAGGGCGCGGTTGCGGCGGACGGAGGACCAGAAGGAGGCGCCGATCAGGATGACGCCGACGAGGCCGGTGATGACCTCGTTGATCTGGTACTGGATGGTGACCATGAGGATCACGGCGAGGGCGCCGATCGCGTAGTGGGCGCCGTGCTCCAGGTAGACGTAGTCGTCGAGGGTGCCCTGGCGGACCAGGTAGACGGTCAGTGAGCGGACGTACATCGCGCCGATGCCCAGGCCGAGGGCCATCAGGACGATGTCGTTGGTGATGGCGAACGCGCCGATCACGCCGTCGAAGGAGAACGACGCGTCCAGGACCTCCAGGTAGAGGAACATGAAGAACGCGGCCTTGCCGGCCAGGGCGACGGCCGAGCGCTTCTTTCCGGTGCGCGCGGCCTCCTCCTCTTCCTCGTGTTCGCGTTCCTCCTCTTCTTCGAGGCGGTCCTCGAAGAAGCCGGACAGGCCGCCGACGACCATGTAGGTGATCAGTCCGGCGAT
>NZ_JBIWKB010000084.1:0-33061 GCF_044765425.1 Streptomyces sp. NPDC102462 | reverse complement strand
AGCAGGCGCCGATCGCCTACGAACAGCAGTCAGCTACCCTGACACTTGCCGCATAACGACACGAACAGGTGTCCACTCCTCGGGGACAAGGCCCGACCTCGCCGACACCATCAGCACCGTCCGTAGCATGATTCGACGGGCATGGACCACCCACCGCTGGCACGAACGCCCGATCCACCGCCCATGAGATCACGCCTATCTGGGGGCCTCTCGTCGGCGTTGACAGCGAGCCCTCGCCGGTGGGCATCTCGATGGCCAGGTCTGCAGCGTCGAGGTGCTGCTCCGCGTACGCGGCGAGTACCTGGCGCTGACCAGGCCGAAGCTGAGTGAATCTCGCCGAGCCGAAATCCGCGAGGTTATGTTCGAAGTCCGGCTTCGCTGCGTATGCCACCGTTCACTCCTCACTCGTAAGGTGAGAACTCTATGGCGCTGGGCAGTGACTCGGCCGGGCAACTACCCGTTCGTGCGGCGGTCGTTACTGGATTCAGACCGTGTCCTACGTGGTGAGGCGAAGGAGTCTCTTGTAGCAGCACAGGGCGGCGGCGAGTCCGAGAAAGGCCAGGTAGTTGCGAGGATTGCGCTCGTAGCGGGGGCTCAATCGGCGGTAGCCCGACAGCCACGACATGGTGCGCTCGATCACCCACCGGCGTCGCCCTAATCGTTCGCTGGACTCGATTCCTTTGCGTGCGATGCGTACTCCGATGCGCTTCCAGCGAAGCCATCTGCGCAGGTCGGCGCGATCGTAGGCCTTGTCCGCATGCAGGCGCTGGGGCTTGAAGTACCGGCCGCGGTGGGGGTCGTGTCTCGTTTGGTGACCGGCGATCATGGGCTTCAGCCCCTCGCTGTCGTGGGTGTTGCCGGCCGAGACGCCGACGAGGAGAGGCAGTCCGTTCGCATCCGACAGGACGTGCATCTTGGAGCCCGGCTTACCCCGGTCCACAGGGCTCGGACCTGTGTGTTCGCCCCCTTTTTGGCCCTGACGTGGGCGGTGTCGAGGACGACGCGGGTGACGTCGATGAAGCCGGCGTCGTCGAGCCGGTGCAGCACGGCTTCGTGCAGTCGACCCCAGACGCTGGCCCTCGACCAGATCAGGAACCGGCGGTGGGCGGTCGACTTCGATATGCCGAAGCAGGGTGGCAAGGATCGCCAGGCGCAGCCGCTGACCAGCACGTAGACGATCGCCGCGAACAGCGTCTCATCAGGCGTGTCCTGCGTCCCGCCGCCCTGGGGACGCACCTTCGACGGCGGGATCAGCGGCTTCGCGATCTCCCACAGCCCGTCCGGAACAATCCAACTCCACGTACCCCCCATACACAGACCAAAGACCGCCTCACCACGTAGGACACGGTCTAAGGGGATGTCTCACGTGGTGAGTTTTGCGAGCTTCTTGTAGCAGGTGAGGGCAGCTGCCAGGCCAAGGAAGGCGAGGAAGTGAGATCCCTTTCTCTCGTACCGGACGGTGAGCCGGCGGTAGCCGAACAGCCAGGCGATCGACCGCTCGATCTTCCAGCGGTGTCGGCCGAGCCGCTCACTCGATTCGATCCCGGGACGCGCGATACGGGGGACCAGTCCGCGTTCGCGCAGCCAGGTGAGGTGCTCGGCGGAGAAGTAGGCCTTGTCCCCGCGGAGTTTGACTGGCCGGCGCCGCCGCGGCCCGCGGTAGTACGCCGGCGTCGCGGTACTACTCCGGCACGGACTACGGCGGCAGCCGCCTCGGATGCACCCGAAACCAGCACGGTGGCAATCTCGCAGGAATCTACAAGGTCCGATCCCACAAGTGGATCACCAGCAGCTGCGCTGACGCCAAAGCCCTTCCCGGGGACAGCAGTTACCCCCCGTTGTGTTTTCCGCGGTCCTGCGAGAGAGCCGACGAGATCACCGCCGAACTGACCGTGCTAGTTCGGCTTCGACCAGGACCTGGCCGCCGAGGCCACCCGCACCTCCAACCGGATACGCGGCCTGCTCACCCAGTTCCACCCCAGCGGGGTGGATCTCCCGGTGCCGGGGTGCGGTGGCCTGTTTCGGGGTCGATTCCGGGGGTGGCCGCGTTCGCGAGGCCGACCACCACGTCTCGTTCGGCCTCGTCGACGACGGCTGCTGAGGCTCCCCGCAGCCGACCGGCGCACCCCGGCGCAGAGTCCCGCCACACGCCCGTCGGCCGCGGGGCGGTGGCGCTGGTAGCGCGTGGCCTACGCGGTGCCGGACCGCAGGTCGGGGCCGGAGTTCGGGGAACCGACGGTGGCGTTCCCCGGCGGGGTGCCCGTGCCGAGGGTGAGCCCGGGGCCCTGAGCCGCGCCCGCGCCGCGCGGACCCGACAGACGGCGGCCGGCCGCGCCGTACACGCGGGCCACCGGAAGCCTGACGACCAGCCGTCGTTCGGCGACCATGGCCCGGCGGAAACCCTCCCAGTCGGGGTGCTCGCCCTGGAACCCGCGGAAGACCACGACGAGTTCGTCGGCGACCGCGTCGTGCGGGTCCGTGGTGATGGGCGTCAGTTCGGCCTCGCCCTCGGCGACCATGTAGGCGTAGCCGTTGGGGCTGGTGACGAAGAAGCCGGCGCGCGGATCGCGGCGCAGATTGCGGGTCTTGGCACGGTTGTAGGTGACCATGAGCCGGATGAGGCGTGCCTGCGGGTCGTAGGCGTAACCCACGTTCGACAGCTGGGGGCGGCCGTCGCGCTTGAGTGTCACGAGCGTGCCGATCCGGTGCTGACCGAGCAGCTGGAACAGGGCGTCGTCGCCGGCCTTCGCTGATTCCTCTGCCATGCGGCGAGCGTACGGGAACGGGCGCCTGTCCAGGCCGGGACCGGGCCGGGCCCCGGAGGCCTCAACAGAGCCCTCCCAGCGGACAGTTGCGGCGGATGCCGACACTTCTGAGGCGCCTGTGTGCGGGCACGGCGGAGCGGTGCCCTCGCCGCCTACGGGGGATGGCGACGGGCGAGGACACCGCGGAACCGGGGCGCTGCGGTCAGGTCGTGGCCAGCGCCTCCGTGGGCGGCAGCCGCGCGGCCCGGACGGCCGGGTAGAAGCCCGCGAGGCCGCCGATGACGAGGGTCGCCCCGACGCCGCCGGCCATCGCCCACATGGGCACCACCGAGGGCCAGCCCTGGTAGGCGGCGTACCCAGAGGTGACGGCGATGCCGAGGAGCACTCCGCCGAGCCCGCCGAGCGCGGACAACAGCAAGGCCTCACACAGGAATTGGGTACGCACCTGGCCGCGCGTCGCACCCAGCGACCGCCGCAGGCCGATCTCGGAGCGGCGCTCCAGCACGGAGATGACCATGGTGTTGGCCACGCCGACCCCGCCGACGAGCAGCGCGACCGCGCCGAGCCCGAGGAGCAGCCCGCTGAGGGTGTCGTCGGTGGCCTGCTTGGCCTCCAGGGCGTCGGAGGGCCGCGACACGTTGGCCTCGTTCGGGTTCTCCGGGTTGGCGGTGGCGCCGAGCACGGACTGCACGTCGGTGACGGCCGATTCGGCGGTGCGGGTGTAGACCGTCGTCGGGTGGCCGTCGAAGTCCAGCTCCCGCTCCGCGACCGGCCAGCCGACCAGCGCCGCGGAGTCCAGCTCGGGGACCAGTTCGTTGGGCGCCAGCAGGCCGACCACGGTGAACCACTGCTCGCCGAGCCACACCCGGGTGTCGGCCCCCGCCCGGAAGACGCCCAACTGCTCGGCGGCCTTGGGACCGAGGACCACCGCGGGATAGCGCGCGTTGGCGGCGTTCAGCCACCGGCCGTCGACGATCTCCAGGCCGGCCGCGCGCGGCAGGTCCGTACGGGCCGCGGAGACGGTCAGTCCGCCGGTCTCCTGCTTGGGGACGCGGTCGTTGCGGTACACCTTCGCGGTGGTCCGGCCGAGCGCGGACACCGAGGTGACACCGTCGATGTTCCCGATCATCCCGATGGAGTCGTCCGGCAGATGGGCGGTGCCGCCCGCGAACGACTGGCCCGGGGTGACCGTGAGCAGATTGGTGCCCAGCGCGGCGAGCCGCCGGTCCAGGTCCTCCGTGCTCGACGTGGAGATGCCGACCACACCGACCATCGCGGCGATGCCTATCGCGATGCCGAGCGCCGACAGGAACACCCGCATCGGCCTCGACCGCAGCCCGGATCCGCCGACCCGCAGCACGTCCGCGGGGCTGAGCCGGGCGGGCTTCGGACGGGGTCGCACGGCCGAACCCGGCCGGCCCGCGCCGCAGGGCGGCAAACCCTGCGGCGAGCGCTCTGTCGTCACGCTCATCGCGTCGCCTCCTCCAGGACCGCGGACGCGGGCGCACCGGGCTGCGCGCCGCCGCGCTCCCGCGCGGTGTCGTACTCGATGCCGCCGTCCTTGATCCGTACCTCGCGCGGCAGCGAGGCGGCGATGTCCCGGTCGTGGGTGATCACGACGACCGTGGTGCCCGCCCGGTGCAGTTCGTGGAGCAGTTCGATCACCACGGCGCCGGAGCGCGAGTCGAGCGCGCCGGTCGGCTCGTCGGCCAGCAGCAGCGGCGGATCCCCGAGGACCGCGCGGGCGATGGCCACGCGCTGCTTCTCGCCGCCCGACAGCTGGTGCGGCTCGTGCCGCAGGCGGTGCCCGAGACCGACCCTGCGCAGCGCGCGCTCGGCCAGCCGGCGCCGCTCGCCGCGGGAGCGTCCGCTGTAGAGCAGCCCGTCCGCGACGGAGTCCAGCGCCGGTACGCCGGGGGCGAGATGGAACTGCTGGAACACGAACCCGATCGTCTGGGCGCGCAACGCCGACAGCTCCCGGTCGGAGAGGCGGTCCACGTCGTGCCCGTCGATACGGACGGAGCCGGTGGTGGGGCGGTCGAGGGTGCCCATGATGTTGAGCATCGTGGACTTACCGGAGCCGGACGGGCCGACGACGGCGAGCAGTTCGCCGCGCCGGATGACGAGGTCGGCGCTCTTCAGCGCGTGGACGTCCCCGTACTTCTTGGTGACTGAGGCGAGTTCGACCACCGGGACCGGTGTCGCGGTCACTTCGGCACCCCCACGACGGTGCCGTCGGCGATGCCCTTGCCGGAGATCTCGACCATGCTGTCGGCGAACATGCCGACCTCGACCGGCTTGCGGTCCACCGTGCCGTCGGGTGCGACGACGTCCACGGCGTAGCCGCCGCCGCTGCGCACCGCCAGGGCGTTGACGGGCACCACGAGCACGTTGTCGTGGGTCTCCGCCTTCAGTACGACGTCGACGGAGGCGGCCTGGTAGCGGCCGAGCCGCTGCTGCGCGGCCACCTTCAGCTCCACGGGGAGGGTGGCCTTGTCGGCGCCGCCCGATCCACCGCCCGATCCACCGCCGGAGGCGCCGGCGTCCCCGCCGGTGGTCGGGGTGCCGATGTCGGTGACCTCGGCCTGCACGGTGGTGTCGTCGGGCAGGGTGACGGTCGCCTTGGTGCCCTTGTGGACCAGGTCCTCGAACTGTGCGTCGAGGTCGACGCTCACGGCGCGTTCGGTGCCGGTCCAGGTCAGGACGGTGCCGCCGAGCGGCACCCCGGGCACCACCCGCACCTCGGCGACACGCCGGGCGCCGTCGGCGATCACGGCGTCGCCGGGCCGTACGGTGCCGGTCTCCGCGCGGTCCAGATCCTTCTGCCACTCGCGTACGGCGTCGGCGGTGCCCGAGGTGTACTCGTCGTCGACGGTGAACCCGGTGTAGCCCAGTGCGGCGAGGTTCTTCTCCAGCTGGCGCACGTCCGCGCCCTCGGTGCCCTGCGCCAGCTGCCGGTACAAGGGCAGCGAGCCGTACAGGAGCGGGACCTGCTGTTCCGCCACCCGGTAGACGGCGTCGCCCCGCTTGATGACATCGCCGTCGGCGGGCACCCAGGTGACGATGCCGCCGCCGCCCTGCGGACCGGACGGCGCCTGTACGGCCGACACGTCGCCGTGGCCCAGCGTGCCCTGCACGGTCTCGGTGCGGGTGAGCGTGGTGCGCCGCACCTCGGTGGTGTTCGGCGGGGCGTCGGGAGCGGCGGAGTCGGTGCCGCCCCCGTCGCCACCGAGGACGCCGGCGCTGGCCGCTCCCGCCCCGGCGACCACGGCGATCGCGACGGTGACGAGCGCGGCGGTACGCAGCGGGCGGTGCCGGCGGGGGCTCGGCCGGGCGGGGACGTCGTCACCGGCGGGCGGCTCGGCGGCGGCCGCGGTCAACGGGGCGGCCGGGTCCGTCTCGGGGCGGTCCACCTCGCGTGCGGGTGTGCCGACCCGGGCCGGGAGGTCCGCGGTGTCCGGCGGTGACACCGTGCCGGGCCCCCGCAGTTCCAGCGCGCGCGAGGGGTCCGGGCCGCCGCCTGCGCCGTCGGGGCCGCCGGGCGGTCCGGGGGCGTCGCCCGGCGGGCGGCGCTCCCCGGTGTCCGCGTCCTGTTCCCGCTCTCGGGTCTCGTCGGGTGCGGTCACTGGCCACCGCCCGTGCCGGTGAGGCCGCCGCCGGGCCACTTGTCCTGGCAGGCCATCCGGGCGTTCTGGAACTCCTGGCTGCCGGGGTTGATGCCGCTGCCCGCGAAGTCGAGGGCCATGTTGCCGCCGTTGATCTCCGGGTCGGGGAGTTTCGGCAGGCCGTTCTCCCGCATGCACTTCGCCCAGGCGGCGACCTTGGCGGAGTCGAGCGGCTGGCCGGCGCCCGCGCCGCCCCCGCCGAGCTGGCCCTGGGGCATCTTGTCGCGGCACGCCTGCAAAGCGCCCTGGAATTCGGCGGAGTTGGGGTCGATGCCGCTGTCCGGACTGAGCTGGAGCCCGCCGGCCTCCGGGTCGGGGAAGGCGGGTACGCCGTTCTCCCGCATGCACCGCGAGAACGCCAGCCCCTGGTCCTCGGGGCTGGTCGGGGAGGCTTCCACGCCGCCGGACGACTTCGCCTCGTTGGACGAGGACCCTTCGGAACAGCCGGTGAGGAGCGCCCCGGTGAGCAGCGCCGAGACCGCGAGCACGGTGGAGGCGGTTCGTTTGTGTGTGGTGAACATGGGGCCAAGTTCTACGCGGGCGACGGTCACAGCACGGGCACAACCAACCGCCCGGATACAGGCTCCACACCCACCGCCCACGACGCGCCCGGGCAGGGACCGGGGACAGTCCGCGAGGCGCTCGCACAGGGAGCGGGGACACTCCGTGCACCGCGTCGACGAGGTGACCGGGGGGCCGCCACAGCCGTCGCCGGTCCCCTGCCACGGGCGCCGCCGGTTCTGCTACGGCCCTCCCCGGCCCCGCAGCTACGGTTCCCGGTCAGCCCGTCCCCCGTCACGGCGGTCACCCGGACCGCCACGGAGGCAGGCCTGCTCCCCGCCGCCGCCACGCTCGACACCCGCCGCACTCGGCGCCCGCTGCCGTCAACGGTCACCGTCGTCGACGTCGGCAGCAGGCGTGGCCCGTCCACGGTCGGCCCGGCGGGGGTGTGGTCAGTGGTCGCTGTTCTCCGGTCGGTCCTCCGGTAGTTCGCCCACGCCGGCGATTCCCCGTTCCAGGAGGTCGACGAGGGTGTGGCGGCTCTTGCCGCGGGTCTCGGGGCCCGGGCCGCCGTCCGGCTGGGCCAGGTCGTACAGGGCGGCCAGCACCCCGGCCAGCTCCTCCTGGAGGCGGGTGAGCACCGCCGCGACGGCCGCCGCGTTGGACTCCACGATGTCGCCCCACAGCCGTGAGTCGCCACGGGCGATCCGGGTGACGTCCCGCACCCCCTGGCCGGCCAGCCGGGCAGCCGGCGCCGGGCCGTCCCGCAGCCGGGCCGCCATCAGGCTGGCCAGCAGGTGCGGCGCGTGGGAGATCAGCGCGACCGCGTCGTCGTGTGCCCGGGCCCGCATCACCCGCGGGACCCCGCCGCACAGCGTGATGAGGTCGAGGGCGCGGTCGAAGGCGGGCTTGGCGGTGAACCGGGTCGGGGTGAGCACCCAGGGGCGGCCCTGGAACAGCTCCGCGCGGGCCGCGAGGGGGCCCGAGCGTTCGCGGCCGGCCATGGGGTGGCCGCCGATGTAGGAGGACGGATCGGGCGCGGTGGCGAGGATCTCCCGTTCGGGGCGCGCCTTCACGCTCGCCACGTCGGTGTAGCTCCGGGCGAGGCCGCGCGCCTGCTCGCGCGCGAGGACCGGGGCGATCTGGCTGGGCGGCACCGCGAGTACCGCCAGGTCGACGGGGCGGGGCGGAGGTTCGGGGCGTCCCGCGCCGAGGGCCGCGGCGGCGCGGACGGCGGACTCGTCCCGGTCAAAGAGGTAGACGGTGACCCGGTGCCGGCGCGCCGCGAGCGCCACGGACGTGCCGATGAGGCCGGTGCCGACGACCGCGAGGGTGCGGACGGTCACCGTGCACCACTCGGGATGTGCTCCCCCGTGCCTTCGTGTTCGGCCCGCCCCTCCTCGACCAGCGCGGCCAGCCGGTCCAGTCCCTCCTCGATCCGGTCGGGCGTCAATGTGCTGATGGACAGGCGCAGTTGCCGGTGTCCGGCGGTGGAGCCGTAGAAGTGGTGCATGGGCGTGAACAGCACGCCGTGCCGCCGTGCCGCGTGCGCCAGCAGGTCGTCGTCGACGGTGAACGGGACGGTGAGCACGATGAAGAAGCCGCCCGTCGGGACGTTCCAGGAGACGTCCGGGTACCCGCCGAGCCGCCGGTCGAGGCCGTCGAGCACCTGTCGCAGGTTGCGGTGGTACACCTCGGTCTCGCGGCGGTTGGCGTCGGCCAGGCCGCAGCCGTGGGCGAGCAGTTTGCCGCCCACGATCGCCTGGGCGATGGGCGCCGTGTTCACCGTGAGCATGCTCTTGATCTTCGACAGTTCGTCGGCGAGCAGCGAGCCGCCGCCCGGTCCGGTCACCCGCTGTCCGGCCACGACGTAGCCCACCCGCGCGCCCGGCATGCCGGTCTTGGCGAACGACCCGAGGTAGACGACGCGTTCGTGCCGGTCGAGCGCCTTCAGGGTGGCCGGCCGTTCGGCGGCGCTGTTCAGCAGCCCGTAGGCGTTGTCCTCCAGGAGCAACAGATCCTCGCACGCGGCGAGTTCGAGCAGCCGGTGCCGGTCCGCGAGCGACATGCTCACGCCCATCGGGTTGGCGAAGTCGGGGGTGACGTAGCAGGCGCGGACCCGGCGGCCCGCGGCCCGCGCCGTACGCAGCCCGGTCACAAGGTCGGCCAGGTCGATGCCGTCCGCGTCGGTGCGCACGGGCAGCACGGGCAGATCGGCGAGGAGCGCGGCCCCGGTCAGGCCGACGTAGGTCGGGCTCGGCGCGAGCAGCGCGTCGCGGTCGTCGGCCCGCAGCGCGCGCAGCACCAGGAACATCGCTTCCTGGCAGCCGACCGTGACGACGACGGACGCCGGGTCGGCCTCGATCCCCTCGTCCGCGGCGAGGGCGCGTGCCACGAGGTCGGCGATGATCCCCTTGGTGTCGCCGTACTGGAACAGCGTCCGGGCGACCTGCGCCTCGCTCATCCCCCGTTCCGTGCGCAGGTGGTGACAGAAGATCCGCAGGTACTCGTGGAGCAGCTTCACGTCGTAGAAGCCCTCGTAGGGGCGGCCTGCGGCGAACGAGATCGCGTCGGGATACCTGCCCGCGACCTCGTTGAGCAGGGTCATGGACGTCATCGACACATCGCCGAGCGAGGCGTGCAGGGTGGCCGCGGACAACTCGGCCCGGATGATCTCGGATTCCAGGATTTCCATCACCTGAGTCCTTCATCGGGAATGGGCGGCAATACGGTCGAGGCACAGTCTTCCCTGGCCGCGCCGTCATTTTTGACAGGTGCGGTAATCCGCCGGTCTCCGTACGATCGGGGCCGCATCAGAAGTATTCGACCTCGCCGACCGACAGTAAAGACGCGCCGTTGAAGAGGAACTGCGCAATCCGTGCGGCGCATTTGGTGCGACGGTCCGAGGCAGCCGAATCCAGCCGCATCCGAATCATTACCGGGCCGGAGGACTCTCATGACGGTTCCACCTGTACAGCCCACGGCCGGCGAACCCGCCGGGCCGACCGATCTCGCCGTCGACTACGTCGAGTTGTACGTCGACGACCTCGACCGGGCGGTGTCCGCGTGGGTCGACGGCTATGCCTTCACGGTCGTCGGCACCGCTTCCTTCGCCGAGCACCGGGGCATCGCCCTGCGCCAGGGGCGGACGACTCTGGTGCTCACCGCGGCGGCCTCGGGGCGGCATCCCGCGGCCGCGTACGTCGCCACGCACGGCGACGGTGTCGCCGACATCGCCCTGAGCACCGCCGATGTGTCCGCGGCCTTCGCCGCGGCGGTGGCGGGCGGCGCGGAACCGGTGCGCCCGCCCACCCGGCACGAGGGTCCCGGAGCGCGCACGACGGCCGTCGTCTCCGGATTCGGCGACGTGGTGCACACCCTGGTGGAGCGGGCCCCGGGCGAGGGGCCTGGCCTGCCGGCCGGGTTCGTGCCGGTGCCGGGCGTGCGGGACACGGCCGGCGGCGACGTCGGGCTGCTGGACGTGGACCACTTCGCGGTGTGTCTCGACGCGGGCGACCTCGACGCGACGGTCCGGTTCTACCGGCGCACCCTCGGCTTCCGGGAGATCTTCCAGGAGCGGATCACCGTCGGCGCCCAGGCGATGGAGTCCAAGGTCGTGCAGAGCGCCGGGTCCGAGGCGGTCACGCTGACGCTGATCGAGCCCGATCCGAAGGCGCAGCCGGGGCAGATCGACGACTTCCTGAAGAGCCATCACGGCCCGGGCGTCCAGCACCTGGCGTTCTCCGCCGACGACGCCGTCCGCTCCGTGCGGGCGCTGTCGGCGCGGGGCGTCGCGTTCCTGCGCACCCCGGGGACGTACTACGACCTGCTGAGCGAGCGGATCGACCTCAAGTCGCACACGCTGGAGGACCTGCGGGCGACGAACCTGCTGGTCGACGAGGATCACGGCGGCCAGCTGTTCCAGATCTTCACCTCCTCCACGCACCCGCGCGGCACCCTCTTCCACGAGGTCATCGAGCGCCGGGGGGCGCAGACCTTCGGCAGTTCCAACATCAAGGCGCTGTACGAGGCCGTGGAGCTGGAGCGGGTGGGGCGGCGTGCCGACCGCTGACCGGGGCAGCCGGGGCGGGGCGGGCGATCCGGGGCCGTCCGGCGCCCCGGATCTGCCGCCCGCGCTTGAGGAGTTGCACGACCTGGACGACGTGGAGCGGGCGGCGGCGGCCGTACTGCCCCGTGACGTGTGGGACTTCGTCGCGGGCGGCGCGGGCCGCGAGGCGACCCTCGCGGCGAACCGCGCGGCCTTCGACCGGGTCTTCGTGACGCCTCGGGTGCTGCGGGACGTCTCCGGGTGCGCGACGGACACCACGCTGCTCGGGCGGCCGGCCCGGATGCCGCTCGCCGTCGCGCCGGTCGCCTATCACCGGCTGGCGCATCCCGAGGGCGAGTCGGCGACGGGCCGGGCCGCGCGGGAGGCGGGCGTGCCGTTCACGGTGGCGACGCTGAGCAGTGTGCCCGTGGAGGAGGTCGCGGCGGCCGGGGGCCGGGTGTGGTTCCAGCTGTACTGGCTGCGCGAGTGCGGGCGCTCCGCGGATCTGGCCCGCCGGGCCGAGGACGCGGGCTGTGAGGCGCTGGTGCTCACCGTGGACGTGCCGTGGATGGGGCGCCGGCTGCGCGACGTACGCAACGGGTTCGCGCTGCCCGGGCAGGTGCGGGCAGCGCATCTGGGCTCCGGCGCGCGTTCGGCGGCCCACCGGTCGCAGGCGGCCGGCTCGGCGCTGGCCGCGCACACGGCGGAGGCGTTCTCCCCTGCGCTGACCTGGTCGTGTGTGGAGGAGGTGCGGTCGGCGACCCGGCTGCCGATCGTCCTGAAGGGGATCCTCGCGCCGGAGGACGCGGTGCGCGCGGCCGGCCTCGGGGTGAGCGCGGTGGTGGTGTCCAACCACGGGGGGCGCCAGCTCGACGGCGCGCTGCCCGCCGTCGAGGCGCTGCCCGCGGTGGCCGAGGCGGTCGGGGAATCCTGCGAGGTGCTGATGGACGGCGGGGTGCGCAGCGGCACGGACATCCTCAAGGCGCTGGCCCTGGGCGCCTCGGCGGTGCTGGTGGGCCGGCCGCCGGTGTGGGGGCTCGCCGCGGGCGGGCAGGCCGGCGTGCGGCGGGTGCTCGACCTGCTGGCCGAGGAGTTCCGGGACGCGCTGGGGCTAGCGGGCTGTGCGTCGGCGGCCGGTGCGCGGGAGCTGCGGACGGCGCGGCTGCCGTGAGTCGGTGCGTCAGCCGCGGGGAGTCAGGACGTCGCCCGTGGAGAGGCGGGCGGGCGTCCGCGGGGCGTCAGTACATCATCCGCGGGTCGGTGTAGTGCTTGAACTCCAGGAGGTTGCCGGTCGGATCCACCAGGACCAGGGTGCGGTGCTCCTCGACGGTTCCCTCGAACCGGGACCGCACCTCCTGGAAGACCGGCACCTTCCGCACCTCGACCAGGCGCAGCAGTGCCTCGAAGTCGGCGCGCGAGTGGAACGTCACTCCGAAATGCCGTGGATAGAGCTGCGGTCGGGCCGCGACCGGCTCGTCCGGCGAGTAATGGCAGACGAGTTGGTCGCCGAAGAAGTCGAAGGTGACGCGGTCGGTGTAGCGGCGGGCGATCGGACAGCCGAGCAGCTGATTGTAGAAACCTGCGGCGCGGTCCAGATCACGGGCCGGAATCGCGAGGTGGAAGGCGTCTGCGGAATTCCTCACGGGCGTACTCCTGATGCGTCGACGGCCAGCAGTGTGTCGGCGCGCAGACCGAGCCGGAGCGTTTCCACGGCGATGACGTCCGTGAGGGCGATGTTGCCGAGGTTGACATTGCTGCCGACGCGTTTCACGAAATACGTCTGGAGTTGTTTCGTGGGCGCCTCGAAGATGAGCAGGTCGGTGGGCAGGCCGGCGGCGAGGATGTCCTCGATCAGGCCGAACCGCGGTTCCCCGTCGGCCCGGCAGATCCCGCTGGTACCGCTCTCGCGGGCCTCCAGGATGACCGAGCCCGCCCCCGCGTCGAGATCGCGCCGGATGCCGGCGATCCACTGGCTGGGGGCGAAACGCTCCGAGCGGTGCGGGTCCTTGAAGCCGACCTCCGAGACGACCTCGAAGTCGGCGGCGAGCCGGGTGATGTGCCGGGCCTTGTCCTCGGGCGCGAGGTCGATGGTGCCGTCGGAGACCTCGACGACGTCGCAGCCGTGTTCCAGACACAGGCCCCGGTAGCCCTCGAACCGGCCGCACAGGACGTACTTCTCGAAGAGGGTGCCGCCGAACATGTAGGGGATGCCGTGCTGACGCAGCACCTCTGTCTTGTGTTTGATGCCCGTGGTGACGAGCGCCGTCCCCCAGCCGAACTTGACCACGTCGATGAAGTCGCCCGCGCTGTCCACGACGTCCTCGAACCAGCGGAGCGGCGCCCCGCCGTCGATGACCATGGTGCGTCCGCGGGCACGGGGCTTGGGCGCGCGCACCGGCAGGTCCAGCGGGGCCGACGCGGACGGCGGTGTGCAGGACTGTGGCATGACCTGCCAACTCCCTTGTCTCTTCGGAGTTCTGATGGACTGACGCACCTGACATGCCTGAGGTGCCTGACGTGCCTGAGGTGCCTGAGGTGCCGGTTTCGGGACCGTCCGTTCGGAGCGGTTTCAGCCGGTCCGGCGGGGTGACTCCGCCGCGAGCCGGCCCTTGTGCACCTTGCCGAGGGCGGTGCGCGGCAGGGCCTCCACCACGTGGATCTCCTGCGGAAGCTTGTAGGGGGCGAGGCGGGCGGCGAGGAAGGCTGCGAGGGCGGCCCGGTCCGGCCGGTCCGCGACGATCCAGGCGGCGACCCGCTGCCCGAGCCGGGCGTCGGGCACACCGATCACCGCGGCCTCCGCGACGGCCGGGTGGGCGAGGAGCGCGTCCTCCACCTCGCCGGCGCCGACCCGGTAGCCGCCGCTCTTGATCAGGTCGGTGTCCTTGCGGCCGAGCAGCCGCAGCGAGCCGTCCGGCAGCCACTCGCCGAGGTCGCCGGTGCCGAACCAGCCGTCCTCGTCGACCGCGGGGCCGCTCCCCAGATACCCGGAGAACAGCCCGCTGCCGCGCACCTGGACCTCGCCGGCGCCCTGCGCGTCCGGGTCGGCGAGCCGCACCCGCATGCCCGGCACCGGGTGTCCCACCGAGCCGGCCGGCAGCCCGGCCCGCAGGTCCGCGGCGCGCGGGGAGGCGATGACGAGGGTCTCGGTCATGGCGTACCGGTTGAGGATCCGGTGCCCGGACAGCCGTCGCACCCGCTCGGCGACCGCCCGCGGGAGCCGGTCCGCGCCGGACACCAGCAGCCGGGCGGCGGCCAGCCGGCCGAGGTCGGCCGCGCCCATGGACCCCCACAGGGCGGGCACGCCGAAGTACACGGAGGCGCCGGGTACGGGGACGAGATAGCGGCCGGTGTGCACGAGCGGTGAGCCGATGCGCAGCGGGCCGAGGACGCCGAAGACGAGACCGTGCACATGGGACAGCGGCAGCGCGTGGGCGAGTACGTCGTCGGGGGTCCACTGCCAGAGCGCGACGAGGGCGTCGAGGCTCGCGGCGATCGCGCGGCGCGGAATGACGACGCCCTTGGGCGGTCCGGTGGATCCGGAGGTGTACAGGATCAGCGCGGGCGCGGCGTCGGCGGCCGGTTCGGGCGGCGGCGCGGCCCGGTCGGTGAGGGCGGGCTCGTCCAGCACGAGGTCGACCTCGGCGTCGCGCAGGATGTGCGCGCGTTCCGGTGCTCCGGCCGCCGGGTGCACCGGGACCGCGGTGGCCCCGGCCGTGAGGACGCCCGCGACGGCGACGACGGTGGCGACGCTCGGGTGTGCCACGACCGCCACCCTGCGGGCGCCGGCCAGGGACCGGGCGAGCGCGCCGACGGCCCCGGTGAGGTCGTCTCCTTCGAGGCGCTGCCCGGCCACCTCGATGCGGGCCCGGCCCTCCTGGAGCGCCGGCAGCAGGCCGGGGGTGCGATCCGCCCGCATGGCCGGGGCCTACTCGGCGGGTCCGGTGACGAGCGCCGCGACGGCCGCGACGAACTCACCGAGGGTCGGGTTCTCCCAGATGTCGCGGACCCCGCCCAGCTCGATCCGGTAGGTGTCCTCGACCGTGGTCATCACGTGCAGGGCGGCCAGCGAATGGCCGCCGAGCGCGAAGAAGTGGTCCTCGTCGGACACTTCGGCCACCTGTAGTGCCTCGCACCACAGGGGCGCCACGACGTCGCGTACCGCCGCCCGGGTGGACTCGGCCGCCGTACCCGCGGCACTCTTCTCCATCATTCCTCCTCCAGGTCCTGGCCCGGCCGGCCGGGCTCGTGCAGGGTGATCGCGCCGGACGGGCAGCGCTCGGCGGCGGCCCGCACCGCGGGCACCACGCCGGCCCGGGGCAGCGGTTCGACCAGCAGGACCCTGCCGTCCCGGTCCGACTGGTCGAACACTGCGGGGACATGGGCCAGGCACATGCCGGAGCCCACGCACCGGCCGCGGTCGACCTCGACACGCGGCCCCTTTGTCCGGTCCCGCGCCCCCTTCGGATCGCCCGTCCCGCTCGTCGCGGTCGTCGCGCCCGGCGCTCGCGTCCGTGCCGTCTCGCTCATCGCTCCGTCCTCTCCTTGTCCTCGTGCCGGACGGCCTGCCGCACGGCCGCCGTTCATGGGGGCTTCTCCCGGGCGCCGTTCACCAGGTGACCGGCAGCCGGTCCACGCCGTGCGCGAGCGCGTGCACGCGGAACGGAACCGTGGCCGCGGGCTCCGCGAGCCGAAGCCGCGGGAAGCGCCCGAACAGCGCGGGGTAGCAGACGCCGAGCAGCATCCGGGCGAGGGGCGCGCCCAGGCAGTGGTGGATGCCGTGCCCGAAGGTGACGTGGGCGGTCGGCTCGCGGGTGATGTCGAAGCGGTCGGGCTCGGGCAGCAGCGCGGGATCCCGGTTGGCCATCGGCAGCGAGCAGACGACGTACTCCCCTTCCTTGATGAGCTGCCCTCCCACGGTGACGTCCGTGCGGGCGATGCGCGGGGTCGGCGCGTGCGGCACCGCGAGATGGCGCAGCAGTTCGTCGACCGCGCGGTCCACCGCGCCCGGGTCCTCGCGCGCGGCGTCGCGCTGCTCCGGGTGTTCGAGCAGCAGCAGGGTGCCGAGGCCCAGCATGCCGGAGAGGTTGTCGAGGCTCGCCAGAACCAACAGGACGCACACGCCCCGCAGTTCCTTGTCGGTGATCTCGTCGCCGTGCTCGCGCACCAGCATGCCGAGGAAGCCGTCGTCGGGGTCGCTGCGCTGCCGTGCCACCATCGCCGCGAGGTACCGGGAGAGCAGTTCCCCGACGGCGGCCCGCCGAGTGCGGCCCCGGCCCTCGGCGAGGAAGCCGTGGCAGCGGTGCAGGAACTCCTCGCGGTCGTCGCGGGGTACTCCGATGAGTTCGCACAGTACGGCGCCGGGCACCGGCAGCGCGAACGCCCGTACCAGATCGGCGGGCGGGCCGGCCGCCGACAGGGCGTCAAGCCGTTCGCCGACGATCGCGTCGATCCGCGGGCGGAGCCTGCGGACCCTGCGGAGGGTGAACTCGGGGGTGAGGATCTGCCGCAGCCGGGTGTGTTCGGGCGGGTCGTAGTCCATGAGCTGCCCCACCATCGGGTCGGGCCGGACACCCGCCTCCCGGCCGGTCGCGGTCTTCGAACCGAAGCGCCGGCGGGTGGAGAAGCGGACGTGGTCGCCGAGCACCTGGCGGACCTCGGCGTAGCCGGTGACCAGCCAGACGGACTGACCGTCGGTGCCCGGGCCGACGTCCACGCGCGTGACGGGGCAGCGGGCGGCCAGTTCGCGCAGGGCGGCGGCCGGGGCGAACCGGTCACGGCGGGCGTAGACGAGCGGGGGCTCGGCCGCGCCCCGGCCGGCCGCGCGGGACGCGGCGGGTGGGCCCGCGCCGGGCGTGGCCGCCGCGGACGTGGCTGCCTCGGACATGGCTCCTCCTACCAGGTGACGGGCAGTGCTTCGACGCCGTAGGGGGCCTGCGGCCGGAACTGGATCTCCTCCGGGGGTACGGCCACCCGCAGCGCGGGGAAGCGGCGCAGGACCGCCGGATAGGCGCTGCGCAGCTCCATGCGGACGAGGGACGCGCCGATGCAGTAGTGGATGCCGTGGCCCAGCGCCAGATGCGGGGTGGCGTCCTGGGTGAGGTCGAAGGGGTCGGAGGTGCCCTCCGGCGTGCCGCGGTTGGCCGCGATCAGGGAGCAGGCCACGCGGTCGCCGGCCTTGATCAGCCGGCCGCCGAGGGTCACGTCCTCGCGTGCGATGCGCGGCGAGGCGGTCGGGATGACCGAGAGGTAGCGGATCAGCTCCTCCACCGCGTGGTCCGTCAACTCCGGCCGGGTACGCAGCAGTTCGAGCTGCTCCGGGTGTTCCAGGAGGGTGAGGACACCGAGTCCCAGCATCGCGGCGACGTTCTCCACCCCGGAGCCCATCACGAAGGCGCCGAGCCCGACCAGCTCCTCGTCGCTGACGTCCGCCCCGTGCTCGCGCACCACCCGGCCGAGCAGGTCGTCGCCCGGATCGCGGCGCTTGCGCGCCACCAGGCGGCCCATGTACGCGAGATACGCGCCGCCCGCGGTCACCTGGGTGCGTCGGCCGCGGAACGCGGGGCGGCCCACCTTCAGCAGCCGGGCCAGCTCGGCCCGGTCGTCACGGGGCACCCCGAACAGCTCGCACATCACCAGGCCGGGCACCGACCAGGCGACGTGGCGCATGAAGTCGGCGGGCCGGCCGGCCTTCTCCAGGGCGTCGAGGCAGTCCTCGACGATCCGGTCGACGGCGGGTTCGAGGCCGCGCATCCGCCGGACGGTGAACTCGGGCGCGAGCAGTTGCCGCAGCCGGGAGTGCTCGGGCGGGTCGTACTGCACGAGGTTGCCCACCTGGGCGGGCCGCCCGGTGCCGCCGGCCGGGTGGGTGCTGAACCGTTCGGGGTCGCCGAGGACGGCGCGCACCTCCTCCCGGCCGGTGACCAGCCAGCCGGTGCCGGCCTCCGGGTCGTCCGTGAGCCGGGTCCGGGTCAGCGGGGCCCGCGCGCCGAGCCGGGTCAGCTCGGGCAGCGGGTCGAGACGGTCACGCCGGTTGTGCATGGACAGGTCGGTCGGCCGGGCCATGGGCCTCTCCCCTCAGTCACCCGCGCCGCTGGTGCCCGCGGACCCGCCGGGCCGCGCCGGCTCCTGCCAGCACATGCCGTCCGCGGACGGCACCAGACCGCCGTCGAACAGCGGGGTCTCCGGTTCGGCGTCCGCGCCGAGCAGAGCGCGCATCTGGACCTGGCCGCCCTCCTGCATGACCTCGCGCACGACCGACGACTTCAGCAGCGGGACCATGCTGTCGTCCGCGTCGCCGGCGAGCGTGCCGACCGCGTCGGCGAACTCCGCGGAGCCCGCGGTGAAGCGCTTGGCGACGATCTCGGCGTCGGTGAGGACCTGTTCGCCGGAGGAGACCCCGCCGATCAGTTCCACGAAGGACTCCAGCTCGGGCCGGTTGGTCCGGGTGACCTTCTTGGCCTGCCAGAAGTAGGAGTTCTCGTCGTGGTGCATCTCGTAGAAGGACAGCAGGAACTCGTAGAAGACGCCGTACTCGCGGCGGTAGCGGGCCTCGAACTCGCGCAGCGCGCGCGGCTCGTCCACCTGTCCGGCGAGGACGCTGTTGAGGGAGCGGGCCGCGAGCAGCGCGCTGTACGTGGCGAGGTGGACACCGGAGGAGAACACCGGGTCGACGAAGCAGGCGGCGTCGCCGACCAGCACCATGCCGGGGCGGGAGAACGTCGTGTGGTGGTACGAGTAGTCCTTGCGCACCCGCAGCCTGCCGTACGGGCCGGTGGTCACGCGCCGTGCGTCCGCGAGGTACTCGGCGATCAGCGGGCATTCGTCCACCAGCGCCATCAGCGCCTTGTGCTGGTCGCCCTGGATCTTGTCGGCCAGATCGTGGCGTACGACGGCTCCGACGCTGGTGAGGGTGTCGCTCAGCGGGATGTACCAGAACCAGCCGCTGTCGAAGGCGACGGAGAGGATGTTGCCCGAGTTGGGTTCGGGCAACCGCTTGCCGCCCTCGAAGTAGCCGTACAGGGCGAGGCTGCGGAAGAAGTCCGAGTACTCGCGCCTGCCGCCCACCCGCTGGTGGACGCGGCTGCGGTTGCCGGAGGCGTCCACGACGAACTCCGCCAGCGCCCGGCGCTCGGTGCCGTCGGCGTCCGTGTACCGCACACCGCGGACCCGTTCGTCGTCGGCGACGACGTCGACGACGGCACAGCCCTCGCGCACCTCGGCGCCCACCCGGCGGGCGTTGTTCAGCAGGATCTCGTCGAAGCGGGAGCGTTCCACCTGGTACGCATAGGAGGTGGGCCCCTGCATGCGCGGGGAGACCGCGAAGGAGAAGGTCCAGGGCTCCGGGTTGGCGCCCCACTTGAAGGTGCCGCCGCGCTTGCGCGGGAAGCCCGCCTTCGCCAGTTCGTCGGCGACGCCGATCATCCGGCACACGCCGTGCACAGTGGACGGCAGCAGCGACTCGCCGATCTGGTGGCGCGGGAAGAACTCCTTCTCCAGGACCAGTACGCGGTGTCCGCGCATGGCCACCAGTGCGGCCAGGGTCGAGCCGGCGGGCCCGCCGCCGACGACCACGACGTCGAATTCCTCGGATTCCGGCAAGGTCATCCCCCTTCGGGTTTCTTCCTGTTTTTCCGCACCGGGGAACTGCCCGTCCCGGCCGTGGAATTCAGACTGCTGAAACGAGTCTGGTAATGACCGCGTCCGACCGTCAAGCGTGTCCATGGGACACCGCCCTGCGGTATTCAGTCGCGAGTTCCTGACATTCCCTGCTTGATTTCGTGCGACGCCGCGTCCGGGTCCGGTGCCGGACGTGGCGGGGTGCCGCGCAGGCGCCGGGCGAGGCCGCCCTCCCGCCGGACGAGCGAGATCAGCGGTCCCGTCATGAACGTGGTCACGAGCGCCATCAGGACGAGGACGGTGAAGAGTTCCGCGCTGATCACTCCGGCCTCCAGCGCGACGTTCAGGACGATGAGTTCGGTCAGTCCGCGCGTGTTGACCAGGGCGGCGACGAGCGCGGAGCCGTGCCGGTCCAGGCCGCTGAGCCGGGCCGCCGCGTATCCGGGCAGGAGCTTGCCGAGGGTGGCCACGACGAGGACGAGGGCCAGCAGGGCGCCGCCGTCGCCGTCGAGGGAGCCGATGTTGAAGGACAGTCCCGTCGTCACGAAGAACAGCGGCAGCAGCAGGCCTGCGCTCTCCTCGACGGGTCTGAGCACATCGGCGTCCGGTACGCCGTTCCTGCGGGGCATCGCGATGCCCGCGAGCAGGCCGCCGAAGACGGCGTGCAGGCCGAGTTCCGAGGTGACCCAGGCGGTGCCCAGGGCGAGGGCGAGGGCGAGCGTGCGCTGGTTGGCCTGCAACGCCCCGGACCGCTCCAGCCACCACGCCAGCAGCGGCCGTACGACGAGGAACACGACCGCCACGAACACCGCGATGAGCAGCAGCGTCACCGGCCAGGGCCGCCCCATGGTGTGTCCGGTGCCGGCCAGCGCCACGGCGAGCACGAGCCACGCCACCCCGTCCATGAGTCCGGCGGCGGCGGTGGCCACACCGCCCGCCGGGGTGCCCGCCAGTCCGCGCTCGCGGACGACGGCCGCGAGGACGGGCAGCGCGGTGACGGACAGGGCGACCGCCATGAACAGCCAGAACGAGCGGCCGTCCACGCCGTCCGGGCGGACCGCGGCGAACACCCCGGGGAACGCTCCGGCCAGCCCGGCACCGAGTCCCGCCGGGACGAGGAACGCGCACAGCGCCACCGTCACCGCAGCTCTGCCGCCGCGCCGCAGCTGCCGGGGGTCCATCTCGTACCCCACCATGAACATGAAGAGCACGACGGCGATCTGGGCGAGGACCGTGAGGAACGGCAGGACCTCCGACGGGAAGAGCCGGCCGGTCAGGTCGCCGGGCAGCCGCCCGAGCAGGGTGGGCCCGAGGGCGATCCCGGCGACGATCTGTCCGACGACCGCGGGCTGGCCGCAGCGCCGGGCCAGGGCGCCGAGCAGCCGCGAGGCGACCACGATGACGGCGACGTCGCCGATGGCGATCGCCGCGATGGATTCCGTGTCCATCCGCGTTCGGGGCTACGGTGCCGTGTTCTCGGCCCGGTCCATTTCCGCCACCAGGCTCTTGGGCCGCATGTCCGTCCAGTTCTCCTCGATGAACGTGAGGCATTCCTGACGGGAGGACTCGCCGTGCTCGACGGTCCAGCCCTCGGGTACTTCCGCGAAGTTCGGCCAGAGCGAATACTGTCCCTCGTCGTTGACCAGGACCACGAAGGTGCCGTTTTCGTTGTCGAACGGATTGGTCATTTCTCAGTCCTTCCGGAGTTTTTCCGTGACGATGCGCATGATCTGCGCCAGGGGTCCGGGCTGGAGCATGTCGTAGTGGTTGACGGCGATCTCGTGGGCTTCGATCTCCCCGCCGACAAAGGGCCGCCAGCCGGTCACCGCGTCCGCCACCGGCAGATCGGCGGGCCGGTCCTCGGTGGCGACGAAGAGCAGCAGGTCGCCGCCGAAGGGCCGCGGGGTGTGCCGGGGGGTGAAGGCCGCCATGTTCCGCAGCACCTTCTCCAGGTTGGCGAGGGTCTGTTCGCCGAGGCCGGTCGAGCGGTAGAGGTCGGCGATGCCGCCCTCGTCCTGCCGCAGCAGGGCGTAGCCGTCCTGCGGCCCGCCCTGTTCGCCGCGCATCCGGGCCTGGGCGGAGCTGTTGGGGTAGGCATCCAGCAGCGCGAGCAGCGCGACCTGTTCGCCGAGTTCCTCCAGGCGGGTCGCCACGGCCTGGGCGAGGGTGCCGCCGATGGACCAGCCGAGCAGGTGGTAGGGGCCAAGGGGCTGGACGGCTCGGATCTCGTCGGCGTAGTGGGCGGCCATCTCCTCGATGCTGCCGGGCAACGGCTCGGGGCGGGCGAGTCCGCGCGCCTGGACGCCGTACACCGGCACGTCGCCGGGGAGGTACGGCAGCACGGCGGCGTAGCCCCAGCTCAGGCCCATGCCCGGGTGGATGCAGAACAGCGGCGGCCGGTTGCCCTCGGGGCGCAGCGGCAGCAGCACGTCGAGGTCGCCGCGGCCCCGGCCGGTGCTCCGGCCCGGGCGGGCGCGGCCGGGGGCGCGGCCGGTGTCGGCCCGTAGGGTGAGCGTGCCCGTGGCGTCCTGCCGTGCCCGGTGGCCGGTGCGGAACATCCGTTCGCCCGCGGGTCCAAACGGGCAGGCGACGAACCGTTCGCCGGTGCCGCTCGGGTGGCCGAGGTAGCCGCGGGCGAGCGAGGGGCCCGCCACGTAGACGTCGCCGATGGCGCCCGGGGGCACCGGCCGCAGGTGGTCGTCCAGAACGAGGATGCGGGTGTTGGCGGGTGGCCGCCCCGTGCCGGGCCGGCCGTCGACGGCGGTCTCCTCGGCGGCGCCGTCCGGCTCCAGCCAGGTGCCGCCGGTCTCCGCGGCGTCGTGTCCGCCGCCGAGCGGGGTGGGCGGTGCCGTGCCGAGGCACACCTGGCCGCCCGAGCACAGCGCGGCGAGCAGCGGGGTCACGAGGTCCGCGGCCGGGGCCCGGCTGTCCAGTGCCAGCAGGTCCGCGGTCTGCGGTGTGGTCCGGGCGCGGTGCGCCACCTGGTCGACCAGTGCGCGGTGGGAGACGACCGCGGCGGCTCCGGGGTGTGTCGTGCTGTCCAGGACGAGCGCGGGATGGGCGCCGAGCGGGAGCGGGGCACCCACCCGGGCGGCCGGCCCGGTGTCCGCGGCGGGCGAGCCGGGTCCGTCCGCAGGCGGCCGGTCCTCGTCGGTGCCGCCGGTCACCGGGTCGTCCATGAGGACGACCGGGACGCCGGCGTCCGCCGGAACCGGTCCGGCCGCGTCGCACAGCAGCACGGCGGGCCGGGGCGTTCCGTCGTCCGCGCAGGGCCGGGCCGGATCGGCGAACCGGCAGGCGGCGCCCGACTTCAGCACCCCGAGCAGCGCGATCACCAGCATCAGGGTGGGGGGTATCGCCACGACGACGACGCGTTCGGGTCCGGCCCCTGCCGCCACGAGCCGGGCGGCGACCTCGTCGGCGGCCTCGGCCAGCGTCTCGTACGTCATCGACGCCTCGTACATGCCGGGGATCCGCTGGTCGAGGACGGCCACCGCGCCCGGGGTGCGCCGGGCCTGGGCGGCGAACAGTTCGACCGGGCCGGCCGCGGGCAGCGCGATGCCCGCGGCGGCGCCGAGGCGCACCGCGTGCCGGCGCTCGTCCTCGTCCAGGAAGACGTCCACCTGACTCAGCCGCAGTTGCGGGTCGGCGGTGACCTGGGCGAGAACGCGGGTCAGCCGGCCGGTGAACGCGGTGACGGTGGACTCGTCGAACAGGTCGGTGGCGTACCGGACCTGGCCGGTGATGCCGCCGAAGTCGCCGTCGGCCAGATAGCGTTCGGCGAGGTCGAGGGAGAGATCGGTCTCGGTGTCGCGCGGTCCCGTCTCCAGCCGGGTGGTGCGCACGCCGGGCAGTTCCCAGGGGTCCCAGGCGTCCGCGATGTCGTCGCGGACGTCGAGCATGACCTGGAACACCGGGTGGCGGGCCAGCGAGGGCGGCAGGCCGAGCACGTCCACGAGCCGTTCGAAGGGCACGTCCCGGTGGGCGGCCGCCTCCTGGTAGGTCTCCCGTGCCCGGCCGAGCAGTTCGAGGAAGGTGGGGTCGGCCGAGGCGTCGGTGCGCAGCGCCAGGGCGCCGGCGAACGGGCCCACCACCCCTTCGAGGGCCGGGTCGTCGCGTCGCGGGATCATCGTGCCGACGGTGATGTCGTCGCCGGCGCCGAGCCGGACGAGGAGCGTCACCAGCGCGCCGTGCAGCACGGTGAACGGGGTGGCGTCGGCGGATTCGGCCACGTCGGTGACGCGGGCGTGCGCCTCCGCGTCCAGGTGCAGCGGGACGGCCGCCGTGCGGTGGGAGGCAACCGGCGGACGCGGACGGTCGGCGGGCAGGTCGAGTTCGGCCCCGATGCCGGCCAGCGTGTCCTTCCAGTGGTCGAGTTGGTCGTTGGCCAGGCTCTCGCGGGCCTGCTCGCCCTGGAGCAGTTCCCGCTCCCAGCGTGCGTAGTCGGCGAACTGCGCGGGCAGCGGGGCCCGTTCGGGTACGCGGCCCTCACGGCGGGCGCCGTAGGCGGTGGCCAGGTCGCGCAGCAGGACGTCGACGGAGGCATCGTCCGCGGCGATGCGGTGCACGACCAGCAGCAGTACGTGCTCGGTGGCGCCGGTGTCGGTGTCGGCTTCGGTGTCGGCCAGCGTGAACAGGTGGCGTCTCCAGGGGACTTGGCCGGCGAGGTCGAACGGCTCCCGGATGCGGGCGGCGATGCGGTCCGCGAGCCCTGCCTCGTCGACCTTCTCCGCGGTGAGCAGCGGCAGCGGTGCGCCGGGCGTGGCCACGGCGGAGTCCCGTGCGCCGTCCGGGCCGGGTGCGGTGGCGTCACGGGGCGCGGTGTCGGACAGTGCTCGGTCGCCGTCGAGTACCTGCTGGCGCAGGTCGCCGCCGCGGGTGCCAGGGAAGACGGAGCGCAGGACGGCGTGCCGGGCGGCGACGTCCCGCAGGGCCGATCGCAGCGCCTCCCGGTCGAGTTCGCCGCTGAGCCGCAGCGCCACCGGGATGCGGTCGGCGCCCGTGCGGTCGTCGAGCCGGGACGTCAGCCAGGTCTGCAACTGGCCCGCGGTGACGGGTGCCTCCGCCCCGTCGGCTTCCGGTCCCGCGGCGCCCAGGACGGGGCGGGACCGGGTGACGAGGAGGCGGGCGACCCCGGCCGGCGTGGGGGCGCCGAAGAACTGGCGGATGGGCAGTTCGGCGTCGAACTCCTCGCGGATCCGCCCGGCGAGCCGCATGGCGAGGCCCGAATCGCCGCCCAGTTCGAAGAAGTTGTCGTCGGAGCCCACCCGTTCGAGGCCGAGGACCTCGGCGAAGAGGCGGCACAGCGTCTCCTCGGCGGCGGTCCGCGGCCCGCGCCCGGTGACGCGGGTCGCGAAGTCCGGCGCGGGCAGGGCCTTGCGGTCGACCTTGCCGTTGCGGGTCACCGGCAGTGCGCCGAGGGCGAGGACGGCGGCCGGGACCATGTAGTCGGGCAACTGCCGGGCCGCGTGCTCGCGCACCAGGTCGGGGTCCACGCCCTCCGCGCCGGCCGGGACGACGTAGCCGACGAGGCGGCGCCCGCCGGGCCCGTCGTCGCGGGCGACGGCGACCGCCTGGGCGACGGCCGGGTGGGTGGCGAGGGCTGTCTCGACCTCGCCGAGTTCCACCCGGAATCCGCGGATCTTCACCTGGGCGTCGGCGCGGCCGACGAACACCAGGTGGCCTTCGGCGGTGCGGCGGGCCAGGTCCCCGGTGCGGTACATCCGCTCGCCGGGGGTGAACGGACAGGCGACGAAGCGTTCCGCGGTCGGCCCGGGCGCGTTCCAGTAGCCGCGGGCCAGGGACGCGCCCGCCAGATACAGTTCGCCGGTCGCGCCGGGCGGCACCGGCTGGAGGAACGCGTCGAGCAGATACGCCCGGCGGCCGGGCAGCGGGCGACCCACCGGCAGGGCGGTCAGGTTCTCGTCGCCGGGCCGTACGGTGTGCCAGGTGAAGCACAGGGTGGTCTCCGTAGGCCCGTACAGGTGCCGGACGGCCAGGTCCGGGCAGGCGGCGCGGACCCGTGCCACCGCGTCGACGGGCACCACGTCGCCGCCGGTGAGCACCTCCCGCAGCCCGGTGAAGCACTCCGGGGTCTCGCCCGCGAGGACCCGGAAGGTGCCCGCGGTCAGGTGCAGCTTCGTGACGCCGCCGGCCACGTACCGGCGCACCTCCCGGGCGTCGACCACACCGGGGGCGGCGACGGTCACCCGGGCGCCGGCGGCCAGCGGCACCCACGCCTCGAACAGGAAGGCGTCGAAGGCGTGCGGTGCGTGCAGGAGCACCGTGTCGTCCGGGCCGACGCGCCAGCCGGGCTCCGCGACCAGCCGGGCCACGCTGCCGTGCGGCACCGCGACACCCTTGGGGCGCCCCGTCGAGCCGGACGTGTACACCACGTACGCCGTGTCGTGCGCGCCGACCGGCGGGACGGCCGGACCGGCAGCCGGGTCGACGGCCGGACCGGCAGCCCGGTCGGCCTGCCGCGCGGTCGCCTCGGCGGGCGCCGTCGGGTCGTCGACGACCACGACCCCGGTCGCGTCCTCGGGCAGCACGCCGCGGGTGGCGCCCGCGCACAGCACCGCCGAGGCGCCGCAGTCGGCGAGCACCGCCGCCACCCGGTCCGCCGGGTTCCCGGGATCCACCGGCACCTGCACGGCCCCGGCCCGCCACACGGCCAGCAGCGCCACCACCACGTCCGCCGAGCGTTCGAGCAGTACCGCGACCCGGTCACCGCGGGCCACGCCCACGTCCGTCAGACGGGCCGCCAACCGCCCGGCGGCCGACCACAACTCCTGGTAGGTCAGGGTCCGTTCGCCATCCGTCAGGGCCACGGCGGCCGGAGACGCGGCGACCCGATCGGCGATCAGCTCGGGCACCGGCCGGATCCGCGCCGGGCCGGGCACGACGGTGCTCTCGGACGGTGCCGGGTCGGTGACGCGGATACGGCCGACCGGCACGCCGGGGTCGGCCACGAGCTGTGCCAGGACCCCGACCAGAGAGGCCAGGACGGACTGCGCGGTGGCCCGGTCGAACAGGTCGGACCGGTATTCGAGCCTGAGACGGGTGCGTTCGCCCGGGGCGACGACGAGGGTCAGCGGGTAGTGCGCCGCCTCCCGGGCGAAGCCCTCGGGCCGGATGGCCGGCAGGTCGGGCGCCGCTCCGCCCGCCGCCCGGGCGGCGGGCCTGCGGGGGAAGTTCTCGTAGATGACGAGCGTGTCGAACACGGCTCCGGGGCCCGCGAGTTGTTGCACCTCCAGCAGGCCCAGGTGCTGGTGGGACAGCAGCGCCGACTGCCGTTCCTGGAGCTTGCGGAGCATGTCGACGGCCGGCTCGGCGCCGTCGAGCCGTACCCGCACCGGCAGGGTGTTGATGAGCAGCCCCACCATGGTCTCCACCCCGGGCAGGTCCGCGGGGCGGCCGGCCGCCGTGGCGCCGAACACCACGTCCGTGCGCCCGGCGAGCCGGGCGAGGACGAGCGCCCACGCGCCCTGGAGGACCGTGTTCACGGTCAGTTCGCGGGTGCGGGCCAGCTCGGTCAGCGCGCGGGCGAGACTGTCCGGCAGGTCGCGGTCGAGGTGGCCGGGGAAGGCGGGCCGCCGGTCGGGCACGGCCGGCGCGACCAGGGTCGGTTCCTCGGCCCCGGAGAGTTCCTCCCGCCAGGCGGTCCGGGCCGCCTCCTTGTCCTGCTTGCCCAGCCACAGCAGGTAGTCGCGGTACGAGGTCGTACGCGGCAGGTGGCTGGCGTCGCCGCCGTTCGCGTACAGGGCGGCGAGTTCGCCGATCAGTACGGGCGCGGACCAGCCGTCCATGAGGATGTGGTGGCTGGTGATGACCAGCCGGTGGCGGTGCTCGGCGAGCCGGACGAGCAGCACCCGCAGCAGCGGTGCGGTCGCCAGGTCGAAGCGGGTGGCGCGCTCGCGTTCGGCGAGCCGCTCCGCGGCGGCGCGGGCCGCCGCGCGGGGCAGGTGCGACACGTCCTCGGTGCGCCACGGCAGGGTCACGGTCCGCGCGATGACCTGCACCATCTGCGCGCCGCTGACCTGCCGGAAGCAGGCTCGCAGGGCGGCGTGCCGGTCCAGCAGCGCCGCCCAGGAGGCCCGTAACCGTGCCTCGTCCAGGGGGCCGTCGACGGCGAGCGCCGACTGCACGGTGTAGACGTCGGGTCCCTGGTCGTCGAAGGCGGCGTGGAACAGCAGGCCTTCCTGGAGCGGTGACAGCGGCCACACGTCCTCGACTGCGGATCGGGTCATCGCTTCTCTCCTCGGCAGGGCTGGTCGGGCCGGTTACGCCTGGTCGTCGGCGAACCCGGCTTCGAGTTCCTCGATCTGGCTCTGCGCCAGGTCGAGGAGGGGGAAGTCGGAGGGGGTGTGGCCACCGGCGGCGGGCCCGGTGGTGTGGGCGGCGAGGCCCCGCAGCATGTCCAGCCAGGCCTGCCCGAGGCGGTGGGCGGCCGCGTCGTCGAGGACGCCGGCCGGCCGGCCGAGGGTCAGGGTCAGCCGGGGCCCGTCAGCAGTGTCCACGACGACGGCGCCGGCCTCCAGGGCGTGCGTGGACGGCATGTCCGGATCGGCGCCGCCGCCGATCTCCCCGGTCAACTGCCAGGCTTCGAGCGGACCTTGGCCGATTCCCGCGGCGAACCGGCCCAGGTAGTTGAAGCCGATCTGCGGCGCGGGCAGAGCGGCCAGCGAGGGCGCGGTGTCCGGGTTGAGGTGGCGCAGCAGTCCGTGTCCGAGCCCGTCGCCGGGCACCGTCCGGGCCTGCTCCTTCACGGCCTTCAGCAGGGCGCCGCTCGCCGGGCCGCCGGCCCGGGCGTCGGCGAGGTCGACGGCGGTCAGGTCGAGGCGGACCGGGTGGCTGCTGGTGAACCAGCCGACGGTGCGGGACAGGTCCGTGCCGTCGACGGGCTCGCGGCCGTGGCCCTCGATGTCGACCAGCAGGACGCGCTCGGCCGCCGCCCGCTCGTGTGCCACGGCCGCCGCGAGGGCGGCGAGCAGCACCTCGTGCACGCCGCAGTGGAACAGTGCGGGGGTCGCGCCGGTGAGCGTGGCCGCCTGCGCCGCGGGCACCGTCCACGAGGCGTGGCGCACGGTCGCCGCCGTGTCGACGACGGGGTCCGGGCGGCGCCCGCCGAGGAGGGGTTCGGCGACGTCGAGGAGCGCCGTCCACTGCGGGAGTTCCGCGGTCCGGGCGGGTGTGGCGGCCTGTTCGGCCAGCAGGGTCGCCCAGCGCCTGAACGAGGTGCCGGGCGGGTCGAGGTCCGGTTCGTGTCCGGCCGCGGCGGCCCGGCAGGCCTGCGCGAGGTCCGGGGCGAGCACCCGCCAGGACACGCCGTCCACGGCGAGGTGGTGGGCGGCGAGCACGACGCGTCCGATCCGCTCGGGCCCGGCGTCCACCCACACCGCCTGGAGCATGACGCCGCCGTGGGGGTCGAGCCGCCCCACGGCCTGGCGGGCCGTGCGGGCCGCGATGGCGTCGAGGTCGTGCGCGGCCGCGTCCCGCGCGTCGACGCGGGCGACCAGTGCCGCCGCGTCCACCGTCCCGGCCTCGCCGACGACGAGCCGGGACCCGTCGGCGACCCGGGCGCGCAGCATGGCGTGCGTGGTCAGCAGGGCGTCGACGCCGGCCGTGAGCACATCGCGGCCGAGGCCGGGCGGGGCGGCGAGGACCGTCCACTGCGCGAAGCCGGCGCCGAGGACGCGCTCGCCGAGTTGCCGCATCACCGGGGTCCACGGCACCTCGCCGACGGCGACGTCCTCGGCGTCCGGGCCCGCCGGGCCGGTCGGCGCGGCGACTGCCGCGAGGCGTTCGGGAGTCTTCTCCTCGAAGACCTGACGTGGTGTCACCACGAGACCGGCGCGCCGGGCCCGGGAGGACAGCTGCATGGACGAGATGGAGTCGCCACCCAGTTCGAAGAAGCTGTCGTCGGCGCCTACCCGGGCCAGCCCGAGGACCTCGGCGAACAGCTCGCACAGGACGGTCTCGGCGGGTGTGCGCGGGTCCCGCCCGCGCGCCCGGCCCGCGAAGTCGGGGGCGGGCAGCGCGGCGCGGTCGAGCTTCCCGTTCGCGGTGCGGGGCAGTGCGCCGAGCGGCACGAACGCGGCCGGCAGCATGTACTCCGGCAGCCGGCCCGCGGCGAAGTCCCGTATGTCCGAGGCGAGTTCTTCGGACCACGCGCCGTCGCCCCCGTCGCTCCCCTCGCTCCGGGTGCTCCCGGCGCCGGGCTCCGGTATCCGGGGGACGACGTAGGCGACGAGGCGCTGCTCGCCCGGCCGGTCCTCGCGCGCCACGACGACGGCCTGTGCCACGGCGGGATGCGCGGCCAGGGCGTTCTCGACCTCGGCGGGCTCGACACGGTGCCCGCGCACCTTCACCTGGCCGTCCGCACGGCCGGCGAAGACGAGTTCGCCGCTGTCGGTCCAGCGGGCCAGATCTCCGGTGCGGTACATGCGCGCGCCGGGGGTGAACGGGCTGGCGACGAAGCGCTCCGCGGTCGGCCCGGGCCGGCCGGCGTAGCCGCGGGCCAGTCCGGGGCCCGTGACGTACAGTTCGCCGACCGCTCCGGGCGGCAGCGGCTGGAGGAAGGCGTCCAGGACGTGGACGTACACGTTCGGCGGGGGGCAGCCGATCGGCACGGTGGCCGCGCCCGGGGCGAGAGGTCGGCTCATCGCCGCGCACACCGTCACCTCCGTGGGGCCGTAGGCGTTCACCATCCGCCGGTCGGCCGCCCACCGGTCCGCGAGGCCCGGCGGGCAGGCCTCACCGGCGACCACCAGCGTCCGCAGGGTGTCGGGCAGTTCGTCCTCGGTGGCGAGCACGCTGGGCGGCACGGTCACATGGGTGGCGCCCCAGTGACGCACCGCCTCGGCGAGCGTCACCCGCGGCGGCAGCCCGTCCGCGTCCGGCACGACGAGCGCGGCGCCGGACAGCAGCGCCATGCACAGTTCGGAGACGGCGGCGTCGAAGCTCAGCGAGGCGAACTGCATGACCCGCGCGTCCGGTTGCACCGCGAACCGCTCGATCTGCGCCCGCGCCAGGTGGGCGAGACCCGTGTGCGGGACGACCACGCCCTTGGGGGTGCCGGTCGACCCGGAGGTGTAGATCACGTAAGCGGCGTTCCACGGGCGCAGGGCTCCGGCCCGCTCCGCGTCGTCCAGGGAGCCGCCCGTGTGGCGGGCCACGGCCGCGGCGACGCCCGGGGCGTCGAGCACCACGATCCGTCCCCGGAAGCCGTCGGGCAGCGCGCCCCGGGTCTGCCGGGTGCACACCACGACCGCCGGGTCGGCGTCCCGCAACAGGAACGCGACCCGGTCCGCGGGGTGACCGGCGTCCACGGGAACGAAGACGCCGCCCGCCATGGAGACCGCGAGTACGGACACGACCATCGGCGCGGAGCGCGGGACCAGCACGGCGACACGGACCTCGGGGCGGACGCCCGCCGCGACGAGATAGCGGGCCAGGCGCCCGGCCGCGGTGTCCAACTCCGCGTACGTCAATGTCTGTTCACCGGAGCCGGGCGAGCCGGCATCCGCCGCGCCCCGGGCATTCGCCGCGCCCCGGGCATCCGTCGTGCCCCGGGTGCCCGCGGTGGCGGTGTCGGCCGTGGCGGTGTCGGCCATGGCGGTGTCGGCCATGGCGGTGTCGGCCGGATCGGTGCCGCGGGTCACCAGCGCCACCGCGTGCGGGGACAGCCGTACCTGGCGCCGGAACAGCTCCGGCAGCGGCGCGGCGTCGACCGGCGCGTCCGTACCGCTCCAGATGTCGATGGTCTGCTCGCGCCGGGCCCGGTTCAGTACGCCGATGCGCCCGGTGGGGGCCGCCGGGTCCGCGGTGACGGCTTCCAGGACGTGCCCGAGGGAGGCGGTCAGCCGTTCCGCCCAGTCCGCTCCGAACGCGTCGGGCCGGTAGATCAGTTCGCCGTGCAGCCGGTCCCCCGGCACCGCGATCAGGGTGAGCGGGTAGTGGCCGGTGTCCTCCGGCCGGCCCCCGGGACGGATGGTCAGGGTGTCGGGCGAGGGCTCCGCCAGGTGTGGCCGGGGGTAGTTCTCGTACACGTAGAGGGTGTCGAAGCCCGCGCCGGGACCGGCGAGTTGCCTGATCTCGGACATGCCGATGTGCTGGTGCGCCATCAGGGCGACCTGCCGCCGCTGGAGGTCGGCGAGGAGGTCGGCGACCGGCTGGGCGCCGCTGAGCCGCACGCGTACCGGCAGCGTGTTGATGAACAGGCCGACCATGGACTCCACGCGCGGCAGCTCCGCGGGCCGACCGGCGACGGTCGCGCCGAACACCACGTCCGTACGCCCGGCCAGCCGGGCCAGGACGAGTGCCCAGGCGCCCTGCACCACGGTGTTCACCGTCAGCCCCCGGTCACGCGCCAACACGGCTACGGCTGCGGTGAGTTCCTCCGTGAACTCGAACGGCACCCGGGCCGGGACCGCGGGCACCCTGGCCTGTTCCTCGGGCAGCACGAGCGTCGGCTCGACCGCGCCGGCGAACTCGGCCCGCCAGGCCTCCCGCGCCTCCTCCTTGTCCTGCCCGTCGAGCCAGGCCAGGTACTCCCGGTACGAGGTGGCCGGGGGCAGGGTCCGGGCGTCGCCGCCCGCCGCGTAGATCGCGGAGACCTCGCCGATGAGCACGGGCAGGGACCAGCCGTCGGTGACGATGTGATGGCTGGTGACGATCTGGACGTGCCGCCTCGCGGCGAGCCGGACCAGGGTCAGCCGCAGCAGCGGGGCCCGCGTCACGTCGAGGCGGCGCGACCGCTCGTCGGCGACCAGCCGGTCGAGCCCGGCCCGCTGCTCGTCGGCGTCGAGCCCGGACAGGTCCGCCTCGTGCCAGGGCAGTTCCACCTCCTGGGCGATGACCTGGACGGACTCGCCGGAGTCCGTCTCGTGGAAGCTCGCGCGCAGGATCGGATGCCGGTGCAGCAGGGTCCGCCAGGAGTTCCGCAGCCGGGCCACGTCCAGCGGGCCGTCCAGCGCCAGGACGCGCTGCCCTTCGTAGAGGTCCGGCCCCTGGTCGTCGTACGCCGCGTGGAACAACAGCCCTTGCTGGAGCGGCGACAGCGGCCAGACGTCCGCCAGGGCGGGCACCCGGGCTTCCAGTTCGGTCACGCTCCGCCGGGTGAGGCCGACGAGGGGGAAGTCGGAGGGCGTGTGCCCGCCGGCCGCCGGGGTGCCGGCGTGGGTGGCGAGTCCGACGAGGGTGTCCTGCCAGATCCGGCCCAGTTCGTGCGCCGCCGTCTCGTCGAGGAGGGCACCGGGCCAGGCGAGCGTGACGGTCAGTTCGGGTCCTTCGGGTCCGTCCTGGACGGTGGCGGCCGCCTCCAGCGCGTGCAGGGCCGGCATGCCGGGGGCGACGGCACCGCCGATCGCGGTGTCGCCGGCCAGTTGCCAGGCTTCCACGGTGCCGGTCCGTCCGCCGCCGGTGAACCGGCCCAGGTAGTTGAAGCCGATCTGCGCGGCGGGCAG
>NZ_JBIWKB010000083.1:0-33427 GCF_044765425.1 Streptomyces sp. NPDC102462 | reverse complement strand
GGGCAAGGACGCCCGTGCGCGGCGCCGGACCTGGACGCGCCGTCCACGGGGCGGGCCGCGCCGGCAGCGGGGCACGCCGGGCGCGGGCCCGCCGGTGGCAGGACGCACATCAGCGGTGCCGGGCCGGGGCGAGTCGTCGGCGGGGCGGGCCGGGGCGCGGGCGCGACGAGCGGCGCGAGAACGCCCGTCGGCGGCGAGCCGGGAGACACCATCCACGGGGCGGGCCCCTTCATCACCGGGGCGAGCCGGGCCGCGTCGGCAGCGGGGCACGCCGGGGCAGAGCGCACGTCGGCGGTGCCGGGGCGGGTCGTCGGCGGGGCGCGGGGGGGGTCAGCGGGGGGTGCGGTCGTCCAGTGCTGCGCGCCAGGGGGGCAGGCGGTCCTCGGGCGCGGGCCGCGCACGGTGTCCGCCACGGCTGAAGAAGTCCGCGAGGGGCAGGACCGCGGCGCCCACGGTGACCGCGTCGGGGCCGAGCCGGCCCAGGTCGATCGTCACCTTCTCGGCCGGATGGCGCAGCGCGTACGTGGTCGCGTGCCGGCGTACGGCGGGCAGGAAGCGGGAGCCGAGCTGCAGCCCGGCCCAGCCGCCGATCAGGATGCGCTCGGGCTGGAAGAGGTTGATCAGGTCGGACAGGCCGGCGCCCAGGTACTCCGCGGTCTCCTCCAGGACGGCGAGCGCCACCGGGTCGGCGGCGCCGCCCCCGGACGGATAGGCGGCGGCCAGCATCGCCGTGAGCGCGGTCTCCTCGTCGGTGTCCGCGGGCGGGCGCCCGCCCTCCTCGCGCCAGCGGGAGAGCAGGGACTCCGCGCCCGCGTACGCCTCCAGGCAGCCGAGCGCCCCGCAGCGGCAGCGCCGGCCGCGGACCCGCACCGTCAGATGCCCCCACTCGACGGCCCTGCCGTGCTCCACCTCCGGGGTGACGAGGCAGGCGCCGACGCCGGAGCCGAAGAGGACCACGACCGCGTTGCGGGCGCCGCGACCGGCGCCGAACCACATCTCGGCCTGGCCCAGGGTCTTGGCGCCGTTGTCGATGAAGTACGGCACCGTGTCGGGGAGCGGGGAGCCGGAGCGGAGCAGTGCCTCCAGCGGTACGGCGTCCCAGCCGATCGTCTGGCCGTGCACGACGGCACCCCGGTCGGCGGTGCGCTCGACGATGCCGGGGACACCGACGCCGACGCCGAGCAGCCGGTCGGGTTCGGTCCCGGCGGCGGCGAGCACCTCGGCGACGCCGCCCTGGATGTGGCCGACGATGACGTCGACGTCGTAGCGCTGCTGGGCCAGCGGGTGTTCCACCCGGGCGAGTTCGGTGAGGGCCAGGTCGAACAGCTCGACCCGGACCCGGGTCTCGCCGACGTCGACGCCGATCATGAGTCCGCTGTGCGGGGCGACGCGCAGCAGGGTGCGCGGCCGGCCGCCGTCGGAGTCGACGCTGCCGGCCTCCTCGACCAGGCCGTCGGCGATCAGGTCGGCGACGACGTTGCTGACCGAGCCGGAGCTGAGGCCGGTCGCCGGGCCCAGCTCGAACCGGCTGAGGGGTCCGTCGAAGTACAGCCGTTGCAGCACGGCGGCCCGGTTGCCCCGTCTGAGGTCGCGTACCGTGCGCCCGTTCCGACCCGCCATACGGCTCCCCCGGCTCCTGCTGCCCCTTCGATACCTTGCCCGACCTGCAACATACCTCTGCGGACGGGCCCCGCGCGAGATTCTTCCAACCCTTAGTTCACGCTGTGAGCTAAGAGGCGGGCGCCAGCTCGGCGATCTCGTCCAGCGCGGCGACGAGTTCCGGGCCGACCCGCTCGCGCACCCAGCGGTCGTGCGCCGCGTCCGCCGCCCGCGGCACGGTCTCGGTCAGCATGATCAGGTAGAGATAGCTGCGGTAGAGGGCGAGCCGCAGACAGGCCGCGGTGTCGAACACGGCATGGCCCCCGGCCTCCCGGTAGCCCACGAGGAACGCCTCTTCCTTCCTGATGTCCCCGAGCAGGGCCAGGGAGACGAAGTCGGCCAGCGGATCGCCCCAGAACATCCGCTCGCCGTCGATCAGTCCGCCGATCCGGGCCGGCCCCGCCGAGCGGTCCACCAGGACGTTGCCCTGCCACAGGTCGAAGTGGACCGGGCGGGCCACGGTGACCTCGTCCAGCGCGTCGTAGGCGGCCCGCGCCGCACCCGCCACCTCCTCGACGGGCCGGGGCAGCCGGGCCCGGTAACGGTGGGCGTCGTCGAGGACGGCGTCGAACATCGTGGTGAACGCGGTCCGCCAGTCGGCGGCGAGCGGGCCGAGGGCGCCGGACGGGTAGCCGTAGCCACCGGGCCCGGTCACCCGGTGCAGCCGGGCCACCTGGCGGCCCAACTCGGTGCGCAACAAGGTCCGTTCGCGCTCGCTCAGGGAGCCGTCCCAGGGCTCGCCGGGGCAGGCGGTCAGCAGCAGCCGCGGCCCGTCGGCACCGGCGCCGAGGGCCACGGCGCGCGGCGCCGGCACCCCGGCGGCCTCGGCGGCGCGGCAGTACGCGGCCTCGGCATCCAGGAGCCGGACCTCGTAGCGCAGTCCCGGGGCGGTCGGCGCGACCTTCAGCACATAGCGTTCGCCGTCCGCGAGCCGAAGTTCCTGCACGGTGTTGTAGGTGCCGCCGCCGAGCGGGCGCACCGCGGCGAGCCGGTCCGGCGCGATGCCCGCGTCGGCCAGTACCTGCCGGGCCCGCGCCCAGGAGTCCTCCATCGTGTGCCGCCCCTCCCCTGTCACGTCCCCACCGCCTCGTCGGCGGCCCCGCTCCAGGGTACGGACCGGCGGTGGGGGCGGGCGGTCAGGCCGGCAGCAGGCGACGCGCCGCGCCGTCGGGGAGCTTCGTCCACCAGTGGTCGTAGCGGCTGTAGGCGCGCGGGTCGCGGGCGGACAGCAGCGCGCCGAGCGAGCGGGCCTCGGCGGCGAGGCCGTCCCAGACGGCGGACTGCAGGTCAGCGAAGGCCGTGGCCTCGATGCCGCCGTCGACGGCGCGCCACACGCCGGCCACCCGGCCGTCGACCAGCAGCGTGGGCAGCACATCGCCGTTGACGCGGATCACCAGCCGCCGGTATGCGGGCGGGATGATCCGGCTGCGGTCCGCGTAGGCGAGCAGGATGCTGTCCCACATGCCCAGCAGGCGGGGCGGCGCCGGGGCGTCCGCGGGCGGGCGCGGGGCGCCGGGTACGTCGAACAGGACGGTGCCGCCGGGCCCGGCCAGTTGCTCGACCGAGCCGTCGAGGGCGGTCAACGCCCTGCGCACGAGGGAGCGTTGCACCATGGAGAACTGCGCGATGTCCGCCACCGACGCCGGTCCGAACCCGGCCAGGAAGCGCAGCACCAGGGTCTGGATCGCGGCCGGCACCGCGTCCCGGGTGGTGGGCGGCGGGCCCATGGGCGCGGCGACGAACGACGACCGGTGGCCGAACGACCACGGTCCGCCGGTGGCCACGTGCAGCAGCGGTGCGTAGGCCTTCAGCCCCCACCAGGCGCCGGCCGCCTGCTGCGGGCCGAGCCGCCGCTCCAGCCACGCCTTCAACTCGTCTGTGGTGCGCGTCCGTTCGGTGAACTCCAGCAGTTGGGGCAGCAGGTCGTGCGCGTGAGCCGGGGTGAGCCCGGCCGCCGCGAAACGGTAGCCGAGACGGGAGGCGTACAGCGTCTGCTGCATCGCCTCGCGCAGCGCCCGGTGGTCGTCGGCGTGCACCGCGTGCAGCGTGATGCGCATCAAGGTGGCCTTGACCAGGGCTTGGGCGGCGAACGCGGCGTCCAGGTCGGCGGGGTCGAAGCCGCCGATCCGGTTCCACAGCGCCACATAGGGGGAGGCGGGGTGCTGTGCCTGGAGGGCGACCACCCGGCGGACGGCGTCGTCGACACCGAGCGGTTCCCTGCCCAGCAGCAGTTGCCGGGACAGGGTGGCCCGGTTGAGTTCGCGCTCGGTGATCTCCATGACCGGGGATTGTGTCGTGACCGCCGCCGCGGCCGCCACCCGTGGCCGGCGGGCCGTGCGCCGCGTCCGCCCGCGCCGGGGCGCGCCGGAAATCCGCTGGCTCCCCCGCGTCGTGGCTGCCTAGGCTGCCCGCAGACCTGGAGTCCTCGGCTTTCTGGCTCCGGGTTCCGTACCACAGGAAGGACCGCCATGAGATCGCTCACCGAACAGGACATCCGCACCTCGTTTGTCAACTGCTCGAAGGGTGAGGCGAGGCGGCTGGCGGTCCCCCGCGACCTCGGTGAACGCCCGTGGGACGATCTGGACTTCCTCGGCTGGCGCGACCCCTGGGCGACCGACCGCAGCTATCTCGTGGCCGAGCGGGAGGGCCGGCCGGTCGGTGTCGCGCTGCGCTTCCCGGCCGCACAGCACGGTTTTCTGCACCGGAGCATGTGCTCGGTGTGCCTGACGACCCACGGCGGGGGCGGTGTCTCGCTGATGACGGCCCGCAAGGCGGGGGCGGCGGGCCGCGAGGGCAACTCGGTCGGCGTGTACATGTGCACCGACCTGGCGTGTTCGTTGTACGTGCGCGGCAGGAAGGTGCCCGAGTCCGGCCGGCGCTTCGAGGAAAGCCTCACCCAGGACGAACAGATCGCCCGCACGACGGCCAACCTGCTCGCCTTCCTCGACAAACTCCACGCCTGACCCATACGCGCCCCCATCACGGTCGAATGCCGCCGGACCAGGGCGGGTACGTTCGGTGGGTGCGGGCTCGGGGAACAGAGCGAGGCATGCCAGACGTACGGAAGTGGACCGCGGGCCCCAAGCGGTTCGTGAAGCGGCGCCGTGACCCGGTCGTCGTCCAGACGGTGCGGTCGGCCGGCGCGGCGACGATCGCGTACGTCGTCGCGCTGCGGCTGAGCCCGGAGCCCGCGCCGCTCACCGCGCCCCTGACCGCCCTGCTCGTCGTCCAGGTCACGCTGTACGCCACGCTCACCAACGGCATCCGCCGGGTGAACTCCGTGGTCGCGGGCGTCCTGGTCGCCATCGCCTTCAGCCTGCTGGTCGGGCTGACCTGGTGGAGCCTTGCCCTGGTGATCGTGGCCGCGCTGGCCGTGGGGCGCCTGGTGCGGGTCGACGAGTACGTACCCGAGGTGGCGATCAGCGCCATGCTGGTGCTCGGCGTGACCACGGTCGGCAACACGGCCTGGGCCCGGGTGGTGGAGACGCTGATCGGCGCGGCCGTCGGGCTCGCCTGCAACCTGGTGCTCGCTCCCCCGGTGTGGGTGGACGAGGCCGGGGAGTCGATCGAGGGGCTGGCCCGGCGGGTGCGGCAGCTGACGCTGCGGCTGGGCGAGGAGGCCGCGGGCCGGGTCCCGTGGGAGCTGGCCGCCGAGCGGCTGCACGAGGCGCGCAAGCTGGATCACGACATCGTCGAGGTGGACGCCGACCTGCGGCAGGCCGAGGACAGTCTGCGGCTCAATCCGCGCGTACGGGAGGGCCTGCTGCACCGGGTGGTGCTGCGCACGGGACTGGACACGCTGGAGATCTGCACGGTCGTGCTGCGGGTGCTGGCCAGGACCTTCACCGACCTGGCGAAGTCACGCGCGCCCCACCCCCTGTTCCCGCCGGAGACGGGCGCCGCCGTCGAACAGCTGCTGTCCGAGGTCGGCGACGCGGTGGTCAGCTTCGCGGTGCTGGTGACCACCGATCTGAGGGTCAGCGCCGAGTCCGCCGAGGCGCGGCTGACCGCCGAACTGCAGACGGCGGCGGGCACCCGCGACAAGGTCGCCCTGCTGCTGCGGGAGGAGGCCGAGCGGGACCCGCGGCGCTGGCAGCTGCTCGGCGCGGCCCTGACCGAGGTGAACCGGATCATCGACGAGCTGGACACCGAGCACCGTTCGCGCCGTCTGCTGGAGGAGCTGGACCGGGTCTCGCGCAAGCAGCGGGACCGGCTGCACTGGATGGCCTGGGTGCGGGAGCGGGTGGGCGTGCCGGAGCGGCTGCGCCGGAACCACACGGACGCCGGGGAACGTTCTCGCCGGTGAGGCGCGGGCCGGCGAGGCAGAGGGGCGTGCCGCGGGCGCGCGGCGGCGTGATGCCGCCGGTGTGCCTGCGCGAGGCGATGGGGCCGGACCTCGCGGGCTCGACGGAGCAGGCCGCGCTCCTGGCCCAGGTGGGCAGGGTGTGCGCCGTCTCGGGCCGGCCGTGGCGCGGCCGGCCCTCCCGCGAGCCGCAGAACTGTCCGGTGCAGGCCCCGGCGGCCCTGGCTCGACGGCGTCCCGCTGCCCGCGTGGACGCCGTCGAGCCGGGGCAGCCGGTCCGTGGCCGTGCGCTCGCCGCGGGGCGCGGACGGCCACGGCCTCGTTTGCTTCGGCGGGGCGGTCCGGGCCATGGTGGCTGTCACGACCGGGGCAGCGGACATCCGTGAGGTGCGGGCATGGGCAGTGGTGCGGGAGCGACGGGCGGCGGCTGGAGCCGGCGCCGGTTCGTCGGGGCGATGGCGGGCGGTGCCGCCGCGGTGGCCCTGCCGGCACCGGCGGCGCCGCGGGCCGAGCCCGGACAGCCGGCGCCCGCGTCGTCCGCCGCGCCCCGGCGCCCGGCCGAGCCGTCCGGCCCGCGCCCCCTCTACCTGGGCACCTACACCTCGGCCAAGGGCGGCGGCACCGGCATCGGTCTGGCCCGGTACGACCCGGTGACGGGCGCCGTCACCGGATCCGGCACCCTGACCGGTGTCGCCGACCCGTCCTACCTCGCCGCGCATCCGGACGGCCGCACCCTGTACGCGGTCGACGAGCGCACCAACGGCGCCGTGACCGCCGTGCGCCTCGCCGACCGGCGCATCCTCGGCTCCCGCGGCACCGGCGGCGCGGCGCCCTGCCATGTGTCGGTGCATCCGAGCGGGCGCTGGCTGCTCAGCGCCAACTACGGTTCGGGCAGCGTGGCCGTGCATCCCGTCGGCGCCTCGGGGGCCCTCGGGGAGCGCACGGCGCTGGCGACCCACTCCGGCCCGCCCGGCCCCGGGCAGCAGGGACCGCACGCGCACCAGTTCGTCACCGGACCCGACGGCGGTCATGTCCTGGCGGTCGACCTGGGCACCGACAGCGTGTACAGCTACCGGCTGGACCTGGCGCGGGGCACGCTGACCGAGGTCGCCCGGGCGCACACCCGGCCGGGCGCCGGCCCGCGGCATCTCGCCTTCCACCCGGGCGGCCGGTTCGCGTACCTGGCCAACGAGGTGGACGACACGGTCGTGGTGTGCGCGTACGACGCGGACACCGGCCGGCTGCGGATCGGCGAGCCGCAGTCCACCGGGTCCGGTGCGGGCACCAACTATCCGGCGCAGATCCTGGTCACGGCGAACGGCGCGTTCGCCTATCTGGCCAACCGCGGCCACAACAGCCTGGCGCGCTACGCCGTGGAGGCGGACGGCGCCAAGCTGCGGCTGCTGGACACCGTGCCGGTGGCCGGTGACTTCCCGCGGCAGATCGCCTTCTCGCCCGACGGCCGGCTGCTGTTCGCGGCGAACCAGCGCTCCGGCACGCTGAGCGTCTTCCATGTGGACGCGGAGAACGGCGGGCTGCGGCTCGCGGGCGAGCCGTTCGCCTCACCGGTCGCCGTCTGCGCGCTGCCGCTGTAGGGCGCGGGGGCAGGTGGCCGTGGCCGCCGCCTGCGCCAGCAGGACGTGGATGCGCTCGGTGAGCTGGGCGAGGTCGTCGGCGGGCCGGTGGAACGTCAGCCGTACGTCGCCGTGGGCGCGGGTGCGCTCGATGCGCAGCGTGAGTCCGTGCCGGTCCAGTGCGAGGGGCACCACACGGGTCGTGGCGTGCAGACTCTCGGGCCTGACGAGCCGGGTGAGGCGTTCGACGGCGTCGGGGTGGGCGTCGGCGAGGTGGGTGAGCAGCCGGGCCTCCGCGGTGGCGAGCGGGTCGGGTGCGGCGGCGGCGTACTCGTCGAGGCCGACGGTCTCGGCACCGGACGGGCGGCGCAGCACCACCCGGGTGGCGCGGAAGACGAGCCGGCCGTCCTCGGGGGCGAACCAGCCGGCCAGCCAGAGCCGGGCGCGGATCCGGCTGCGCACCGGCACGGGCGCCACGTCGGCGAACTCCAGCACCGCGCAGGGCTCGCCGCGCGGCGCGCAGATCGCCGCGGTGAGCAGGGCGCTGTCCTCGGGCACCTGAAGGATCACCCGCCCGTCGTCGGTCACGGTGTGCGCCCCGACGAGTTCGTCGCGCCCGCCGTGCGCGGTCACCGTGCAGGACCACGCCGTGGCGAGCACCGAACGGGCCCGCTCGGCCGTGCCGGGCCCGGCCGTCCAGGTCTGGCTGTCACCCATCCGAAACCTCCTTAGGTAAGGCTTGCCTAACTTATCGGAGATCGAGGTGTACGCCAACCAGGCCCCGGCGCGGACGCCGACGCGGACGGGCCGGGGGTCAGCCGTGTGCCGTCCAGTGCGCAGGGCGGGTGACCGACGCCGGAAGCCGGGTGCCTGCGCTGCCGCGGGCCGCTTCGGCCTGCGGCTGGGTCAGGAAGAGCACGCCCGTCAGATCCGCGCCCGTCAGATCGGCATCACGCAGATCGGCGCCGATCATGTCGGCGCCGCGCAGATCAGCGCCCGTCAGGTCGGCGGCGATGAGCCAGGCCCCGCGCAGATCGGCGCCGCGCAGATCGGCCCCCTTCAGGCGGGCGCCGACCAGGTCCGCGCCGCGCCGGTCCTTCTTCCTGCCCCGGGCGCCCGGTGTCGCCGACCGCGCCGACTCGCTGACGCGCCGCAGCAGCACGTCGACCCGCCGCCGGTGGGCGGCCACGTCCAGGACGGCCAGCTCCCCGGGGGTCTGCCGGGTGAGCCGGTCGGTGCTGCTCCATGCCGCGCGCAGCTCGGTACGCAGCGGGCGGGCGGCGGGCAGCTCCAGCGCCTCGGCGAGGTACCAGAGCAGTTCGTGGAGCTGCCGCACGACGGGGAAGACCTCGACCATGCTGCGGGCGTGCTCGGCGGAGCCGGTGCGCCAGTCCCGCCCGCCGAAGGTGAGCTGCGAGACCTTCTGACCGGCGCCGAAGCAGTCGTAGACCGTGCAGCCCGGGAAGCCCTTGGACCGCAGCTCGGTGTGGATGCCGCAGCGGTGGTCGTCCCGCAGGTTCGGGCAGGGCCGGCCGGCGGGCTTGTCGAGGGCGAAGTCCGCCGAGGCGGCGAAGGGCAGGGCGACGCAGCACAGTCCGAAGCAGCGCGCGCAGTCACCGCGCAGCGCCGCTCGGCGGTCCCTCTCGTCCGGCATGCCGGCCACCCTACCGGCCTGCTCGTCCGCCGCCCGCCCGGGCGAACGGCGGCGCTCCGCCCGGCCGCGCCCGCCCCGCCGGTCATCTGCGGCGCTCACGCCTCGTCGCGGGTCAGGGCCAGCAGACGGTCCAGGACACGGGGCGCTCCGACGCGCAGGCCGTCGTGCTCGAACTCGTCGGTGACCCAGGTGCGCAGGCCTCGGATCGCGCGGGCGGTCCGCAGGGAGAGTTCGGTGTCGACGTACATGTCGTCGTGGTAGACGGCCGCGGCGACCGGGACCTCGTTGGCGGCGAGGCGGGCCGGGTCGTACAGCGGCTGCCAGTCGGCGCGGGCGGCCAGCAGCTCGGCGGTCTCGCGCAGCGGACGCAGGGCCGGGTCGGTCTCGAACATCCAGGGGTGCACGGTCTCCCCGGTGAACAGCACCGGCGCGTCACCGGCGAGCGCCTTGGCCGCGTCGAACTGCGGGAACTCGGCGCGGACGCGTTCGGCCGCCCAGGCGGTGGGGCGGGCGTCCTGGCCGTAGATGGACTCGTGCACGAGCGCGTACAGCGGGAACGCCGCGTACGAGAGCAGGCCCCGGACCGTCTCCTGGAAGGCGTCGGACAGCTCGGGGCCCGACGGGGTGCGCACGAAGGCGTCCTCCAGCAGGTGGTGCAGTCGGTGGCTGCCGTCGCCCGTGCCGAGCATCAGCCCGAGGGACTGGAACGCCTCGACGGTCAGCCGGTAGCCGCCCGGCAGTACCACCTCGTGGTTGAGCAGGTGCTCGGCGATGTGCCGGGCCCGCTCGACGTCCTGCGGGTAGCGGGCGTAGTGGGCGCCGACCTTGCGTTCGACGCGCGGGTAGGCGGCCCGGTAGACGTCCTCGGCGTGGGCGTCCAGGGAGGGCAGCCCGCCGGTGATCACCGCGGTGTTCATGCCCTCGGGGGCGAGCGACAGATAGGTGACCGTGCAGAAACCGCCGTAGCTCTGGCCGAGCACGGTCCAGGGGGCGCCGCCGGTCAGTCGCGGGCGGATGTGCTCGCAGTCGCGGACGATCGAGTCGGCACGGAAGTGGGTGAGGTAGCGGGCCTGTTCGGCGGGGCCGCCGCGCAGCGGCAGCGTCTGCCGGGTGGCGGGCGTGGAGTGGCCGGTGCCGCGCTGGTCGAGCAGCAGCACCCGGTACTCCTCCAGGGCCCGGCCGAGCCATGCCTGTCTGCCGATGAAACGATTCGCCCCGTGCCCCGGGCCGCCCTGGAGGAAGACCAGCCAGGGCAGGTCCCGGTCGGCCTTGTCGCTCGCGACGACCTCACGGGCGTACAGCTCGATGGTCTCGCCCGCGGGGTCGGCGTGGTCCAGGGGCACGGTGAAGCGGTGGTCGGTGAGGACGACGCCGGGCTGGCGGTAACGGTGGCTCAACAGGTCTCCCGGGACTGACGGATGGACGCGTCCCAGTTCAGCACATGTCCGCCGGCCCTCGGACACCCGGGATCATGGTTCGGCCGCGGGCCGGGCGGTCAGCGGGCGGCGAGACTCGAACGGCGCACCACCAACTCCGGCTGGAGCACCACCCGCCGGTGCTCATGGGTGCCGTTCGGCGCCTCCGTCTCCTCCAGGAGCAGTTCGGCGGCGAGGGCGCCCATGGTCACCGCCGGCTGGCGGACCGAGGTGAGCGGGACGGCGGCGGCCGCCGCGAACTCGATGTCGTCGTAGCCGACGATCGCCAGGTCGTCCGGGACCACGACCCCGGCCGCGTACATGGCCTGCAGGACGCCGAGGGCGAGCAGGTCGTTGGCGCAGAAGACGGCGGTCGGCCGGTCGGCAAGGCCGAGCAGCCGGGCGCCCGCGTCCCGTCCGGCGGCGACGTCGAGGCGTTCGGTGGGCAGCTCCCGCAGGCACTGCGGGCCGAGCCCGGCCTCGGCGAGCGCGTTCAGGGCGCCGGTGCGCCGGTCGCGGACCTGGTTCAGGCCGGGCGGACCGCTGACGTAGGCGATGCTGCGGTGCCCGGCGTCCACCAGATGACGCACGGCCAGCGCGCCGCCCGCCACGTCGTCGACGGAGACCGAGCACTCGGTGGTGCCTTCGGCGACCCGGTCGACCAGGACGAACGGGATGCCGTGCCGGCGGAAGGCCGCGATGTTGCGGCCGGTGGCGTCGGCCGGGGTGAGCAGCACCCCGCGCACCCGCTGCTCGGCGAACAGGGCCAGGTACTCGGCCTCCTCCCCGGCGTTCTGCGCGCTGTTGCAGACCATCACGCCGAGCCCGGCGTCCCGCGCGGCCCGTTCGGCGCCGCGCGCCAGGTCGACGAAGAACGGGTTGCCCATGTCGAGGACGAGCAGGCCCATGATCCGGCTGCGGCCCGCGCGCAACTGGCGCGCTGACTCGCTGCGTACGTAGCCGAGCCGGTCGATCGCGGACTGCACCCGGGCACGGGTCTCGCTCGCGACGGTGTCCGGGCGGTTGATGACGTTCGAGACCGTGCCCACCGACACTCCGGCGGCGCGGGCGACGTCCTTGATACCCACCGACTGGGCCATCGGGCGGGGACCTCCTGGGAGACGAGGGGCGGCGGGAAACCTTCACACTACCGTCGGCGCCGCCCCGCTACGGGCTGGTCACGCGGGCAGGTCGAAGCCGGCCGGCACGGTGGGTCCGCTCATGAGCGGGCTCCGGGGATCAGGCCAGATGGAACACTTCGGTGAGCGGTCTCATGGCCTCGTCGGGTCTGGCGCCGTCCAGCGACTCGAAGAACGGCGCCATCTCCGCCTGCCAGCGGGCGTTGACGTCGGTGGCTTCCATGGCCGCCTGAGCCGCCGCGAAGTCCTCGGTCTCCAGGTAGCCGACGAGCAGGCCGTCCTCGCGCAGGAAGAGCGAGTAGTTGTGCCAGCCGGCGGCCGAGAGCGCCGCGCGCATCTCGGGCCAGACGGCGGCGTGCCGCTCGCGGTACGCGTCGAGCCGGTCCGCGCGGACCTTCAGCAGGAAGCACACGCGCTGCATCAACACCCCTTGGGGACGAGAAGGTGACAGGGTTCGGTGGCTGATCCGGATCGGTGGCCGACCCGGATCAGCGGCCGGCGCGGATCAGAAGTCGAACTGGTCGATGTTCTTCGCATCGAACACGGTCGGCTTGCCCAGGTTGATCACGCCGTCCTTGCCGATGGTGTACTCGGTGTCGCCCGCCTTGAAGGTCTCGCCCTCCTTGCCGGTGATCTGTCCGGAGGCCAGCGCGACGGCGGTGCGGGCGGCGAGGTCGCCGAGCCGCGCCGGGTCCCACAGCTCGAAGGCGTCGACGGTGCCGTTCTTGACGTACTTGCGCATGTCGTTGGGGGTGCCGAGGCCGGTCAGCTTGACCTTGCCCTTGTACTTGGAGCCGGACAGGTACTGCGCCGCGGCCTTGATGCCGACCGTGGTCGGGGAGATGATCCCCTTCAGGTTCGGGTACTCCTGGAGCAGGCCCTGGGTCTGCTGGAAGGACTGCTGGGCGTCGTCGTTGCCGTAGGCGGTCTTGACGAGCTTGATGTCCTTGTACTTGGGGTCCTTCAGCTCCTCCTTCATGAAGTCGATCCAGGTGTTCTGGTTCGTCGCGGTCTGCGCGGCGGACAGGATCGCGATCTCGCCCTTGTAGCCGATCTGTTCGGCGAGCAGCTGCACCTCGGTGCGGCCCAGGTCCTCCGCGCTGGCCTGGGAGATGAAGGCGTTGCGGCAGTCCGGGGTGGTGTCGGAGTCGTAGGTGACGACCTTGATGCCGTTCTTCATGGCCTGCTTGAGCGCGGTGCACAGGGCGCCCGGGTCCTGCGCGGAGACGGCCATCGCGTCCACCTGCTGCTGGGTGAGGGTGTTGACGTAACTCACCTGGCCCGCGGTGTCGGTGGCGCTGGAGGGGCCGACCTCCTTGTAGGTGGAGCCGAGTTCGGTGACGGCCTTCTCGCCGCCCTTGTCCGCGGTGGTGAAGTAGGGGTTGTTGACCTGCTTGGGCAGGAAGCCGACGGTGAGGCCCTTCTTCAGGGCGGCGTCGGGGTTCGCCGTGCCGGCCGCGGTGTTCGAGCCGCCGGAGTCCTTGACGTCGTTCTTGGTGGTGCCGCCGCAGGCGGTCACGGCCAGGGCGAGGGAGGTGGCGGCGGCGAGGGCCGCGCAGGTACGGCGGATCGAAGACGTTCGCATGGCGGGTTCTTTCTGACGGAGGTGAGTACGGAGTTGCCCAAGGGGCGCGGAGGACTGCGCGACCGGCCACGGACGGCCGCGGCGTTCGGACTGCCTATCCGGTGGAGCGTGCGGCTCTCGCGACGGAGATCTGGCGCGCGACCCGCGGGCCGAGCACGGAGACGACGAGCAGCACACCGGTGACGACGATCTGCGACTGCGCGGAGACGTTCAGCAGGCTCATCACGTTCTGCAGCGCGCCGAGCAGGAAGACGCCCGCGATGGCACCGCCGAGCGTGCCCTTGCCGCCGTCGAAGTCGATGCCGCCGAGCAGCACCGCGGCGACGACGGAGAGTTCGAGTCCGGTGGCGTTGTCGTAGCGGGCGCTGGCGTAGTGCAGGGCCCAGAAGACGCCGGTGAGGGAGGCCATGAGGCCGGTGGCGGCGAACAGCAGGAGCTTGGCCCGCTTGACCCGGATGCCGGCGAACCGGGCGGCCTCCTCGCTGGCGCCGACCGCGAACAGCGACCGGCCGAACGGGGTGGCGTGCAGGACGACCACCGCGATGGCGAGCAGCACCAGGAAGGGCAGCAGGGCCTGCGGTACGAAGGTGTCCCCGATCCGGCCGGCCGCGAAGTCCAGGTACTGCGTGGGGAAGTCGGTGACCGCGTCGGAGCCGAGCACGATCTGGGCGATGCCCCGGTAGGCGGCGAGGGTGCCGATGGTCACGGCGAGCGACGGCAGCCCGAGCCGGGTCACCAGCAGCCCGTTGATCAGTCCGCACACCAGGCCGAGCAGCAGGCACAGCGGGATGATCGTCTCGATCGTCATGCCCTGGTTCCACAGCTTGCCCATGACGGCGCCCGACAGGCCGGCGGTGGAGGCCACCGACAGGTCGATCTCGCCGGAGACGACCAGCAGGGTCATCGGCAGGGCGATCAGCGCGATCGGGAGGGTGTTGCCGATCAGGAAGGACAGGTTCAGGGCGTTGCCGAAGCCGTCCACGAAGCCGAACGAGAGCAGCAGCAGGACGACGAGCAGCGCACCGACGACCGTGTCCCAGCGGATCGCGCGCGTCAACGACTCAGGCATGGCGGCCGTTCTCCTTGTTCGGGGCCGTCTTCTTCGCAGCCGACTTCTTCAGGGCGGAGGCCACCCGCAGCGCGACGACCCGGTCGACCGCGATGGCGAGGAGCAGCAGGATGCCGTTGATGGCGAGCACCCAGACCGAGCTGACGCCGAGGGCGGGCAGCACGCTGTTGACGGAGGTCAGCAGCAGGGCGCCGAGGGCCGCGCCGTAGACGCTGCCGGAGCCGCCGGTGAAGACGACGCCGCCGACCACGACCGCGCTGACCACGGTGAGTTCGTAGCCGTTGCCGGTGCCGGAGTCGACGTTGCCGAACCGGGCCAGGTACATCGCGCCGGCAAGGCCGGCCAGGGCGCCGCAGAAGGTGTACGCGGCCAGGATCCGCTTGCGCACCGGGATGCCGGCGAGCCGGGCGGCCTCCGGGTTGGAGCCGAGCGCGTACAGTTCGCGCCCGCTGCCGAAGTGCTTGAGGTAGTAGGCGGTGGCGACCAGCACGGCCAGCGCGATCAGGGCCAGCCACGGCACGGCGGACAGCCCGCCGGAGCCGAAGTCGACGAAGCCGCCCGGCAGGTCGGCCGCGGTGATCTGCCGGGAGCCGACCCAGATGGAGTCGATGCCGCGGATGATGTACAGCGTGCCGAGGGTGACGACGAGGGCGGGCACCTGGCCGAGGCTGACCAGCAGGCCGTTGAGGAGCCCGAAGCCGACGCCCAGCAGGACCGCGAGGACGACGGCGACGACCGGGTTGCCGCCGCTGTGCAGATAGGTGCCGGCCGCGAACGCGCTGATGCCCAGGGTGGAGCCGACCGACAGGTCGACGTTGCGGGTGATGACGACCAGCGACTGGCCGGTGGCGACCAGCACCAGGATGGTCGCGTTGAGCAGCAGGTCCTTGATGCCCTGCTCGGACAGGAACTCGCTGTTGCCCGCCTGGGTGATGGCGATCATCACCAGGAAGACGACCAGGATGGCGAGTTCGCGCATCCGGAAGACGCGGTCGACCAGGCGGGTGCCGCTGGATTTCGGCACCTCGGCGACGGGGGTCTGGTTCGGGGTGGTCACCGTCATGCGGCGGCCCTCCCCGTGGCTGCGGCCATCACGGTTTCCTCGGTGGCGTCGGAGCGGGGGATCTCGGCGGTGATCCGGCCCTCGTGCATCACGAGCACGCGGTCGGCCATGCCGAGGATCTCGGGCAGGTCGGAGGAGATCATCAGGACCGCGACGCCGTCGGCGGCCAGTTCGCCGAGCAGCCGGTGCACCTCGGACTTGGTGCCGACGTCGATGCCGCGGGTCGGCTCGTCGACGATCAGCACCTTCGGGCCGGTGGCCAGCCACTTGGCGAGCACGACCTTCTGCTGGTTGCCGCCGGAGAGCGTGGCGACGGCGTCGGCGATCCGGGCGTACTTCACCTGCAGCCTGACCGCCCAGTCGAGGGCGCGGCTGCGCTCGGCGCCGCGGTCCACGAGCCCCGCGCGCACGGTGCTGCGCAGCCCGGTCAGCCCGATGTTCCGTTCGATGGACATGTCCATCACCAGGCCCTGGGCGCGCCGGTCCTCGGGGACCAGGGCGAGCCCGGCGGCCATGGCCGCGGAGGGCGCGCCGTTGGTCAGCCGCCGGCCGGCGACCTCGACCTCGCCGGCGTCCCAGCGGTCCACGCCGAAGACCGCCCGGGCGACCTCCGTGCGGCCGGCGCCCACGAGCCCGGCGAGGCCGACGATCTCACCGCGGCGCACCTCGAAGGAGACGTCGGTGAAGACGCCCTCGCGGGTCAGCCGGCGGACGCTGAGCGCGACCTCGCCCGGCCGCACGGTCTGCTTCGGGTACAGCTCGTCGAGGTCGCGGCCGACCATGCGGCGTACCAGGTCGTCCTCGGTCATGCCGGCGAGGGGTTCGCTGGCGATCCAGGCGCCGTCGCGCAGGGTGGTCACGCGCCGGCAGATCTGGAAGATCTCCTCCAGCCGGTGCGAGATGAACAGTACGGCGGCGCCCTGCTCGCGCAGCGTCTCGACCACGCCGAAGAGGCGGGCCACCTCGCTGCCGGTCAGCGCCGCCGTCGGCTCGTCCATGATCAGGACCCGGGCGTCGAAGGACAGCGCCTTGGCGATCTCGACGATCTGCTGGTCGGCGATGGACAGGCCGCGGGCCGGGCGGTCCGGGTCGAGTTCGACACCGAGCCGCTTCATCAGGGCGGCGGTGGCCGCGTGGGTGGCCCGGTGGTCGATGCGGCCGAGGGCGCGCCGCGGCTGGCGGCCCATGAAGATGTTCTCGGCGATCGAGAGGTCGGGGAAGAGGGTGGGTTCCTGGTAGATCACGGCGATGCCGGCATCGCGGGCGTCACCGGGTCCGTGGAAGACGACGGGCTCGCCGTCGAGCAGCACCTGACCGGCGTCCGGTCGGTGCACCCCGGCGAGCGTCTTGATGAGCGTCGACTTGCCCGCGCCGTTCTCCCCGGCGAGGGCGTGCACCTCGCCGGGGAACAGCTCAAGGGAGACGTCCCGCAGGGCCCGTACGGCGCCGAAGGACTTGGAGACGTCCTTCAGCGCCAGCACCGGCGCCGGTCCCGTGTCGGACGGGTGGGTCATGGGGGCTCCTCGACGACGCCTGCGGGATGGCCCCCACGGCGTCGTGAAAGGTTTCAACTGGATTGCCGGGACGTTAGACATGGCAGCCATGTCACGTCAATGGTTCCGTGTCGAAAAACTTTCGATAGTTGAAGGTCACGGCGGGATCACGGAAAACCGGGTGAGTGGAAGAGCTTGACACCCCTTCGGAGTGCTCATAGCTTGCGGGTCTGAATCGTTTCACCCGCTCAGCCGTTCCAACCGATTTCACGGGAGCCCTGAAGTGACCGACCTCGCCGCGGTGAAAGCCGCGCTCAAGACCCAGGCCGTCGAGACGCCGTCGTGGGCGTACGGCAACTCGGGGACCCGTTTCAAGGTGTTCGCCCAGCAGGGCGTTCCGCGCTCGCCGCGGGAGAAGCTGGACGACGCGGCGCAGGTGCACGCCTTCACCGGGGTCGCGCCGACCGTCGCCCTGCACATCCCCTGGGACACCGTCGACGACTACGCCGCCCTCGCCGGGTACGCCGAGGAGCGCGGGCTGCGGCTCGGCGCTATCAACTCCAACACCTTCCAGGACGACGACTACCGGCTGGGCAGCATCTGCCATCCGGACGCCGCGGTGCGCCGCAAGGCGATCGGCCATCTGCTCGAATGCGTCGACATCATGGACGCCACCGGCTCGCAGGACCTGAAGCTGTGGTTCGCCGACGGCACCAACTACCCCGGCCAGGACGATCTGCGCGGCCGCCAGGACCGGCTCGCCGAAGGGCTCGCCGAGGTGTACGCACGGCTCGGCGACGGGCAGCGGATGCTGCTCGAGTACAAGTTCTTCGAGCCCGCCTTCTACGCCACGGACGTGCCCGACTGGGGCACCGCGTACGCCCACTGCCTCAAGCTCGGGCCGAAGGCGCAGGTCGTGGTGGACACGGGGCACCATGCGCCGGGCACCAACATCGAGTTCATCGTGGCCACGCTGCTGCGCGAGGGCAAGCTCGGCGGATTCGACTTCAACTCGCGCTTCTACGCCGACGACGACCTGATGGTCGGTGCGGCCGACCCGTTCCAGCTGTTCCGGATCATGTACGAGGTGGTGCGCGGGGGCGGGTTCACCGCCGACGTGGCGTTCATGCTGGACCAGTGCCACAACATCGAGCCGAAGGTGCCGGCCATCATCCGGTCGGTGATGAACGTCCAGGAGGCCACCGCGAAGGCGCTCCTGGTGGACGCGGAGGCGCTGGCCGCCGCGCAGCGGGCCGAGGACGTGCTCGGCGCGAACGGCGTGCTGATGGACGCGTACAACACGGATGTGCGGCCGTTGCTGGCCGAGGTGCGCGAGGAGATGGGGCTTGACCCCGATCCGATGGGCGCGTATGCCCGGTCCGGGTGGGCCGAGAAGATCGCGGCGGAGCGCGTCGGCGGGCAGCAGGCGGGGTGGGGCGCGTAGCGCTCCGCTGGGTTGGCCGGGATGCGGCGTCGGCCCGGTTGTGGCGTTGGCCCGGTTGTGGCGTTGGCCCGGTTGTGGCGTTGGCCGTGCGGCGTCAGCGCCGATGCGTCGTCAGCGCCGATGCGTCGTCAGCAGCGATGGGTCGTCAGTCGTGTGCGGGTGCGTTGTGGCTGGTCGCGCAGTTCCCCGCGGGGGGCTCCGCCGGGGGCCGGGGGGGTCGGTGGTTGGCTGCGGGTGCGTTGTGGCTGGTCGCGCAGTTCCCCGCGCCCCTTCGGGGCCCGGAGCGGTCCGTGGGCGGCTGCGGGTGGGCCATGGCTCGGCGCGCCGTTCCTCGTGCCCCTTTGGGGCGCCGCCATCAGGGGCCGGTGCCGTCAGGGTTCCGGGTTTTCTTTCTCTTCTTCACTTCCAGTAAGGACTGAACGTTCATGACGCACCTTGAAGTTGCCGGTCTGTTGGCTCGGTCGCATCGGCTGGGCGCTGATCCGCGCAACACCAACTACGCCGGCGGCAACGCGTCGGCGAAGGGCACCGCGACCGACCCCGTCACCGGCGGCGACGTCGAGTTGATGTGGGTCAAGGGGTCCGGCGGAGACCTCGGCACGCTCACCGAGGCCGGGCTCGCCGTGCTGCGCCTCGACCGGCTGCGCGCGCTCACCGGTGTCTACCCGGGCGTGGAGCGCGAGGACGAGATGGTCGCCGCGTTCGACTACTGCCTGCACGGCAAGGGCGGGGCGGCGCCGTCCATCGACACCGCGATGCACGGGCTGGTGGACGCCCCGCACGTGGACCATCTGCACCCCGACTCGGGCATCGCGCTGGCCTGCGCGGCGGACGGCGAGAAGCTGACCGCCGAGTGCTTCGGCGACACCGTGGTGTGGGTGCCGTGGCGGCGGCCCGGGTTCCAGCTCGGGCTGGACATCGCGGCCGTCAAGGAGGCCAACCCGCAGGCGATCGGCTGTGTCCTCGGCGGGCACGGGATCACCGCCTGGGGCGACACCGCCGAGGAGTGCGAGCGCAACTCGCTGCACATCATCCGCACCGCGGAGACCTTCCTCGCGCAGCGGGGCAGGGCGGAGCCGTTCGGGCCGGTGATCGAGGGCTACGAAGCCCTGCCCGAGGCCGAGCGGCGGGAGCGGGCCGCCGCGCTCGCGCCGTACGTGCGGGCCGTCGCCTCCCAGGACCGGCCGCAGGTCGGGCACTTCACCGACTCCGACGTCGTGCTCGACTTCCTCGCCCGGGCCGAGCACCCGCGGCTCGCGGCGCTCGGCACCTCGTGCCCCGACCACTTCCTGCGCACCAAGGTGCGTCCGCTGGTCCTGGACGTGGCGCCGTCCGCGCCGCTGGAGGAGGCGGTCGCCCGGCTGGCCGAGCTGCACGCCGAGTACCGCGAGCAGTACGCCGCCTACTACGAGCGACACGCCCTGCCGGACTCCCCCGCGATGCGCGGCGCCGACCCGGCGATCGTGCTCGTGCCCGGCGTCGGCATGTTCAGCTTCGGCAAGGACAAGCAGACGGCCCGGGTGGCGGGCGAGTTCTACGTCAACGCGATCAACGTGATGCGCGGTGCGGAGGCGGTCTCGGCGTACGCGCCGATCGACGAGGCGGAGAAGTTCCGCATCGAGTACTGGGCGCTCGAAGAGGCCAAGCTCCAGCGGATGCCGCAGCCCAGGCCGCTGGCCACCCGGGTGGCGCTGGTGACGGGCGCGGGCAGCGGGATCGGCAGGGCGATCGCGCACCGGCTGGCGGCCGAGGGCGCGTGCGTCGTCGTCGCCGACGTCAACGCGGACGGCGCCGCCGAGGTCGCCGAGGAACTGGGCGGGCCCGACAAGGCCGTCGCCGTGACCGTGGACGTCACCGACGAGCAGCAGATCGCGGACGCCTTCAAGGCGGCGCTGCTGGCCTTCGGCGGCGTCGACCTCGTCGTCAACAACGCCGGGATCTCCGTCTCCAAGCCGCTCCTGGAGACCTCCACGAGGGACTGGGACCTCCAGCACGACATCATGGCCCGTGGGTCCTTCCTCGTCTCGCGCGAGGCGGCGCGGGTGATGATCCCGCAGCGGCTCGGCGGCGACATCGTCTACATCGCCTCGAAGAACGCCGTGTTCGCCGGACCCAACAACATCGCCTACTCCGCGACCAAGGCCGACCAGGCCCACCAGGTCCGGCTGCTGGCGGCCGAGCTGGGCGAGCACGGTATCCGGGTCAACGGGGTCAACCCGGACGGGGTGGTGCGCGGCTCCGGGATCTTCGCGGGCGGCTGGGGCGCCCAGCGGGCCGCCGTGTACGGCGTCGAGGAGGAGAAGCTGGGCGAGTTCTACGCGCAGCGGACCATCCTCAAGCGGGAGGTGCTGCCCGAGCACGTGGCGAACGCCGTGTTCGCGCTCACCGGCGGGCAGCTCACCCACACCACCGGGCTGCACATCCCGGTCGACGCGGGCGTGGCGGCCGCGTTCCTGCGATGAGCGCTGCCGTCCGGGCGTACGCTGCGGTCGACCTCGGCGCCTCCAGCGGGCGCGTGATGGTCGGCCGCGTCGGCCACGACACGCTGGAGCTGCGCGAGGCGCACCGCTTCGGCAACCGGCCCGTCCGGCTGCCGGAGGGGCTGCGCTGGGACGTCCTGGCCCTGTACGCGGGGGTGCTGGAGGGGCTGCGGGCGGCCGGCCGGGTGGATTCGGTCGGCATCGACAGCTGGGCCGTCGACTACGGCCTGCTGGACGCCGACGGCGCCCTCCTCGGCAACCCGGTGCACTACCGCGACCCGCGCACCGAGGGCGTTGCGGAGAAGGTGTGGGCGACGGTCCCGGCGGCCGAGCTGTACGCGGCCACCGGGGTGCAGTACGCGCCCTTCAACACGCTGTACCAGCTGGCCGCCGCCCGCTCGACCGACCAGTTCGCGCACGCGGCGCGCCTGTTGCTGATCCCCGATCTGCTGGCGTACTGGCTGACCGGGCAGCAGGGCACCGAGCTGACCAACGCCTCCACCACCCAGCTCGTCGACCCGCGCACCGGCACCTGGGCGCACGCGGTCGCGGACCGGCTGGGCATCGACCTCGGGCTGTTCGCCCCGCTGCGCAGGCCCGGCGATCCGGCGGGCCTGCTGCGCGCCGAGGTGCTGGAGGAGACCGGCCTGACCGGTCCGGTGCCGCTGACCACGGTCGCCTCGCACGACACCGCGTCCGCGGTGGCCGCCGTACCGGCCGGGGGCGAACGCTTCGCCTACATCTGCACCGGCACCTGGTCCCTGGCGGGCCTGGAACTGACCGCGCCGGTGCTGACGGAGCAGAGCCGGGCCGCCAACTTCACCAATGAGCTGGGTCTTGACGGCACGGTCCGCTATCTGCGCAACATCATGGGCCTGTGGCTGCTCCAGGAGTCCGTACGGGCCTGGGGCGACCCGGACCTCGGCGGGCTGCTGCGGGACGCGGCCGAGGTGCCGGCGCTGCGATCGGTGGTGGACGCGGGTGACGCGGCCTTCCTCGCGCCCGGGCGGATGCCGGACCGGATCGCCGAGGCCTGCCGGGCGTCCGGGCAGCCGGTGCCGCGGACCCCGGCCGAGGTCACCCGGTGCATCCTGGACTCCCTGGCGCTCGCCCATCGCCGGGCCGTCGCGGACGCCGAGCGGCTGGCCGACCACCCCGTCGACGTGGTGCACATCGTCGGCGGCGGCACCCGCAACGCGCTGCTGTGCCAGCTCACCGCGGACGCCTGCGGGCTGCCGGTGGTGGCGGGGCCGACGGAGGCGGCGGCCCTCGGCAACGTGCTGGTCCAGGCCCGCGCCCACGGGCTCGTCGGGGACCGCGCCGCCATGCGCGCGCTGCTGGCCCGCACCCAGCCGCTGACCCGCTACGAGCCGCGGGGCGACGCCGCGCGATGGCGGGAGGCGGAGGCGCGGCTCACCGCGAGGTGAGCCGGGTCTCGCCCGGCGGGGCGCCGCCCATTACCCTGCACTCATCGGATGATCGATCACAAGGGAGCCGCGATGCGTGTCGCACTGTTCCTGACCTGTGTCAACGACACGCTCTATCCGGACACGGGTCGCGCGGTGGTGAAGCTGCTGACCAGGTTGGGTGTCGACGTGGACTTCCCGCTGGCCCAGACCTGCTGCGGACAGGCCCACTACAACACCGGCTACCGGCATGAGGCGGAACCGATGGCCCGGCACTTCTCCGATGTCTTCGGGGAGTACGAGGCGATCGTGACGCCGTCCGGCTCCTGCGGGGCGATGGTGCGGGAGCTGTATCCGCGGATGGGCGAGCGGGCCCGGGCGGAGGGCCGCGGTGACTCGCTCGCCGCCACGCTCGCGCCCGTCGTGCCCAAGACGTACGAGCTGACGGAGTTCCTGGTGGACGTGCTGGGGGTGACGGACGTCGGGGCGTACTACCCGCACCGGGTGACCTACCACCCGACCTGTCACGGACTGCGCGGCCTGGGGCTCGGCGACCGGCCCCGCCGGCTGCTCGACGCGGTGCGGGGCCTTGAGCTGGTCGAGCTGCCGGGCGCCGAGGAGTGCTGCGGCTTCGGCGGCACATTCGCGCTGAAGAACGCCGACGTGTCGGCGGCGATGGGCGAGGACAAGGTGCGCAACGCCGAGGCGACGGGCGCGCAGGTGCTGTGCGCGGCCGACAACTCCTGTCTGATGCACATCGGCGGGACGATGACCCGTCTGAAGTCCGGCCTGCGGCCGGTCCACATCGCTGAGATCCTGGCGAGCACCGAGGAGGAACCGGCGCCATGAGCGGGACGTTCGTCGGCATGCCGGCGTTTCCGAAGGCCGCGCACGAGGCGGTCGGCAACGCGACGCTGCGGGGCAATCTGCGGCACGCCACGCACACCATCCGCGCCAAGCGGGCGAAGGCCGTCGCGGAGGTGTCCGACTGGGCGCAGCTGCGCGAGGCCGGTAAACGGATCAAGGACCATACGCTCCGTCATCTCGACGCGTATCTCGTCCAGTTGGAGGAATCGGTGACCGCCGCGGGCGGCGTCGTGCACTGGGCGGCGGACGCCGAGGAGGCCAACCGGATCGTCGCCCGACTGGTCAAGGAGACCGGCGAGTCGGAGGTCGTGAAGGTCAAGTCGATGGCCACGCAGGAGATCGGGCTCAACGAAGCCCTGCTGGCCGAGGGCATCCACGCCTATGAGACCGATCTCGCGGAGCTGATCGTGCAGTTGGGCAGGGACCGGCCCTCGCACATCCTGGTTCCGGCCATCCACCGCAACCGCGGCGAGATCCGCGACATCTTCCGCGCGGAGATGGGCGAGTGGGGCCGTCCGGCCCCCGACGGTCTGACCGACTCGCCCGCCGAGCTGGCCGAGGCCGCCCGGCTGCATCTGCGGGAGAAGTTCCTGCGCGCCAAGGTGGGCATCTCGGGTGCCAACTTCATGGTCGCGGAGACCGGCACGCTGGTGGTCGTGGAGTCCGAGGGCAACGGCCGGATGTGCCTGACCCTGCCCGAGACGCTGATCTCGGTGGTCGGCATCGAGAAGATCGTGCCGACGTGGCGGGACCTGGAGGTGTTCCTGCAGACGCTGCCCCGCTCCTCGACGGCCGAGCGGATGAACCCGTACACGTCGATGTGGACGGGCACCGCCGACGAGGACGGTCCGCGCGTCTTCCATCTGGTGCTGCTCGACAACGGCCGCACCGACACCCTGGCCGACGAGGTGGGCCGGCAGGCGCTGCGCTGCATCCGCTGCTCGGCCTGTCTGAACGTGTGCCCGGTGTACGAGCGGGCGGGCGGGCACGCCTACGGCTCGGTGTACCCGGGTCCGATCGGCGCCATCCTCAGTCCCCAACTGCGGGGCACGGCCAGCGAGATCGACGCCTCGCTGCCGTACGCGTCCTCGCTGTGCGGGGCCTGCTACGAGGTGTGCCCGGTGGCCATCGACATCCCCGAGGTGCTGGTGCACCTGCGGGAGCGGGTCGTCGAGGGCGGCCCGGCGACCCGTGAGGGCAACAAGGTGGTGCTGCGGCCGGCCAAGGGGCACGCGGCGGAACGGGCCGCGATGCGGGCGGCCCGCTGGGCGTTGACGCACCCCGGGACGCTGCGCACGGGTCAGCGGCTGGCCTCCCGCACCCGCCGGCTGCACCCGCGCACCCTGCCAGGACCCGGCCGGGCGTGGAGCGCCACCCGGGATCTGCCGGCGGTGCCGGCGGAGCCGTTCCGCGACTGGTGGCAGCGCACCCGGGGCACGACCGGAGCAACCGGCACACACAGTGCGCCCGGCACACACGGAACCGACGGCGGGAAGGGGGCCGCGCGGTGAGCGGCAGGGAACGGATCCTGGGCCGGGTGCGGCGCGCGCTCGCCGACGTGCCGGCCGACGACCCGCCCTACGAACGGGCCGTCGCCCGGGACTATCTGCGGGCGCACGGGGAGCGCGACGCCGCGCAGACGGTGGATCTGCTCGCGGAGAACCTCGCCGACTACCGGGCGCTCGTGCACCGCTGCGCGGCCGGTGAACTGCCCGCGCTGATCGCCGGCTTGCTGGCGGACCGCGGGGCGAGGTCGGTGCTGGTGCCGCCCGGTCTCGACGCGGGCTGGCTCGCGGCGACGGACGTCGCCCGGGTCGCCGACCGGGCCGAGAGCACCGCGCGCGAACTCGACGGGGTCGACAGCGTGGTCACGGCGTGCGCGGTGGCGATCGCCGAGACCGGCACCATCGTGCTGGACGGTGCGCCGGACCAGGGCCGGCGTCGGATCACTCTGGTCCCGGACCACCACATCTGTGTGGTCCGGGTCCCCGAGCAGGTCGTCTCGGCCGTGCCGCAGGCGCTCGAACGCCTCGATCCGCAGCGGCCGTCGACCTGGATCTCCGGCCCGTCGGCGACCAGCGACATCGAACTGGACCGGGTGGAGGGGGTGCACGGGCCCCGGACGCTGGAGGTCGTCCTGGTCGGCTGAGGACCGCCCTCGACCAGGCCCGCACGGTGTGCCGTGCGGGCCCGGTCCGCGTCCGGCCCCGCCTCGGCGGTCGGCCCTGCGCTGCGGTCAGCCCTGCGCGGCGGTCAGTTCGTAACGGCCGGACGGCAGCCGGTAGTCGGCGATCCCGTCGGCGAAGCCCACGAACTCGACGCCGGGCACCCGGGACAGCGGGGTGCGCCCCTCCCGCACGGTGTGCGGTCCGGTGGCCGGGATGCGCAGGGTCGCCGTGCTGTTGGCGGGGACGGCGGCCCGGTAGTGCAGCGTGCGGTCCCGCACCGACCAGGCGCTGACGATCTGCCCGTACGGCGACAGGTGCGAGCCGGACACCTGGGTGATCCTTCCGGTGGGGTCCGGGTGCGGGCGCAGGAAGAAGTGCTGGAAGCCCGGGTGGTCCGGGTCCTTGGCGATGCCGGCCATGCTCTCGTACATCCACTCCATGATCGCGCCGTAGGAGTAGTGGTTGAACGAGTTCATCTCGACCGGGCCGAAACCGTCCTGCTCGGAGTAGGAGTTCCAGCGCTCCCAGACCGTCGTGGCGCCGTTGTCCACGGAGTACAGCCAGGAGGGCATCGCGTTCTGGTGGACCAGCCGGTACGCGAGGTCAGCGCGCCCCTCGTCGGTCAGCACCGGGGCGAGCACGTTCACCCCGAGGAAGCCCACGGCCAGGGTGTTCTCCGCGTACTGGACACGGGTGCTGCCGGGGTGGGCGGCCTTGTAGGCGGCGTCGTTGCCGATGTTGTCGGCGAGCAGCGCGACGAGGGCGCGGCGCTGGGCCTCGGTGTCGTAGAAACCGAGCTTGAGGACCCACAGCAGGGCGGTCTGGCTGTCGTCCTCGGGGTCGGGGCCGTTGATCGGCTTGCCGCCCAGGCTGGAGCGTACGGTGAGCCGTGCGCCGTCGGTGACGAGGTACTTCGCGATGAAGGCCCGCTTGATATCGGCGAACAGGCCCTCGTACGCGTCCGCTTCGCGGGCCCGCCCGGTCGCCCGGGCCATCTGGGCCATCAACCGGGTCACATACCCGTAGTAGACGTCGCTGATCAGCTGGGTGCCGGTGCTCTGCGGGGCCAGCCAGTCGGCGAAGAGGGCGCCCTGACCCGCGTGGCTGTCGCCGCCCCTGCGCCGGATCCAGTCCAGGTAGCGGGTCATCGCCTCCCAGCTGCGGTCGACGATGGTCCGGTCGCCGCTCATCTGCCACACCGTCCAGGGCACGATCACCCCGCAGTCCGCCCAGCCGCTCACCGGGGCGGCGGCGTTGTAGCGGTTGCCGGGGGCGACCGCGGTGAACTGGGCGCCGTCGAGGCCGTAGATGCGCTGCGAGTCGATCAGGTTCTCCTCGAAGTGGCTGAGGAACGCGACGGCGTCGGCGTTGTACAGCCCGGTGTTGCAGAACAGCTGGGTGTCGCCGGTCCAGCCCAGCCGCTCGTCGCGCTGCGGGCAGTCGGTGGGCACCCACAGGTAGTTGCCGCGCTGGCCCCAACGCACGTTGGAGATCAGCTGGTTGACCTTGTCGTCGTCGGTGGCGACGGAGCCGATGTCACGGATCGCCGAGGTGGCGACCCTGCCGGTCAGGCCGGTGACGGTGACCCGGTCCGTCGCGGTCACGGAGACATAGCGGAAGCCGTAGAAGGTCAGGGAGTCCTGGTGGGTCTCGGCCCGGCCGCCGCCCCGCAGGACATAGGTGCTGGTGGCCTTCGCGCCGCGCAGGTTGGCCCGGTACACGGAGCCGGCCGGGCCGTCGGCGCCCGGGCTGTCGTCGTTGAGCATCTCGCCGAAGCGGAAGGCGACTTCGGTGCCCGCGGCGCCGCGCAGCGTGTAGCGGGGGACGCCGACCAGGTTCTGGCCGAGGTCGAAGACCGCCGTCTCGCCGGGGCCGATGGTCACCTCGGCGGTGGCCGCCCGTTCGGGGTCGGTGACCGTGCGGGCCGGGTCGGCGACGACACGGCCCCTGCCGTTACGGCTGCCGGCCTCGCCGGTGACGCCCGTGACGACGGTGACCGAGCGGGGTCTGCGGTCCCACTCGGGCATCAGCCGGGCGCTCTCGCCCGGGTAGGCGACCAGCTTCGCGGCGGGGAACGCGGCGGCGAAACCGTGCTCCTCGACGCCGGTCCAGCCGGTGGCGTCGAAGCCGTTCGCGTTCCAGCCGGGCAGTTCCCTGCGGGCGTCGTAGGTCTGGCCGTCGTAGATGTCGTCGGCGCGGTACGGGCCCTGGTCCGTGGCACGCCAGTCGTCGCCGGGTTCGGTGACGACCGTCTGGGTGGTGCCGTCGGCGTAGCGGACGAGCAGTTTGGCCTTGAGGGCGAGCGGGTTGCCGGCCGGCTTGTAGTAGGTGCTGCCCTCGGAGACACGGGAGTTGTACCAGCCGTTGCCGAGCACCGCGGCGAGCGTGACCTGCCGTTCGCCCGCCACCAGCCCGGTGACGTCGTAGGTCAGATAGCTGATCCGGCTGTCGTAGTTCGTCCAGCCCGGGGCGAGCAGTTCGTAGGTGCTGCCGGCGCCCTGGGGCACCGCGACCCGGCGGCCGTTGACGTAGGCGTCGTACACGCCGAGGGCCGAGACGTACAGCCGGGCCTCGCGCACCCGGCGGCCGGTGAGCGCCGTCTGTCTGCGCAGCAGCGGCGCTCCGGCGCTGTGCGGCCGCTTGCCCGCCATGGTGATCCACTTGGCGCCGTCCCAGCCGGTGACGCCGTCGGTGCCGAGCAGGCCGGTCTCGAAGCGGGCGGGCGGGGCGGTGGCCGAGCGGCCGTCCTCGTGCCAGACCGTCACCGTCCAGTGGTAGCGGGTGGCGGCGGCCAGCGGTGGGCCGCCGTAGGGCACCGCGACCGAGTCCGCCGAGGCGGTCTTGCCGCTGTCCCAGACGTCCGGTCGGCCGTCGGTCAGCCGGGCGGGGGCTGAGGCCACCCGGATGCGGTAGGCGAGCTGGCGGCGGCCCCGTACCGCCGAGTCCGTGCGCCAGCCGAACCGGGGCCGGTCCGCGTCGACGCCGAGCGGATCGGTGCGGTGCTCCACCGTCAGACCGGTCACCTCGCCGCGTGCGGCGCCGGGCGCGGCCCCCGCGGTGCCGGCGCCGCCGACGCCGCCCGCCATGGCTATCGGTACGGCTCCCAGAGCCGTGGTCAGAACCGTCCTTCGTCGCACTCCGTCAGTCACGCCGTCATCCCTTCGGCCGGTCTGAGTTGTCTCGGAGTTGTATCGATTCAATACGGTCGACGGTTGAAGCTAGCGGCGGGCGTGAGGGGTGTCCAGGACTCGTGCAGGACGAAAAATCCCCGGATTACGGCGCCCGAGCCGCACAGGCTGGGCACTTCGGAGATCGGTTTGAAACTTTTCAAAAACGGAGTCGGGCATGCCGGATGCGGCGCGGCTAGCGTGGGGTGATGATCCGGTTCGAGCAGGTCACCAAGCGGTACCCGGACGGTACGACGGCCGTGGACGGCCTCTCCTTCGAGGTGTCCGAGGGCGAACTGGTCACGCTGGTGGGCCCGTCCGGCTGCGGCAAGACCACGACCATGATGATGGTCAACCGGCTCATCGATCCGACCTCCGGACGCGTCCTCGTGAGCGGTGAGGACGTCGCCGCGGTCGACCCGGTACGGCTGCGCCGCCGGATCGGGTACGTCATCCAGCAGGTGGGCCTGTTCCCGCACCGCACGATCCTCGACAACACCGCGACCGTCCCCGCCCTGCTCGGCTGGAAGAAGGCGAAGGCGCGGGCGCGGGCCGCCGAACTGCTCGACCTGGTGGGGCTGGACCCGGCCGTCCACGGGCCGCGCTATCCGGACCAGTTGTCGGGCGGGCAGCGGCAGCGGGTCGGCGTGGCGCGGGCGCTCGCGGCCGACCCGCCGGTGCTGCTCATGGACGAGCCGTTCGGGGCGGTCGACCCGGTGGTGCGCGAGCAGTTGCAGGAGGAGTTCCTGCGCATGCAGGCCGCGGTGCGCAAGACGGTGCTGCTGGTCACGCACGACATCGAGGAGGCGGTGCGGCTCGGCGACCGGATCGCGGTGTACGGGCAGGGCCGGATCGAGCAGTTCGACACGCCCGGCGCGGTGCTGGGCACGCCCGCGACCGACTACGTGGCCTCGTTCGTCGGCGCCGACCGGGGGCTGAAGCGGCTGTCGGTCACCGCGATCGAACCGGACGACCTGGAGCAGCCGCCCGTGGCCCGCCTCGACGAGCCCGCCGAACGCGCCCGGGAGCGGCTGCGGGCCGAGGGGGCGCGCTGGGCCGTCGTCCTGGACGCGCACGGCGACCTGCACGGCTGGGTGGGCATCGACGGGCTCGCGGCGGGCGGGCCCGTCGGCCGGCTCGCGCACCGGATGACGGCCTGGGTGCCGGTGGGGGCGCCGCTGAAGCAGGCGTTCGGGGTGATGCTGCAGTACGACGCCGGGTGGGTCGCGGTGCTCGACGGCGCGCGTTTCCTCGGGGTGCTGACCCCGGCCAAGCTGCACGAGGCGCTGCGCCGCTCGGTGGACGCGGACGCCCGCGGCGTACCGCGCCGCCAGGTGCCCTTCGACTCGGTGGCGGACGCCTGACCGCTCGCGCCACGGCCGGTCGGGGGCGTGGGCGGGGCGCGCGGCCGAGGGGGTCCGGTGGGGTGGGGGGCTACTTCAGCAGGTGCTTGTCGCGCAGATAGGTTCGGGCCACGTCCGCGGGCAGTCGGCGCCAGCTGTCCACCTGTTCGTTCATGGCGGCCAGGTCCGCCGTGGTGAGGACGTCGTTGAGCCTGCCGAGCGCCGTGGTGACGCCCGCACCGCCCGCGCGGGCGCGGTTGACCACGGGGACGACGTAGTCGGCGTTCTGCAGGTGCTTGTCGTCGGCGAGCAGTACCAGCCCGAACTGGTCGAGGGTGGCGTCCGTGGTGGTGGTGAGCACCATCTGGTCCCGACCGCTCTGCACGGCCCGCTTGGCCTGAGTGGTGCCGACGCCCTTGGGGTCGACGCCGATGACATCGATGCCGTAGGTCTTCCTCAGCCCCGGTGCGCAGTACGGCCGCCGTACGCACTCGTCGCCCGTGGCGAGCCGCACCCCGAGCCCCGACGCGCCGAGGTCGCTGAGCGTTCGGAGCCGGTGCTCGCGGGCGTACGAGCGGGCCACCGCGAAGGCGTTCTGGTCGACCGCCCGACCGGGGTCCAGGACGGTGAGGCCGCGGGGCGTGGCGAGCCGGCGCAGGGCGGTCATGGTGGCGGCCAGGTCGGGCGAGCCGGCCGGTGCCGCCTGCGGGCCGTCGGCCTTGGCGGCCAGCCAGTCGGCGAAGGTGGCCGCGTACTCCGGTACGACGTCGATCTGGCCGGATTCCAGGGCGGGTTCGTACAGTTCGCGGTTGGCGACCGTGAGGATGGACGTGCGGTAGCCGGCCCGGTTCAGCAGCAGCGCGTACATCTGCGCGAGCAGATCGCTCTCGGTGAAGCCGGCCGATCCGATGGTCAGCCGCCGGCTGTCGCCGGGCGAGGCGGTGACCGCGCCGCGGTTCTCCAGGGAGGGCCCGGTGACACACCCGGTGAGCAGGAGCGACGCGGCCGCCACGAGGGCCGCACCGGCCGAGAGCGCCCTGGCCCACCGCGCACCGCACGGACGCCGACGGGCAGCGGCACCCCGCCGACCCCACGGCCACCCGGGACCGCGAACCGGCAACCGCCCGTACCGCCGCCCGGCGGTCCCCGCGGCCACCACGCCCGCACGACCGACCGCCGTGACACCGACGTCGGCCCGAACCGACCGGGCGACGCCGAGCAGCCGAAGCAGCGCGGACGAGCGGCGGGGCGCGGCCGCCCTGCCGGACAGGGCCGGGGGCCGGGACCCCTGAGCCGGCCCGTCCTGCGCCCGCGCCCCACGCCACGGACCGGCAACGCCCCGGCCGCTCCGCGTACGCCACCGACCCAGGACCCCCCAACACCACGCCACACCCGACCTGTCACTCACGCCTCATTCCCCCTGCCGCCCCACGGCCTGCCCCCCACGGCCTGCCGACCCCGCCACGGCCAGCCGACCGGCACAGCCTGCCGACCAGCGCATCCTGCCGACCCGCCGCGTCCCATCGATCCGCCCCAGCCTGCCGCCCCGCCACGGCATGCCGAACCACCACACCCCACCAGCCCACCAACACCAACCGGCCCACCGCAGCCTGCTGACCCACCACAGCCTGCCGACCCGCCACGCCCACTCCCCACCGCGACCTGCCGACCGGCACAGCCTGCCGACCCACACGCCCCACCAACCCGCCGCCTCCCACCGGTCCGCCGCCTCCCACCGACCGCCGCCTCCCATCGGTCCGCCGTAGCCTGCCGACCCGCCGGCCTATCGCGGCCTGCCGTCCGGCGAGGTCGCCTGCGGGCGAGCGGGGGAGGCGGAGCCCGGCGTCGTCGTTGATCCGCCGAGCATGCGTCTCCCCCGTCTCCTACGCTCCCCCGGTCTCTCACATCTCGCATGTCTCCCGATCTCCGACTTCCCGCATCTCCGGGTCTCCCACGTCTCCTCCGCTTCCCCCGTCTCCCACATCTCCTGCGCCTCCCGCATCCCGCGTCTCCCCTCGTCTCCCGTCGTGCCGTGGCTCGGGGTCGGCTGGGGACGCCGGCCGGGTCGGGGTCATCGGGGTGGTCTCAGCCGGCGTGGGGACAGGCGTTCGGCGGTTTCGAAGACGGCCTCGACGAGCAGGGCGAAGACGGCCACCAGGACCGCTCCGGCCACCACCTGCGGGGTGCTGGCGAGGTTGAAGCCCGCCGTGATGATGCGGCCGAGACCGCCCCCGCCCGCCAGCGCGGCGATGGTCGCGGTGGCGACGAGCTGGACGGCGGCGATCCGCACGCCGCCCAGGACCATCGGCAGGGCGAGCGGCAGCTCCACCCGGAACAGCAGCTGACGCCCGGTCATCCCCATCCCCCGCGCCGCCCGCACGACACCGCGGTCGACCTCACGCATGCCGACGTACGCGTTGGTGAGCAGCGGCGGCACGGCGAACAGCACCAGGGCCAGCACGGTGGGCCCCTCCCCCCAGCGGCCGACCGGGGTGAGCAGCAGCAGGACCAGCACGGCGAACGTGGGCACGGCCCGGCCGGCGTTGGAGATGTTCACCGCGAGGACACCGCCCTTGCCGAGGTGGCCGAGGACCAGGGCGACGGGCAGCGCGACGGCGCAGCTGACGGCCAGGCAGACGACGGTCAGCACGAGGTGTTGCAGCAGCCGGTGCCGGATGCCGTCCTCGCCCGTCCAGTGCGCCGGGTCGGCGAGCCAGTGCCAGGTGGCGGTGAGGGTCGTCATGCGCGGGCCGCCCGCGCCCAGGGAGTGATCAGCCACTGCACGCCGAGCAGCAGCAGATCGGCCGCGACAGCGATCAGCACGCACAGCACCGACGCCGTCAGCACCTGCGCCTTGAAGTAGGTGTTCATTCCCGCGTAGATGAGATTGCCGAGCCCTCCGAAACCGACGATCACGCCGATGGTCACCAGGGAGACCGCGGAGACCGCGGCGATGCGCAGTCCGGCCATGGCGGCGGGCAGGGCGAGCGGCAGCTCGACGGTGAGCAGCAGGCGGATCGGGCCGTAGCCCATGCCTCGCGCGGCCTGCCGGGTCTCCTCGGGGACGGCCCGCAGCCCGGCGAGGATGTTGCGGACGAGCAGGGTCAGCGAGTAGAGCACGAGCCCGGCGACGACGAGGCCGGCGGAGAGCCCGTACAGGGGCAGGAGCAGGGAGAACATGGCCAGGGACGGAATCGTGTAAAGGATCGTCGTGACCCCGAGGACGGGCCCGGCGGCCCATGCCCAGCGGCGGGCGAGCACGGCCAGCGGGACGGCGACCGCGAGGCCGATCAGCACCGAGAGGGAGGTCAGCCACACATGCTGGACCACGGCGTCGAGCAGGATGTGGCGCCGGGTGCTCAGATACGCACCGCAGATCCATTCGTTGCGCGCGAGGCAGTCGTGCGGGGGCGCGGTCACGGCTCCATTGCACCGGCGGGCCACACGGCCGGCTCGTCGTGCTGACCCGTACGGGTTTGACGTGCTCCCTGGCCTAAAGTCCAGGGATTCCGGCCTGGGTCGTCTGACCCTTCCGGGGGCTTCCTGCTTCACCGCGCTGTGCGGGCACGTGTGCCCGTCTTACCGGCGCTCCACAGGC